>NZ_JBSPKW010000008.1:0-232751 GCF_053848065.1 Mesorhizobium sp. BHscii | reverse complement strand
CGACCTGGCCTCGACCGGCCCGAGCCTGCCGCTGGCGCTTGGCAGCACCGAGAGCCCGATCAAGCTCGAGCTGCAGGCGCTTTCGGTAAAGGCTGCAGGGCAGGGCACCCAGCCGAAGCTCGATATCTCCGCTGTTCTGCCTTCGGCCGCCACCAGTCTAGCTAAGGTCGAGGGGCTCACCCTGGCATTGCACTCGGACGCGTTCGACGTGAAAAGCCGGACAGGGCCGATTTCCGGCACGGTGACGGCGGACAAGATCGGCCTGGACAATCCGACCATCGCGCCGCTGATCGCCGGCAAGGTCACCGCCAAGGTCGCCGGCAGTCTGGCGACCGACGCCATCGTCATCGACAGCGGCTCGGTTACGGGCGATGCGCTGAACAGCACCTTCAACGGAAAGGTCTCGCTGGCCGAAGGCGCCATCGACCTCAACGTCAAGACCGACGTCGTTTCCGCGGCGCTGCCGGCGGCAGCGCGCGGTGTGCTCGCGGAGCGGACAGAACTCAGTGCCGCGTTGAAGCGTGACGCCAATGGCGATGTCACAGCCAACGCGATCAGACTGGTGTCCGGCGCGCTGACCGCCGACGGGCAGGCCAGCCTTGCCGACAATAAACTCGCCGCCGACATCAAGGGCGCGCTGGCCGACATCTCGCTTCTGTCCGGGGATGCCAAGGGCGCCATCGCTTTCGCGCTGAACGCGCAAGGCGCCGGCACCGCGCCTGACCTGTCGCTGACGGTCAACAGCGACCGGCTCTCGGTGGCCGAACGCGAGATCACCGGGTTGAGGCTCGCCGCCACCGGCAAGGCCGATGCCGCCAACCCGGCGGCCAATGTCCAACTGACCGGAAATGTCGCGGGCCAGCCCCTGCAAGGCCGTGCCGTGCTGGCGACGTCAGACGGCAAGCGCGCCATCAACGGGCTTTTGCTGTCACTCGGCAAGAACCGGGTATCAGGCGACCTGGCACTTGACGAGGCGTTCGTGCCTGATGGCACCGTGGCGCTCGACCTGCCTGATATCGGACCGCTCGCAGCCCTTGCGCTGGAAAAGGCGGAAGGCGACGTGCGTGGCACGATCGTCTTCTCGAAGACCGGCAATGCGCCTGAGGTCACCATCAAGGCTTCGACGGCTTCGATTTCACGCGGCGATGTTTCGGCAAGGACGGTCACTATCGATGCATCGATCGCCAACTATCTCGCGGCACCGGTGATCTCCGGAAAGATCCGTGCCGACAGCGTCACCTCCGGCGGCACCGTCATTCGCGGCATCGATGTCGATCTCAAGCGTGACGGCGACTGGACAGGCTTTTCCGGCGGCGCCAACGTCAAGGACATTCCCGCCAAGGCCGCCGGCCGCGTCAGGGTCGCCAACGGCACGACGACCGTCGAGCTCACCTCCGGCCAGGCGACCATGCGCGGCATCAAAGCGGCGATCGCTCAGGCCTCGACCATCACCATCGCCAACGGCACCACCAGCCTGGATCGGCTCGCGCTCAACCTCGGCGGCGGCACGGCGACGGTTTCGGGCAAGGTCGGGGAGGCGCTCAATCTCAACGCGACGCTGGCGCGGGTGCCGATGTCGCTCGCCAACAGTTTCTCGCCGGGCCTCGATGCCGCCGGCTCGATCTCGGGCACGGTGAAGGTGACGGGCGCGCCGGCCAATCCGGTCGTCGCCTTCAAGATCGACGCTGCAGGCGTCCAGACGTCGCAGACCCGCGGTGCCGGTTTCGGCGGCATGGGCGTTTCGTCCTCCGGCACGTATTCGGGCAACAGACTGACCTTCGACGCCAGCATGAGCGATGCCGCCGGTCTTGGCCTCAAGGGCGGCGGCACGATGACGACATCAGGCACGCCCACCCTTGATCTCGACTTTGCCGGCAAGGTGCCGTTCGCTTTCCTCACCCGGACACTTGCCGCGCAAGGCCTGTCTTTGAGCGGCACGGCCGACGTTAATTTGAAGGTGCGCGGCCCGGCGACGTCGCCGGTGATCACAGGCACGGTCCGCACGTCAGGTGCCCGCCTGATCGATGCACGCTCGGGACTTGCGATCAACGATATCACCGCCGATGTGGTGATCGGCGGTGGCGTCGCCAGGATCAACCGCCTGACCGGCAATTTGTCGACGCGCGGCAGCCTGTCGGCCAGCGGCACGGTCGGCATCAATCCGGCGCAAGGTTTTCCGGCCGATCTGTCGGTCAAGCTCGTCGACGGCCGCTACACCGACGGCAGGGTGGTCACCGCCAACCTCAGTGGCGACCTGACCATCAAGGGGCCGCTCGCGTCGGCGCCGGTGATCTCGGGTACGATCAACCTGGCCAAGACCGTCATCACCGTTCCCGAAAAGCTGCCGGGCTCGCTTGCGGCGCTCGACGTCAAGCACAAGAACGCACCGGCAGCCGTGCGCGCGCAGGACAAGGCGTTGCGCCCGGCGACGGCGAGCGGCAGCAGCGGTGGCGGCGGCCTCAACCTTGATGTCACGGTCAACGCGCCGAGCCAGATATTCATCCAGGGTAGGGGTGTCGATGCCGAGCTTGGCGGCTCGCTGCGGCTGACCGGCCCGGCATCGTCGCCGCAGGCCGTCGGCACCTTCACCTTGCAGCGCGGGCGGCTGACGATCCTCGCCAAGCGGCTGACCTTCACCGAAGGCACGGTCGGCTTTTCAGGCTCGCTGGTGCCTTATCTTAACCTCACGGCGACGTCGACGACGAGCAGCGCCACCGTCACCATCGTGGTATCGGGCGAGGCGACCAATCCGAAATTCAACTTCTCGTCGGTGCCGGCGCTGCCGGAAGACGAGGTCCTGGCGCAACTGATTTTCGGCCGCTCGATGTCTAACCTGTCGCCGCTGCAGATCGCCCAGCTTGCCGAAGCCGCCGCGCAGCTGGCCGGTGTCGGTGGCTCGACCTCGCTGCTCCAGAACCTGCGCAGCGCGATCGGCGTCGACGATCTCGACGTCATCACCGACGAGGAAGGCGGCACCGCGGTCTCGGCGGGCAAATATCTCAACGACCGCACCTATGTGACCATCCAGAAGGGCGACAAGCCGGGTTCGGGCAAGGCGGCGATCGATCTCGACGTCGGGCGCGGCGTCAAATTGCGCGGCGAGGCCACAGACGCCGGCGAAGCCAAGGGCGGCGTTTTCTACGAGCGCGAGTACTGAAGCCGGCCGACACGAGAGGGTCTGGCAATCCGACAATTGCCGCCGTTTTGGCACCCTGTCCGGGATCGGCTGGCGCTGTGCAAAGCTTCGCGCATGTCGCCGGAAATCGGGACCGACTTTCGGTTAGGGATTATGCGCAAAATCAAAGTGCTACAGTGTCCTTTGCGCGCCCAGAGGACGCGCGGCGCTGTCGTAAATGTCTCAGTTTGATCGATCCCGGAGATTCGAACGAAATCTGCCGGGCAATAGCAATTTTGCGCCAAGACTGTCGTTATCACGCGAACTGCTTCCCTTCCAAAGTTGCACATTCCTTGGCATGTTCCCAACCCGTGCCGTTTTTGACATCATGGCCCGGATGCGGAATGGTAAAAGGCAGAAAGCCAACAATGGGAGTTCGTGATGACAATCTACAAGAGTAATGGCGATCGCGTTCCGGATCACATCCATGCAATGGCCGAAGAAGCCAAGGCCGGACGTGTCGATCGCCGCGAGTTTCTGGCTCTGGCCAGCGTCTTCGGCGCGTCCACGGCGATGGCCTATGGAATGCTCGGCCTCGCCGACCCGACGCCGGCGAGAGCGCAGGACGTACAGGGCAAGAAGGGCGGCATATTGAAGGTCGCCATGTGGATCAAGGATCCTAAGGATCCGCGCAAGGCCGACTGGTCGGAAATCGCCAATGCCGAGCGCCAGGCACTCGAGCCGTTGGTCAAGTACACAAACGAATTCACGTTCCGCCCCTACCTGCTCGAAAGTTGGGACGTCAACGACGACGCCACCGAATACACGCTGCATGTGCGCAAGGGCGTCACCTGGAACAACGGCGATCCGTTCACCGCGGATGACGTCATCTTCAACTTCAAGCGTTGGGCCGACAAGAAAGCCGAAGGCAATTCCATGCCCGGTCGTCTCGGCTCGCTGGTCAAGGACGACAAGCTGGATGAGAGCGCAGTCACCAAGGTCGACGAACACACGGTCAAGCTAAAGCTCAGCACGCCTGATATCGCGCTCATTCCCAACGTGTGCGACTATCCCGGCCTTATCGTCCACAAGACCTTCGACGAAAAGGGCGGCGATTTCAAAGCCTGCCCGATTGGCACCGGCCCGTTCGAGCTCGTCTCCTACGATGTCGGCCAGAAAGTCGTCTACAAGCGCCGCGAAGACAACAAGTGGTGGGACGGCGAGGTCTTCCTCGACGGCATCGAGTTCATCGACTACGGCACCGATCCCGCGGCTACGGTCAGCGCCTTCGAATCGGGAGAGGTCCATACTAATTTCGAGACGTCGGCCGACTATGTGTCGATTCTCGACGGTGTCGACCTGGTCAAGTACGAGGTGGTCACCGCAGCGACCATCGTCTGCCGCACCAATGTGGCCAACAAGCCTTATGACGATCAGAAGGTCCGCAACGCGCTGCAGCTCGCAGTCGACAACGCCGTCGTGCTGCAGCTTGGCATGGCCAATGCCGGTACTGTCGCCGAAAACCACCATGTCAGCCCGATCCATCCGGAATATTACGAGCTGCCGAAGATTGCCCGCGATCCGGCCAAGGCGAAGGCGCTGATGGAGGAAGCCGGTCAGGCCGATTTCGAGCACGAGCTGATCACGGTCGACGAAGACTGGCACAAGAATACCGGCGATGCGATCGCCGCGCAGATGCGCGACGCCGGCATCAAGGTGAAGCGCACGGTGCTGCCGGGTTCGACGTTCTGGAACGACTGGACGAAGTATCCGCTGTCGATGACCAACTGGAACATGCGGCCGCTCGGCGTCCAGGTTCTGGCGATCGGCTACCGCACCGGAGAAGCCTGGAACGAAACCGCCTGGTCGAATCCCGAATGGGATGCCAAGCTCAACGCCGCGCTCGCTGTTGCCGACGCCGCCAAGCGCAAGGAGATGATGAAGGACATCGAGCAGATCCTGCAGGATTCCGGAATCATCATCCAGCCCTACTGGCGCAAGCTCTACAGTCACTCGGTGGCTGCCGTTAAGAACTACGCCATGCACCCGACCTTCGAGCGCGACTACGGCAAGGTCTGGCTCGACGAGGCCTGATCGGATCGAAGCCAAAGGGGAGGGAGGGCGTTGTTCCCTCCCTCCTGTTTCGAACATGATCCAAATGTGGGATCAGCGCAAAAAGGTGCTGACTTTTCAGGCCGGCTCATGCGACAAATCAAGGGTTGACAGCACCTGACCCCAACCCGATCGGCAGGGGGCCGCCATGCTTTCCTTCATCCTTCGACGCCTCGGCACCATGGCATTGACGATGCTGTGCCTGACATTGGTCGTCTTCTTCCTGATCAATCTCGACCCCAATCTGAAAAAACTGGCGATCAGCCAGACCGAAATGCACACCTCGGCCGAGCAGCTCGAAAGCTGGCTGGTCAACCATGGCTATCGCCAGAATTTCTTCTCCCGCTATGGCCAATGGCTGGGTATCGTGCCCAAACAGCCGGTCACAGACCCGGCAACGGGCAAACCCGCGCGACGTTTTTCGTTCTGCAACGATCCTGTCGAGCCAACGTTCTCCGGCGTGCTACAGGGTGATTTCGGCTGCTCGACCAAGTTCAAAACGACGGTCGCGTCGAAGCTTTTCCCGGCGCTCGGCGCCACCGGTATTCTGATGTTCTGGGTGCTTGTGGTGATGGTGCCGATCTCGCTTCTGATCGGCATCCTCGCCGGCATGCGAGAAGGCTCGCGAACCGATCGAACGTTGTCCGTCGCCTCGATCGCCTCGACGGCGACGCCCGAATATGTGTCGGGCGTCATTTTCACCGTCATTTTCGCCTCATGGCTCGGCCTGCTCAACGGTTCGGCGGCTTCGGCCAGCCGGGGCATCACCTTCTACAATTTCACTTTGCCTGTGATGACGCTGGCGATCTACGGCATCGGCTACATCGCCCGCATGACCCGCGCCTCGATGGTCGAGGTGATGACGCAGCAATATATCCGCACCGCGCGGTTGAAGGGCCTCTCCTTCGGCAGCGTCGTGGTCAAGCATGCGCTGCGCAACGCGCTGATCGCGCCGTTCACTGTCATCATGCTGCAATTTCCCTGGCTGCTCACCGGCGTCGTCATCGTCGAGGTGATGTTCCGCTACCAGGGATTTGGCTACACGCTGGTCGAGGCGGCCGGCAACAACGATATCGATCTTTTGCTCGGCTGCTCCCTGGTCTCGGTGTTCATCGTCCTGATCACGCAGCTCATTTCCGATGTCGGCTACGCGTTTCTCAATCCGCGTATCAGAGTTCAATAGGGGATCGAGCGGATGCAGCTTGAATATATCGGCGCCGTCGATGTGGTGCTTGGCGTGCTTGCGCGTTTCTGGCCGGTCTGGATTTCTCTCGTCCTGGTGATGGGGGTGAGCTTCGCCTACAAAAAGAGGCTTGGCCTCTACGGTCAGCTGTTCGACAGCAGCGTCGGCATCGTCGGCGTCGGCATCTGCCTGTTCTGGCTGTTCACGGCGATCTTCGCGTCGACCATCTCGCCCTTCAATCCGCTTGTCCAGATCCCCATCATGAAGGATGCGCTGCCGGGCGCGGTCGAGCCGCAATCGGGACTGGTCTACCTGTTCGGCGGTGACAAGCTTGCCCGCGACGTGTTCAGCCGCATGGTCTATGGCAGTCAGATCGTGCTGATCATCGCGCCGGCGGCGACCGGTTTCGCGCTGATGGTCGGCATCACGCTTGGCCTGCCGGCCGGCTATTATGGCGGCAGGATCGATACGGTGCTGTCATTCCTCGCCAACCTGGTGCTCGCCTTCCCGGTGATTCTCCTGTTCTACCTCTTGGTGACGCCGGGCATCATGGAGACGCCGATCCCCTATGCGATGGCCGGGCTGTTCTTCCTGTTCCCGATCATCTTCTTCAGCGTGCTGTTCTGGACGCGCTACAAGAAGCGGCCGGACCGCCTTTACATCCTCCTGGGACTGACCCTTGTCATTGGCGGCTGGGTCTATGCCGGCCTGGTCTTCGATGCCGACCCGTTCAGGATCATCCATATCGATCCCAATCAGCTCAACATCTTCGTGGCGGTGGTGTTCGCCTCCAGCCCTGGCGTGTTCCGCATCGTGCGCGGCCTTGTCATGGACATCAAGACGCGCGACTATGTGGCGGCGGCGCAGACGCGCGGTGAATCGCCCTGGTATATCATGCTGTGGGAGATCCTTCCCAATGCACGCGGGCCGCTGATCGTCGATGCCTGCCTGCGTATCGGCTACACCACGATCCTGCTCGGCACGCTCGGCTATTTCGGCCTGGGGCTGGCGCCCGAGAGTCCGGACTGGGGCACCGCGATCAAGGACGCCAGCCGGCTGCTGCGCTCCTTCATCCATCCGGCGCTGCCGCCGACGATCGCGCTGATGTCGTTCGTGCTGGGCCTTAATCTGTTGGCCGACTCGCTGCGTGAACAATCGATGAAAGATTGATGGACGGGTTCTCGACCCGATATGCTTGAAAGAACAAGGATTGGAGCGACCCATGAATGAGGCAGTTCGAAATCGCGCCGAGCCGATCATCGAGATCGAGAACCTGTCGATCTCCTTCTTCACCCGCAAGGGTGAGATACCGGCCGTTATGGACTTCTCCTGCACGGTCATGCCTGGCGAAGCGATGGGCATCGTCGGCGAATCCGGCTGCGGCAAGTCGACCGTGTCGCTCGGCATCATGCGCGACCTCTCCAACATCGGAAAGATCGTCGGCGGTCGGATAAAGTTCCAGGGCAAGGACATGGGCGAGCTGTCCGACGAGGAACTGCGCGCCATCCGCGGCAACAAGATCGCGATGATCTACCAGGAGCCGATGGCCAGCCTGAACCCGGCGATGAAGGTCGGCCAGCAACTGATGGAAGTGCCGCTGATCCATGACAAGGTGTCGAAGGAAGAGGCTTATAGACGCGCGCTGGAAATGGTGCGCGCGGTCAGGCTGCCCGATCCCGAGCGCATGATGCGCTCCTTTCCGCACCAGCTTTCCGGTGGCCAGCAACAGCGTATCGTCATCGCCATGGCGCTGCTGTCGAAGCCGGCGCTGCTCCTGCTCGACGAGCCGACGACGGCGCTCGACGTGACGGTGGAAGCCGGCATCGTCGACCTGGTCAAGGGGCTCGGCGAGAAGTTCGGCACCTCGATGATCTTCGTGTCGCATAATCTCGGCCTGATCCTGGAAACCTGCGACCGCATTACGGTGATGTATTCGGGCGAAGCGGTGGAGACCGGCAAGATCAAGGACGTCTTCGACCGGATGCGCCATCCCTACACGCAAGGCCTGTTCCGCTCGATCCCGCTGCCCGGCGCCGACAAGAATTCGCGGCCTCTGATCTCCATACCGGGGCAATTGCCGCTGCCGCACGAGCGGCCGAAGGGCTGCAATTTCGGCCCTCGCTGCCACCATTTCGTCGAGGGCGTCTGCAACGCCGCCGAAATCCCGATGATCGCGGTCGACGGCCATGAAGGCCATTTTTCGCGCTGCGTGCGCTTCAACGAGATCGACTGGGAGGCGCTGCCGCCCGGCGCCAAGAAGGTCAACGAGCGCGTCGAGCCCGGCGCGCCGGTGCTCAAGATCGAGGACCTCAAAAAATACTACAAGGTCGGCGGCAGCGAAGTGTTCGGCTCAAGCGAGGGCCGCGTCGTCAAGGCCAACGAGACGATCTCCTTCATGGCGCGCGAATCCGAGACCGTCGCCATTGTCGGCGAGTCCGGTTGTGGGAAGTCGACGCTGGCCAAGGTGCTGCTCGGGCTGGAGACGGCAAGCTCGGGCAGCGTGACGCTCGGCAACCAACAGATCCAGTCGACCGGCGTCGAGAAGCGCAGTGTCGAGACGGTGTCGTCGATCCAGATGGTGTTCCAGAATCCGTTCGACACGCTCAATCCCAGCCATACGGTCGGTTCGCAGATCATCCGCACGCTGGAAAAGTTCAATGTCGGCAACACGGTCGCCGATCGCCGTCAGCGCATGCTGGAGCTTCTCGACCTGGTGAAGCTGCCGCGGGCGTTCGAGACCCGCAAGCCGCGCCAGCTCTCAGGCGGCCAGAAGCAGCGCATCGGCGTGGCGCGGGCCTTTGCCGGCGACGCCAAGGTGGTGGTGGCCGACGAGCCGGTTTCGGCGCTCGACGTGTCGGTGCAGGCGGCGGTGACTGAGCTCCTGATGGACATCCAGCGCAAGAACAAGACGACTATGCTGTTCATCAGCCACGACCTGTCGGTGGTGCGCTACATCGCCGATCGTGTCGTCGTCATGTATCTCGGCTATATCGTCGAGCAGGGCACGACCGACCAGATATTTTCGCCGCCCTATCATCCCTATACCGAGGCGTTGCTGTCGGCGATCCCGATCGCCGACACCAGCGTGATCAAGAAGCACATCGTGCTGGAGGGCGACATTCCGTCGGCGATGAACCCGCCAACCGGCTGTCCGTTCCAGACGCGTTGCGGCTACAAGAAGCTGGTGCCGGACAATCTTTGCGAGACGCAGGTGCCGCCGGTGAAGAATCTCGGCGACGGTCATTTGAGCCTGTGCTGGCTTGCCGACGACGTGCTGGCGAAAATGGAGCCGGTAATCAAATTCGACAAGGAGCATGCCGCCCATGAGGGGTTGCCGGACGACGCGCCGCAAGGCATCGGACCTGGCTTTGCCGGCGCTCCGCCCAAGCGTCCGCGCGGCAAAAGGCCGAAGCTGACGGATGGCTAGATCCTTGGCTTCATCAACGCGCGCATTGGCGTAGCTGCGCGGCATAATCCCGAGCCATCTTCTCGGTGGCTCGCGCATAGCGCTGCACGCCGGCATCGCCGCGATTCCCGCGGCCATAGGCCGTCCAGCCGAGATAATAGGCCAGATAGAGGTTGTAGGTGTCGTTGCGGGCGACGCCGAGCGTGTCTGACGTCTTGGAATGATACCAGCCGACGAAATCGACGGCATCGGCAAAGCTGGTGCGGCGCGCCGCCCAGCTGCCGGTCTCGCTTTGATACTGCGCCCAGGTGCCGTCAAGCGCCTGCGAGAAGCCGGTGGCGCTGGAGACACGTTTCCAGGGAATGAAGCCGAGAAGCTTGGTGCGGGGCGGCCTGGCGTTGCTCTTGAAACCGGATTCCTTCCGCACCGTCGCCATCAGCACGGGAACCGGCACGCCGTGCTTCTGTTCGGCGCGTTCGGCCGCCGCCTGCCAGTTGTCGAACCAACCGTCATTCTGGTCGAACACGGCGCAGACATCGTTGATATGGCGTGGCGGCGTCGCGCAGGCCGACAGCGCCAGCAACACGGTAACAGCTATAATTTTACTAAAACTCGACCTACCCATCGGAACAGGATTAGGCCGAAAACATAAAAGGAATCTTGCTGCGTTCCTTAACGGCCCATCGGCCGCTTTGGTCGCGGCAGAGCGAGGATAGATATTCCGACGTATTATGTCGCTTTTGTCGGCGTGAAATTCCCGATATGCCGCCTTGGCTAAAATCACGCCCGCGGGTGGCGGATTTCTGACAGCCCGATCCTCGTGCCGGCGCTTTGATGCCCCGCATGAACGAACCGAGACGCAAGCGCGGCGCCGAGCGAACCAGCAACCGGGGACTGGCCGCCATTCCGCAACTGCCGTTGCGACGCGTGACAAATCCCTATCCGCCAATGGCGATGCTCTCGGCCGACCAGATCGAGGCTATCCACCAGGCGTCGATGCACATTCTGGAGAATTTCGGCATCGAGGTGATGAGCCGGCGGGCGCTTTCGCTGTTCGAGAATGCCGGGGCCAAGGTCGATCAAGCGTCGATGACTGCCCGCATCGACCGCGGCATGATCGAAGAGGCACTGAAGACGACGCAGTCGAGCTACACGCTGACGCCGCGCAACCCGGCCCGTGCCGTCCACCTCGGCGGCAACACGATCAACTTCACCCTGGTTGCCGGGCCGCCCAATGTGCATGACATGGAACGCGGCCGCCGCGCCGGAAACCTGCGCGACTATTGCGATCTCACCCGGCTGGCGCAGCATTTCAACTGCATCCACATGCTGGGCAACCAGGTCTGCGCCCCGGTGGAACTGCCGGCCAATTCACGCCACCTCGACACCTATTTCGCCAATCTGACGCTGGCCGACAAAAGTTTTCACGTCTCGGCGATCGGCCGCGGCAGGGCGCTCGACGGCATCGAAATGATGGCAATCGCGCGCGGATTGACGCTTGATGAGATGCGCGACGATCCCGGCATCACCACCATCATTTCGGTCAACTCGCCGCGCCGGTTCGACGAGATGATGGCCGAAGGGCTGATGACCATGGCCGAGTTCGGCCAATCGGTCGCGGTGACGCCGTTCACGCTGATGGGGGCGATGAGCCCGGTGACGCTTGCCGGCGCGCTCGCCCAACAGAACGCCGAGGCGCTGTTCGGCGTGCTCTTGACGCAGCTTGTCCGCCCTGGCGCCCCGGTCATGTATGGCGCCTTCACCTCCAATGTCGACATGAAGTCCGGTGCACCGGCGTTCGGCACGCCGGAGAACACCAAAGCCAACATCGCCTCCGGGCAGCTGGCGCGGCGCTATGGACTGCCCTACCGGACGACGCCGGGCTCGGCCTCCAACGCCGCCGACGCGCAAGGCGCCTATGAGACGCTGATGGCGCTGTGGGGCGCGGTGCTCGGCCACGGCAACCTCGTCTACCACGCCGCCGGCTGGCAGGAGGGCGGGCTGACCGCGTCGTTCGAAAAGTTCATCATCGACGTCGAGATGATCCAGCACATGATGGAGTTTTTGCGCCCGATCGAAGTCAACGAGGCCGAACTCGCCGTCGAGGCATTGGGGGCGGTGCCGACCGGCGGCCATTTCTTCGGCGAGCCGCACACGCTGGAGCGCTACGCCACCGCCTTCTATCAGCCGATGCTCTCCAATTGGCAGAATTACGAGGCCTGGCAGGAGGCCGGCGGGCTCGACGCCACCGCGCGGGCGACGCGGCTGTGGAAGAAAGCGCTGGAAGATTATGTCGAGCCGGCGATGGATATTTCTGTACGCGAGGCGCTGGAGGCGTATGTGGCAAAGCGCAAGGAAGCGATCGGGCAGGGCGAGCCGTGATGTTGTGTCGTGCGTCCTCGAGAACCCCCCTCTGGCCTGCCGGCCAGAGGGGGGTGATTTAGCTCCTTCCATCCCGATTCACGTCACCCGTCCAACCCACTGAAATAAACGAGAAAATCCATGAAATCGCATGCAAAGGTCGTGGTCATTGGCGGAGGCGTCGTCGGCTGTTCCGTGCTGTTCCATCTCGCCCGTCACGGCTGGACCGACATTTTGCTTCTGGAGCGTGACGAGCTGACCGCCGGCTCGACCTGGCATGCGGCCGGCGGCATGCATACGATCAATGGCGATCCCAACGTCGCCAAGCTGCAGAAATACACGATCTCGCTCTATAAGGAGATCGAGGAGCTGTCCGGCCAGGCGACCGGCGTGCATCTGACCGGCGGCGTGCTTTTGGCGGCGACCGAGGCGCGGCTCGATTGGCTGCGCGGCGTCGTCGCCAAGGGACGCTATCTCGGCATCGACCTCGAGGAGATTTCGCCGAACGAAGCGGCCGAACTGATGCCGCTGCTCGATCCGAAGCAGTTCGTCGGCGCAGTCCGCAACAAGGAGGACGGTCATCTCGATCCATCGGGCGTCACCCATGCCTATGCCAAGGCTGCGAGAAAACTTGGCGCCGAGGTTGAGCGCTTCACCAAGGTCGAGGGCATCGTGCGCCGCCCCGACGGGCTGTGGCGCGTCATCACCAACAAGGGTGACGTGGTGGCCGAGCATGTCGTCAACGCCGGCGGTCTATGGGCGCGCGAGGTCGGCCGCATGATCGGGCTGGAACTGCCGGTGCTGGCCATGGAGCACATGTACCTGATCACCGAGGACATGCCGGAAGTCGCCGCCTGGAACCAGAAGACCGGCACGGAGATCATCCACGCGGTCGATTTCGACGGCGAGCTCTATCTGCGCCAGGAGCGCGGCGGCATGCTGATGGGTACCTATGAGAAGGCCAATAAGCCATGGTCCGAATTTTCCACGCCGTGGAATTTCGGCCACGAACTGCTGGAGCCCGACATCGACCGCATCGCGCCGTCGCTGGAAGTCGGCTTCAGGCATTTCCCGGCCTTCCAGAACACCGGCATCAAGCAGATCATCAACGGTCCCTTCACCTTCGCGCCGGACGGCAACCCGCTGGTCGGACCGGTGCGCGGCCTGCCGGGTTTCTGGGTCGCCTGCGGCGTCATGGCGGGGTTCTCACAGGGCGGCGGCGTCGGCCTGGCGCTGGCGAACTGGATGATCGAGGGCGATCCCGGCGCCGACATCTGGGCGATGGATGTCTCGCGCTACGGCGACTGGGCGACGATGGCCTACACCAACGCCAAGGTGCGTGAGAATTATTCGCGGCGTTTTTCCATCCGCTTCCCCAATGAGGAGCTGCCTGCCGGGCGGCCGCTCAAGACCACGCCGGTCTATGACCTTTTGTCGGCCAAGGGCGCGCAATGGGGCGTGGCCTATGGGCTGGAAGTGCCGCTGTGGTATGCGCCCGAGGGCGTCAAGGACGAGTTCTCGTGGCGGCGCTCGAGCGATTTCCAGCATGTCGCAAAAGAGGTGAAGACGGTGCGGACACGTGTCGGCCTGTCGGAAATCTCGTCATTCGCCAAATACAGGGTGACGGGCGAGGGCGCGGCGGGCTGGCTCGACCGCCTGCTTGCCTGCAAGCTGCCAAAACCCGGCCGCATGACGCTGGCGCCGATGCTGAAGGGAGACGGCAGGCTGATCGGCGACTTTTCGCTGGCCAATCTCGGCAGTCCCAATTCCAACGGGGAGGACTGGTTCCTCGCCGGCTCCGGCATTGCCGAGCAGTATCACATGCGCTGGTTCGAGGCGCATCTGCCGCAAGATGGATCGGTCCGTATCGAGGCGCTGGGGGCGAAGCTGACGGGCCTGTCGATCGCAGGACCCAGGGCGCGGGACGTGTTGGCCAGAGTTACGCGGGCGGATGTGTCGAATGCGGCGTTTCCGTTCATGGCTACGGCCAAGATGGATGTCGGCATGGCGCCGTGCCTGGTCGGCCGCGTCAGCTACACCGGCGATCTCGGCTACGAGATCTGGGTGGCACCGGAGTATCAGCGTGCCGCGTACCAGACCTTGATGGCGGCGGGCGAAGAGTTCGGCATCGGCCTGTTCGGCTCACGCGCGCTCAACGCGCTGCGGCTTGAGAAGAACTACGGCTCGTGGGCGCGCGAATACCGGCCGATCTACGGGCCGCTCGAAGCCGGCCTCGACCGTTTCGTCGCCTATGGCAAGGAGGCCGATTTCATCGGCAAGGAGGCTGCAGTGGCCGAGCGCCAGCAAGGCGGCCAGCTACGGCTGCGCGCCTTTGTCGTCGATGCGGCGGACGCCGACGTCATCGGCGACGAGCCGATCTGGTTCGACGGGGCCGTGCGCGGCTGGGTCACGTCAGGCGGCTACGCGCACCATTCGGAGACGTCTGTGGCCATGGGCTATGTCCCGAAGGAAATCGCCGACGAGGCCGGCGGTTTCCAGATTGAGCTGTTGGGCAAGCGCTTTCCCGCGCGCGTGCAGCCGACACCGCTGTTCGACGCGAATCTCGAGCGGATGCGGGGGTAAAGGCGCCGCTGGTGGCGGCTCAAGCGCTGCGGCGGTTGTCCAGCGCCAAGGCGCCGGGACCGGCGAACACAAGATAGAGGAAGATGAAGCAGAAGGAGATTGCCGCATCGCCGCCATTGTTGACCGGGAAGAAATCATGCGGCATGTGGGCCATGAAATAGGCGATCGCCATCTGGCCGCTGAGAAGGAACGCGACCGGCTTGGTGAACAGCCCCAAAACTAGCAGGATGCCGCCGACGAATTCGAGCACGCCCGCGTGAGCGATAGGCCGCTCAGGGTGCCGGCATGATCGTTGACCGGGAAATTGAACAGTTTCTGGGTGCCGTGCTCCATAAACTGCAGCGCCGTCATGATGCGCAATGCCGCGAGAGCCTGCGGCTGGTATCTGGCGAGACCGTCAAAAAACTTCATCAAAAGCTCCATTCACTCCTCGGGAACGGCCATAAATTATGGCCAGGCCATGGACCACTCACTTGCCATGGCCTGCCATCAACAATCGGTGGTTGGAAATGGTTTACCTCATTTATTTTTTCTCTCTATGGTTGCATTGATATCTCTGTGGTTGTATTGATGTGTAGCTTCAAACCATTCGGGTTACCTTTGCCATGAAAAAAGTCGTCGTCAGCCTATTCGCAATCCTTGCAGGCACGAGCGTCGCCATAGCCGACGACGCCAGCTGTGCTGCTTTCAAATGGCCGGTGACGCGCGAGCAGGCCCTGTTTGCGGCAGCGCCCGCCGCGCAGTCCGGGGCTGACCTTTCGGTCGGCGAGGCTGCAGATGTGGCGTTGGCGCCGGTCGACACGATCAGCTTCACAATTCCGCCGGAACGCGCGCCGGCAGCCGGTACATTCGGCGCGACGGCAAGCGTGGCCGTGCCCCCTGAGGGAGAGCTCCAGATCAGCCTGTCTGATGAGGCCTGGGTCGATGTCGTTCAGGACGGCAGAGCCGTGAAGTCGGCGGCTTTCAGTCGTATGAAGACCTGTCCGGGGATTCGCAAGAGCGTGCGCTTCAAGCTGGCCGCCGGTCCGGCCACCGTGCAGTTCAGCGGCGCGAAAAAAGAGACCCTCAAGGTCGCTGTGCTGACGCCGGAGTAATTCTCGAAGGGGCCGGAAGGACAGGGCTCCTCCTTGTCCTACCGGACATCTCCCCCAATTGGGGGAGATCGGCCACTGCTGCCGACGTTGTTACCGCACCGGCGCCGTTAGCGCGAAATGGGCGCCTTGCGGGTCCGTGCACATTACGATCCAGCTTCCACCCGGGACCTCCATCGGGCCCACCAGGATTTGACCGCCATTGTCGGTCACGCGCTTGGCCGCCGCGTCGATGCTAGGTACATTGAAATAGAACTGCCAGACCGGCACGGGAATCTGCTCGGGCTTGTTCATCATGCCGCCAATAGGTTCGCCGCCGGCGGTAAAGAGCTGGTAGGTGCCCATCGGCCCCATATCCATGGCATCGCCCGATTCCCAGCCGAACTGGTCGGAGTAGAAATCGAGGGCCGCCTTCCAGTCTGATGTATAGAGCTCATGCCAGCCGATACTGCCAGGAGTGTTGGCCGGCAGGGCAGGTTGGTCCGGACCGTCGGGCTGCAGGAAATTGAACACCGCGCCTTGCGGATCGGCGACGACGGCAAAACGACCGACACCGGGGATGTCGTCGGGTTCGCGGTGAACAGTGCCGCCCGCCGCCTTCAACGACTTCGTCGCAGCGTCGACATCCCTGGTATGGATGTAGCCGACCCAGGCCGGCGGCATGCCCGTCTTGCGCACTTCTTCTGGCTGCGCCATTAGCCCGGCAACGCCGCGCTCGCCGACATTCATGACCATGTAACGAGGCATGCCTGGCGCCCCGTCGAAAACCTGCGCTTTCCAGCCGACCACATTCGTGTAGAACGCCTCGGCAGCGTCGAGATCGGTGGTCATTAGCTCGTACCAGAAGAAGGGCATGGGGGATTCTGGCATCGTCGTGCTCCTTGCGTTTCTGTCGTTGATCGTGTGCGATCCATCCTAGGACGATCTTCGCGACGTGAATCCGACACCTGGGTCAAGAATCGACCGAGGCAAGGCACCGCCGTTCAAGTCTTGCGTACTTCGCGGTTTTCGCCTTTCCTTTAGTCAACGAGGGGTGTTGGTCCATGCGCCGGATGTCGCTCACTTCAGAGCTTGTCGCGCTATGCCATCGGGAGGAGGCCGATCCCGGTCCCGATGGAAGCTGGACGCAACTGAACGATGAGGATTTCCAGACCCTCGCGTCGCGGCTATCGAGCGAAGCAGACGCGGGCCCCTTGTGGGTGTTCGCCTATGGCTCGCTGATCTGGAAGCCGGCTTTCGAGTCCGTCGAACGACAGCGCGCTACCGCTTTCGGCTGGCACCGGTCCTTCTGTCTCGACATTGCCCGCTGGCGCGGCAGCGCTGCGCAGCCGGGACTGATGATGGCGCTCGAACGAGGTGGCCGATGCGATGGTGTGATCTACCGCTTGCCGGAGGGGGAAAAGCCGCTGCAGATCGAAAGATTGTTGCGGCGCGAGATCGACGATCACGAGAGTGTCGGCTCGGTCAGGTGGCTTCCGGTGCGTACGGCTCAAGGCACGCTCAGGGCGCTGGGCTTCTGGGTCGGCGTAACCGGCAGGGGCGCCTCGCTCAATCAGCCCTTGGAAAATGTGGCGCGGGTGCTGGCCAGGGCATGCGGGCATGTCGGGTCCGGCGCCGAATACCTCTACAACACCGTGAGTCACCTGGAAGAATTCGGCATTCGTGACCGCAATTTGTGGCGGCTGCAGGAACTGGTCGCGGACGAGATCAGGTCGATCCATGGCCGCACCCCCGGAATGGGCCTCGGGTCCGCACAGTGATCGCGCGTGAAATCTCGATAACATGAGTTTGTTTATCATGTTTTTATTGTGGGTTTTCAGCGGCTTGCGTCGAAAATTGACCAATTGATAAAAAAATAAAACGTGTTAGCCTTCCTCAAAACCACAAGAATGGGGAAGCGGAATGGCGACTGGTCATTTCAAGCAGGGCATTGCCGGCGGCCGGCTTTCGCCCGAACAATATGCCGATAATTTTTCCGACCTGCATCCGCCGCTCGATCATCACGAGGCGCTGGTCGAGTCCGATCGCTGCTATTTCTGCTACGACGCGCCGTGCATGAACGCATGCCCGACCTCGATCGACATCCCGTTGTTCATCCGCCAGATCTCGACAGGCAATCCGATCGGCTCGGCCAAGACGATTTTCGACCAGAACATTTTGGGCGGCATGTGCGCCCGCGTCTGTCCGACCGAGACGCTGTGCGAAGAGGTCTGCGTGCGCGAAGTGGCGGAAGGCAAGCCGGTGCAGATCGGCCGCCTGCAGCGTTATGCAACCGATGTCGCCATGGCTGAGAATAAGCAGTTTTATGCGCGCGCCGCGCCGACCGGCAAGACGGTCGCCGTGGTCGGCGCCGGACCGGCAGGTCTTGCCGCCGCCCATCGGCTTGCCCGCCATGGTCATGAGGTGACCATCCTGGAAGCCCGTCCGAAAGCCGGCGGTCTCAATGAATACGGCATCGCCGCCTACAAGAGCATCGACAATTTTGCCCAGGCCGAGGTCGATTATGTCCTGTCGATCGGCGGCATCGACATCCAGAATGGCAAGGCGCTCGGCCGCGACTACCAATTGTGGGACCTGACTAGGAATTATGACGCGGTGTTTCTCGGCATGGGGCTTGGCGGCGTTAACGCGCTGCGCGCCGACGGCGAGGAGGCGCAAGGCGTCACCAATGCGGTGGAGTTCATCGCCGAGCTTCGCCAGGCCAGTGATCTTGCCAGCCTGCCGGTCGGCCGGCGTGTCGTCGTCATCGGCGGCGGCATGACGGCGATCGATGCGGCGGTGCAGTCGAAGCTGCTCGGCGCCGAAGAGGTGACGATCTGCTACCGGCGCGGCCAGGAGCACATGAACGCTTCCGAATTCGAGCAGGATCTGGCTGCCGCCAACGGCGTCGTCATCCGTCACTGGCTGCAACCGAAGCGGGTCATTGCCGAAGGCGGCAAGGTGTCGGGCATCGAACTCGAATACACGGCGATGGATGGCGACAAGCTCGTCGGCACCGGCGAGCGCCTGACACTGGTCGCGGACCAGGTGTTCAAGGCGATCGGCCAGAGCTTCGTCCCGGCTGCGCTCAACGGCAGCGGTGCCTTGTTGGCCCTGGAAGCCGGCCGCATCAAGGTCGATGCCGAAGGCCGCACCTCGCTGGCGAATGTCTGGGCCGGCGGCGACTGTATCTATGGCGGCGATGACCTGACCGTCTCGGCCGTGGCGCAAGGCCGCGACGCGGCGGAATCGATCCACCGGGCACTGACCTCAAACGGGAGGGCATGAGCATGGCAGATATCAGAAACAATTTCGTCGGCATCAAATCGCCGAATCCGTTCTGGCTGGCCTCGGCCCCGCCGACCGACAAGGCCTACAACGTCATCCGCGCCTTCAAGGCGGGCTGGGGCGGCGTGGTGTGGAAGACGCTCGGCGAAGAGGGGCCGCCGGTGGTCAACGTCAACGGTCCGCGCTACGGCGCGATCTGGGGCGCCGACCGCCGCCTGCTCGGCTTGAACAACATCGAGCTGATCACCGACCGCGACCTGCAGGTCAATCTGCGCGAGATCAAGCAGGTCAAGATGGACTGGCCCGACCGCGCCATCGTCGTCTCGCTGATGGTGCCTTGCGAGGAGCATGCGTGGAAGGCGATCCTGCCGGTGGTCGAGGAGACGGGGGCCGACGGCATCGAGCTCAATTTCGGCTGTCCGCATGGCATGTCGGAACGCGGCATGGGCGCCGCCGTCGGCCAGGTGCCGGAATACATCGAAATGGTGGTGCGCTGGTGCAAGGCCAACACCCGCATGCCGGTTATCACCAAGCTGACGCCCAACATCACCGACATACGCAAGCCGGCGCGTGCCGCTCTTGCCGGCGGCACCGACGCGGTGTCGCTGATCAACACCATCAATTCGATCACCGGCGTCAATCTCGATAGTTTCGCGCCGGAGCCGACGATCGACGGCAAGGGTTCGCATGGCGGCTATTGCGGCCCGGCGGTGAAGCCGATCGCCATGAACATGGTGGCCGAGATCGCCCGCGATCCGGAAACGCATGGCCTGCCGATCTCCGGTATCGGCGGCATCACCACGTGGCGCGACGCTGCCGAGTTCATGGCGCTCGGCGCCGGCAATGTGCAGGTCTGCACGGCGGCGATGACCTATGGCTTTAAGATCGTGCAGGAGATGATCGCCGGCCTGGAGAACTGGATGGACGAGAAGGGCCATGCCTCGCTCGACGACATCATCGGCCGCGCCACGCCCAATGTCACCGACTGGCAATATCTCAACCTCAATTACGTCGCCAAGGCGCATATCGACCAGGAGGCCTGCATCAAATGCGGCCGCTGCCACATCGCCTGCGAGGACACCTCGCACCAGGCGATCACCAGCATGGTTGATGGCGTCAGACATTTCGAGGTGATCGAGGCCGAATGCGTCGGCTGCAATCTCTGCGTCAATGTCTGCCCGGTCGAGAACTGCATCACCATGGAGCCGCTGGCGGCCGGCGTGATGGACCAGCGCACCGGCAGACCGGTGTCGCCGGTCTACGCCAACTGGACGACGCATCCAAACAACCCGATGGCCAAGGTGGCGGCGGAGTAGGGCTCGCTTCAGCCGGAGTTCCTCGCCCCACGAAGTGGGGAGAGGTGGCCCGGCGAATCCGGGACGGAGAGGGGTCTTCGGGGCGACTGGTAATGGCTCCCTGATGGCCTTTTATCCTGCGCCTCATCCTTCACCGTTTCTGTCGTCGCAAATGTTGTCCCCCTCTCCGTCCCGGCTTCGCCGGGCCACCTCTCCCCCGCTCTGCGGGGGCGAGGAACAGAAGTCGCGTGCTGCGTGTCGAAAGCCGCCAGACGTTCGCTCATCGGCAATCTCTCTTTCGCGGCCATCGCAAACACGTAGAGATTTTCATTTTCATATTGCGGATAAAAACTATCCACGATAAACTGTATCCATGAATTGGAGATCAGCACGATGAAGCTTGGCGATGGTATCGAAGCGGCCATCCACTGCGCCGCGATGCTTGCCGGCGTCGAAGGCGCAGCGACCATGCCGGGTGCTGCCATGGCCGAAGCGTTCGGCCTGTCGCCGAGCTATCTTCTCAAGCATCTCAACGCGCTGACGGCCTCGGGCATCCTGGAATCAGTGCCCGGGCCATCGGGCGGTTACCGGTTGGCGCGGCCGGCCGAGCGCATAACGCTGCTCGACATCGTGCTCGCCGTCGAAGGACACGAACCGGCCTTCCGCTGCGGCGAAATCCGTCAGCGCGGGCCGGCCAGGCTCGATGCCGCGGCCTATGTCAAACCCTGCGGCATCAGCGTCGCGATGCTGAAGGCCGAGGGCGCCTATCGCGCCGCTCTTGCCGATACCCGGCTGTCCGACATCGTGGCGGAGTACGTGAGCGATGCCGATCCCCGTTCGGTCGCCGCGAACTGCGCCTTTGTCAAGCGCCATCAGCGACCGCAGAAATCGAGTTCAACCAAGCAAGCGTGAAAGGTAATGGCGATGAAACAGAGGCTGCAATTCTTCGGCGCGGCGCCGGAAATCATGAAAGCGGTATCGGCGCTCAACAAGGCAGTCGATGAATGCGGGTTGGAGGCAAGCCTGCTGCACCTGATCAAGCTGCGGGCGTCGCAGATCAATGGCTGTTCGTATTGCGTCGAAATGCACAGCCGCGAGGCGCGCCATGATGGCGAGACCGAACAGCGGCTTTACCTCGTCTCCGCCTGGAAGGAATCGCCGCTGTTTTCCGAGCGCGAACGCGCTGCCTTCGCCTGGACCGAAACGGTGACGAAGATCGCCGATAACGGTGTTTCGGACGAACTCTATGCGCGGACGCTCGAGCATTTCTCGGAAGAGGAATTGGTAAAGCTGTCTGTCGCGCTTGGCATGATCAACACCTGGAACCGGCTTTGCATCCCGTTCCAGGCCATTCATCCGATGCCGGCGGCGAACGCCGCCTGAGCGGTCGAACCGGCGCGCGGCCTTGCGCCGCGTACCCTTTTTGCTGGGGGATCAAGAACATGTTGTCGAATTTTGAGAATGAGATTCTTCTTGCCGCCCGCCTGTTGCTTGGCGGCGCGTTCGTCTTTGCCGGCCTGCGCAACGTCCAGAACGCAACCTTCCTCACCCAGTTGATGACGACACGCGGCGTGCCGCAGGCGCGGCTGATGCTGTGGCTGGGGATCGTCCTGCAGATCGTCGCCGGAGTTCTGGTGATATCGGGTGTCTGGACCGCTGCCGCCGCTCTGTGCCTGGCGCTGTTCCTAATTGTCGCCACCCCGGTGTTCCACAATTTCTGGGATCATCAGGGGCTCGAGCGCGCGTCCCGCATCAATGGCTTTGTCGGCAATGTGGCGTTGACCGGAGGGTTCCTGGCGCTAGCGGCGCAGCCGCTTTGACGAGTTTGGATGGCCGCCTCGTGGAGGCCGCCGCCACGGTCTTTAGCGACAGCCAGCTTCCGCGCCGCGCGGCCGATGCGGAAGAGCCGCCGACGATCACGGCATGTGAGGGTTTCTCGCTCGTGAACGTTATCTCGATGTTAAGGTGGCTGACTGACGCCCGACGAGGTCGAGGCTCAATGTCCGCAATTGCTGTCTTGCCTTTGCGTCATAGGCTTGCGCATTGGCGCGAGATTCTCTCTGGCCGTCGAAATAGAGGCCGCTCCGCCCTTCGAGCGCGGGCGACGTCGCAAGGTTGAGGATGGCGTCAGCGCCGGTCTCGACCGAACTCCACGGCGTGACGCCGGCTTGCCGGACCATGGTGGTGTTCATGTAGCTTGCAGGATGCAGGCTGTTAGCGGTGACACCGGTGTTCTTCAGCTCCTGCGCCAGGTCGATGGTGAACATGATCTGCGCCAGCTTGCTCTGGCAGTAGGCGCGGACGCCATCGTAGTTGCGGGTCAGCATGACATCGTCGAAATCGATCGCCTGCTGGCCGGCCGAGGCGACATTGACGATGCGCGCCGGCGCGCTCGCCTTGAGCAGCGGCAGAAGCTCCGATGTGAGCAGGAAGCCGGCGAGATAGTTGACGGCAAAGCGCAGTTCGTAGCCGTCGGCGCTGACCTGTCGTTTGGTGCCTGCGGTGCCAATGCCGGCGTTGTTGATGAGAATGTCGAGCCGGTCAGTCCTGGCGCGCACGGCCTCGGCGAGGCGGCGGACCTCGACCAGGGACGAGAGGTCGGCGACGAGAAGCTCGGCCTTGCCACCAGCGGCTTCGATCTCGGCGACCGCCGCCTGGCCCCGTGTCGCATCGCGACCATGCACCAGGAGCCGCGCGCCGCCGGCGCCGAGCCTTTGCGCGACCAAGCGGCCGACGCCGTCGGTCGATCCGGTGATGAGGACGGTCTTGTCTTTCAGTTCCATGCTTGGAGAGCCTCCGTGTCGTTGCTCTGAGTGGAAGATGGGACGTCCGGCACGCGTCAAACAGGCCAAACTTTATCCTGGTATCGATACTGCTAATGACGCCGATGGGTCCCCGACGCATTCCGCCGATGGTGGCAGCAGCGAAGCGGCGTCGCGAAGACCGGGGCATCTATGCCGTGACATCAACGAGGAATGCCGCGGAGTAGAATTCTGCCCCTCAGCGGCGCTGTGAGGTCACGGTATGGATCTTGGGGTCTGCGCTGCGTCGCTCCGCTCCTTGCTGCGCCCAGGATGACGAAACGAAGAGCGCTTCGGCCAATCTCCACGATACCCGAGAGTCAGCTTTTTGGCTTCAGCCCGTCGACGAACAATTGCTCGAGAAACCTTGCCGCATCCTCGAAGCGGCCGTCGCCGCCGCGGTTGGGGCCGAGCACGGCGCGGACCTGAACGTCGAAATCGGCATAGTGCTGCGTCGTCGCCCAGATCGAGAAGATCAGGTGCCAGGGGTCGGTGCGGGCGATCTTGCCGGCGCGCATCCAACCCTTGATGATGGCGGCCTTCTCGTCGACCAGCGTCTTCAGCTCGCCTTCAAGCATCGGCATGATGCGCGGCGCGCCCTGCAGGATCTCGTTGGCGAACAGCCGGCTTTCCCTAGGAAAATCGCGCGCCATTTCGAGTTTGCGCCTGATGTAACTGCGCAATTCGGTTAGGGGATCGCCGATGTCGTCCAGTTCGCGTAACGGCGCCAGCCAGGTGTCCAGAAGCCGCTGCATCAGCGTCTCGTGGATGTCCTCCTTGCGGCGGAAATAGTAGAGCAGATTCGGCTTCGACATGCCGGCGGCTTCAGCGATCTGGTCGATGGTCGAGCCGCGAAAGCCGTTGGTTGAGAAGACCTCGAGCGCCGCCTCCAGGATGAGCTCGCGCTTTTCCTGCTGGATGCGGGTGCGGCGCGGGGCAGGGGTGTCCATGCCTGTCGTCATCCCCGCAGGACATTGCCGCGAGGGTCATCTGGACCAATTCTCTGGACCAGTTTTTCTCCGGCCTGTGGAGCGCGCCTCAGCTGCCGCATTTCCGCTAGTAATCCCTTGACCGCCGACAGGGCGGTGCTAACGTTTGTCCAATCGGTCAAAAATTTGCGTAGCACGAAAACGCAGTAGAGACCAAGTGTCGGGAAGACCAAGCGTTAGCCGCACCGAAACAGGTTACAAGGGGAAGTCTTGGTCATGTCCAACCGGCTGAAAGTCACGCCGAACGATCTCAGCGCATTCTGGATGCCGTTCACGGCGAACCGGCAATTCAAACAGGCGCCTCGCATGATGGTGTCCGCCAAGGACATGCATTACACGACCAGCGACGGGCGCAAGGTTCTCGACGGCACCGCCGGCCTGTGGTGCGTCAATGCCGGCCACTGCCGGCCGAAGATCACCGAGGCGATCCAGCAACAGGCAGCCGAACTCGACTATGCGCCTGCCTTTCAGATGGGCCACCCGATCGTCTTCGAACTGGCGAACCGTTTGGTCGACCTCGCGCCGAAGGGCATGGACCACGTGTTCTTCACCAATTCCGGATCGGAATCGGTGGAGACCGCGCTGAAGATGGCGATCGCCTACCATCGCGCCAAAGGTGAGGGCTCACGCACCCGCCTGATCGGCCGCGAGCGCGGCTATCACGGCGTCAATTTCGGCGGCATCTCGGTCGGCGGTATCGTCACCAATCGCAAGATGTTCGGCACGCTGCTCGGTGGCGTCGACCACATGCCGCACACACATCTTCCCGAGAAGAATTCGTTCACCAAGGGCGTGCCCGAGCATGGCGCGGAATTGGCCAACGAGTTGGAGCGCATCGTTGCGCTGCATGATGCCTCGACCATCGCGGCCGTCATCGTCGAGCCGGTGGCCGGTTCCACCGGCGTCATCCTGCCGCCGAAGGGCTATCTCGAGAGGCTACGCGAGATTTGCACCAAGCACGGCATGCTGTTGATCTTCGACGAGGTCATCACCGGCTTCGGCCGTCTCGGCACGCCGTTTGCCGCCGACTATTTCGGCGTCACCCCCGATATTATGACGACCGCCAAGGGCGTCTCCAATGGCGTCATCCCGATGGGCGCGGTGTTCGTCAAGAAGGAGATCCACGACGCCTTCATGGCCGGCCCCGAGCATATGATCGAATTCTTCCACGGCTACACCTATTCGGGCAATCCGATCGCCTGTGCGGCTGCGCTCGGCACGCTGGACACCTACAAGGAAGAGGGCCTGCTGACCCGCGGCGAGGAACTGGCGCCGTATTGGGAAGACGCGCTGCATTCGCTGAAGGGCGAGCCGAACGTCATCGATATCCGCAACATCGGCCTGATCGGCGCGATCGAGCTGGCACCCATTCCCGGCAGTCCGACAAAGCGTGCCTTCTCGACCTTCGTCAAGGCGTTCGAGCGCGGCGCCCTGATCCGCACCACCGGCGACATCATCGCGCTGTCGCCGCCGCTGATCATCACCAAGGGCCAGATCAACGAATTGATCGACCATGTGCGTGAAGTGCTGAGGGCGGTGGACTAGATACTCCACAACGTATAGGGCGGCGAGGGGAACCGTCGCCCTATACGTGAATAGATGAGAGGAACTTGAATGGCCGCTCCGGGCGAGAATCTGCGAATCAATTCAGACCGTTTGTGGGATTCGATAATGGAGATGGCGAAGATCGGCCCCGGCATTGCCGGCGGCAACAATCGCCAGACGTTGACCGACGAGGACGGCGAGGGGCGGCGTCTGTTCAAGCGCTGGTGCGAGGCAGCCGGCCTCGAAATGGGCCTCGACGAGATGGGCACGATGTTTGCCCGCCGCGAAGGCACTGACCCTGATCTGCCGCCGGTCTATGTCGGCAGCCATCTCGATACTCAGCCGACCGGCGGCAAGTATGACGGCGTGCTCGGCGTACTCGGCGGGCTGGAGATCGTGCGCTCGCTCAACGAACTCGGCATCAAGACAAAACATCCGATTGTCGTCACCAACTGGACGAACGAGGAAGGCGCGCGCTTTGCGCCAGCCATGATGGCGTCCGGCGTCTTCGCCGGCGTGCTCGATCAGGCCGACGTCTACTCGCATGTCGACAAGGACGGCAAGAAGTTTGGCGAGGAGCTCGAACGCATCGGCTGGAAGGGCACCGAGAAAGTCGGCGCGCGCCAAATCCACGCCTTCTTCGAGCTGCATATCGAGCAAGGTCCGATCCTCGAGGACGAAGGCATCGACATCGGCGTCGTCACCCATGGCCAGGGATTGAAATGGCTGCAGGTGACGTTGACCGGCAGGGAGGCGCATACCGGCTCGACGCCGATGCCGAAGCGCCGCAACGCCGGGCTCGGCATGGCGCGGGTGATCGAGCTGGTGCACGAGATCGCCATGGACTACCAGCCCGATGCCGTAGGCGCGGTCGGCCACATGGAAGTCTATCCGAACTCGCGCAACATCATCGCCGGACGCACCGTCTTCACCATCGACATCCGCTCTCCGGAAAAGGAGGTGCTCGACGCGATGGACGCGCGCATCCGCGAAGGCATCGACACGATCTGCGAGGCGCTCGATATCAAATATCAAATCGAGCAGGTCGGCCATTTCGATCCGGTCGCTTTCGATGCGGGCTGCGTCAAGGCTGTGCGGGATGCGGCGGAACGCCTGGGTTATACGCATCGCAACATCGTCTCCGGCGCCGGCCACGACGCCTGCTGGATCAACCGCGTCGCGCCCACCGCAATGGTGATGTGCCCGTGCGTCGACGGGCTGTCGCACAATGAGGCCGAGGAAATCACCAAGGAATGGGCGGCGGCCGGCGCCGACGTGCTGTTCCACGCGGTGGTGGAAACAGCGGTGATTGTCGAATGAAGCCGCGGCGCAATCTTGACGAAGATCGGACGCTCAACGTGCTTCTGGGCTGGAAGGCCGATCAGCCTCCGTTTCAAACCTCGCTTGTCGAACAGTGCAGTATCGCGCTGGCAACGCCACTGCGGAACCTAACGGGGGAGCAAATAAGGCTGCTGGTCAGCCAAGGATTCGGGCTGGAATATGTGGTTCCCAAAGCGATATCCATCCTGATTGAAAACCCGTTGATCAGGGTGACGTTCTACCATGGCGATCTACTTAGCAACTGCCTCAAAATTTCTCCTGAGTTCTGGATGGAAAATCAGGATCTCTGGGTGGAGCTTGACGGGATTCTTCGATCGCTTGACGAAACCATGTCAGACATTGGCAAGCTTCGGCCCCAATTCGATTCCGCCTGGGAAATTTTGAGCAGTCAGGACGCAGGAACCACAAGATCGAAGAAAGCTTGAGCCTGCTAACGCGGACATCCAAGGGAACAAAAAAATGTCCAAAGTCATCAAGAACGGCACCATCGTCACCGCCGACCGAAGCTGGAAGGCCGACGTGCTGTTCAAGCACGGCAAGATCATCGCCATCGGCCCGGACCTGCATGGCGACCACGAGTTCGACGCCACCGGCTGCTATGTGATGCCGGGCGGCATCGATCCGCACACCCATCTCGAAATGCCGTTCATGGGCACCTATTCGGCCGACGATTTCGAGAGCGGCACGCGCGCCGCCCTTGCCGGCGGCACCACCATGGTTGTCGATTTCTGCCTGCCGGCGCCGCAACAGTCGCTGCTCGAGGCCTTGCAGATGTGGGACAATAAAACCTCGAAGGCGTCCTGCGACTATTCCTTCCATATGGCGATCACCTGGTGGGGCAAGCAGGTGTTCGACGAGATGGCCACCGTCGTCGACAAGGGCATCACCTCGTTCAAGCACTTCATGGCCTACAAGGGCGCGCTGATGGTCGACGACGACGAGATGTATTCGTCGTTCCAGCGCTGCGCCGATCTTGGCGCGCTGCCGTTGGTTCATGCCGAGAATGGCGATGTGGTGGCGGCGCTTTCGCAGAAGCTTCTAGCTGCCGGCAACAACGGCCCGGAGGGGCATGCCTATTCGCGCCCGCCGGAGGTCGAAGGCGAGGCGACTAACCGCGCCATCATGATCGCCGACATGGCCGGCGTGCCGCTCTATGTCGTGCATGTCTCCTGCGAGCAGGCTCACGAAGCTATTCGGCGGGCGCGGCAGAAAGGCATGCGCGTCTTCGGCGAGCCGCTGATCCAGCATTTGACACTCGACGAGAGCGAATATTTCAACAAGGACTGGGACCACGCGGCGCGCCGGGTGATGAGCCCGCCCTTCCGCAACAAATTGCATCAGGATTCGCTGTGGGCCGGCCTGCAGGCCGGATCGCTGCAAGTGGTGGCGACCGACCATTGCGCCTTCACCACCAGCCAAAAGCGCAACGGCCTCGGCGATTTCACCAAGATCCCGAACGGCACCGGCGGGCTCGAGGACCGCTTACCGGTGCTGTGGACCACCGGCGTCAACACCGGCCGGCTGACGATGAACGAATTCGTCGCGGTGACCTCGACCAACATCGCCAAGATCCTCAACATGTATCCGAAGAAGGGCGCCATCGTTGAAGGTGCGGACGCCGACATCCTCGTCTGGGACCCGAAGCGCAAGAAGAAGATCACGGCCAAAAAGCAGCAGTCGGTGATCGACTATAACGTCTTCGAAGGTTTTGAGGTGACCGGCCTGCCGCGCTTTGTCTTCTCGCGCGGCGAACTGTCGATCCAGGAAGCTGAGGTCAAGGCGAAGCCCGGCCATGGGGAATTCGTCGCTCGCGAGCCGAATGCAGCGGTCAACCGGGCCCTGTCGACCTGGAAGGAAATTTCCGCACCGCGCAAGGTGGAACGCACCGGCATTCCGGCGACCGGGGTGTGAGCTTGGCGCGTTCGGCAGCGATCGCCTCACTGGTTGTGGCGAGCATTACCGGCGTACCGGCAGCGGCTGAGGTTCTTGCCGGTTCCTATGGCAATGATGTCGGTTGTGCCGGTGTATGGCTCGGCTATCAGGACAGCGATGCCTATGTCGTGCTGACCGCCGACGGCGTCGAAACCTATGGCAGCGGCTGCCGGTTCGCGCGGCAACTGGTGACGGCGCCTGGTACGCAGTCGTTGAGCTCGACCTGTTTCGCTGAAGGCGAGGAGGGAACGACGACTGAGATCGTCAAGGTCACCAACAAGGGAGCTGACGGTTTCTTCGTGACCATTCCCGGCCTTGAAGAGATAGGGCCGTTGAAATCATGTTCGTGACGGTGCCGATGATGGCCTCTCCGTCGATGCCGACCTCAGGCGACCAGCCCATCCAGTTCCGGCAGCAGGACGACACTTTCCTGTTCGTTGGGATCGGTGCGGGCGATGACCGCAGAGGCCGAACTGTCGCTCAGATTGGCCGGCAGATGCGGCACCCCGGCAGGAATGTAGAAGAGGTCGCCGGCCTTGACCACGATCTGCTGTTCGAGTCGGTCGCCATACCAGGTATGAACCTCGCCGGAGAGCACATAGATCGCGGTTTCATGACTTTCGTGCATATGCGCCTTGGCGCGGGCACCGGGCGGCATGGTCAGCAGGTGCATGCAGATGCCGGTCGAGCCGACCGTCTCGGCGGCGATACCGGTGAAATAACTCAGTCCCTGCTTGCCTTCATAAGAGCTTTCAGGGCGGATAAGATGACAAGTGGGTTTGGACGACATCTGGGAGGCTCTCGATCGAGTGGGAACTCTCAGTCGGATAGGACGGGGCGAGTGGAAAGCAACATCGCGGCAAAATCAACCGGATTCCGCCCGGCGCAGCAGCGGCGCGAAAAGGCAGGCTGCGGCCTATGACGGGAACATCGCCAGCCGTCGTTTCGGCAAGCAAGCTCGGCCTGACCTTCCAGACCAATGACGGCCCAGTGCAGGCGCTGTCGAATGTCGACCTGACCATCGGCAAAGGTGAATTCGTCTCCTTCATCGGGCCGTCCGGCTGCGGCAAGACGACCCTGCTGCGGGTCATCGCCGATCTGGAAAAACCGACATCGGGAAGCATCTCCGTCAACGGCATGACGCCGGAGCAGGCGCGCCAGAGCCGCGCCTATGGCTATGTCTTCCAGGCGGCGGCGCTTTATCCGTGGCGTACGATCGAGCGCAACGTGGCGCTGCCGCTGGAAATCATGGGCCTGTCGAAGACTGAGCAGGCGGCACGGATCAAGCGCACGCTCGACCTCGTCAACCTGGGCGGCTTCGAGCAGAAATACCCGTGGCAGCTTTCCGGCGGCATGCAGCAGCGCGCCTCGATCGCACGGGCGCTGGCCTTCGACGCCGATCTCCTGTTGATGGACGAGCCGTTCGGCGCGCTGGACGAGATCGTGCGCGACCATCTCAACCAACAGCTTCTGGAGCTTTGGGAGCGGACCAACAAGACCATCTGCTTCGTCACCCATTCCATTCCCGAGGCGGTCTACCTCTCGACGCGGATCATCGTCATGTCGCCGCGTCCGGGCCGCGTCAGCGACGTCATCGAATCGACGCTGCCCAAGCAGCGACCGCTCGACATCCGCGAGACGCCGGAGTTCCTGGCGATCGCGGCACGCGTGCGCGACGGGCTCAGGGCAGGACACAGCTATGATGATTGAGGTGAAGCGGCACTGGCTTGCGCCTTCAACGCAGGAGGTGCATCGCCCTAGCGAGGCAGACGCTAACCGTGCTTTCGTCATCCTAGGGCGGAGCCGCCGCGAAGCGGCGTGCGCAGACCCTAGGATCCATTCCGTGACTTCGGCCGAAAGGCCCAAACGGTTCAGAATGTCCGCCACGCAGGCGACGACGGCTGACGTTTTCTTCAGGTCGGGAGCATTGTTCCGCACCGTTGCAGAGCGCGAAAGTTACGGCATGGATCCTAGGGTCTGCGCCGCGTCGCGTCGCTCCTTGCTTCGCCCTAGGATGACGAAGGCGTGGTTGGCCGCTCCCTCTACGCACGCCGCTTTCCGGCTCCGCCCTAGGATAACGAAGAACAGGCATGGCCACATACGCGGCAGCGCTGCCAGCAGAGGGTGGTTGGCGGCGTTGCAGCCGAAGTCACCCGGCCTCCGCTTCGCTCCGGCCACCCTCTCCCCGTTGGGGAGAGGAGAGGGACGCCGCTGATGGACTCCTTTCGCGACAAGATCGTTCCGGTGACCTCGATCCTCGCTGGCGTGGTCGTCGTCTGGTATGTTTTCGCCGTCATCCTCAACGCGCCGTTCCAGCGCGATCTCGACCGACGTGCCGGCGAGACGCCGGGGGTTGTGGAATTCATCGGCAAGACGATGTCGCAGCCGAAGCCGACGCTGCCGGCGCCGCATCAGGTGGCTGTGAATTTCTTCGAGAACACGTTTCTGCGCAGCGTCACCAGCAACCGCAGCCTTGTCTATAATGCCTGGGTGACGTTGTCCTCGACGCTGCTCGGCTTTGCCTTCGGAACGGCGCTCGGCATCGTGATTGCCGTCGGTATCGTGCATGTGGCGACGCTCGACCGCAGCCTGATGCCGTGGATAATCGCCTCGCAGACCATTCCGATCCTGGCGGTGGCGCCGATGATCATCGTCGTGCTGGCGGCGATCGGCGTGACCGGGCTGATCCCGAAGGCGCTGATCTCGACCTATCTGTCATTCTTCCCGGTGGCTGTCGGCATGGTCAAGGGTTTGCGTTCGCCCGAGCTCACCCATCTCGACCTGATGCACACCTACAATGCCAGCCCCTCGCAGACCTTTTGGAAATTGCGCGTGCCGGCGTCGGTGCCGTTCCTGTTCACCTCGATGAAGGTGGCGGTCGCCGCCAGCCTGGTCGGCGCCATCGTCGGCGAACTGCCGACCGGCGCCGTCGCCGGCATCGGCGCCAAGCTGCTTGCCGGCGCCTATTACAGCCAGACCATCGACATCTGGTCGGCGCTGGTTGCCGGCTCGGTCGTGGCAGCCCTGCTGGTTATGGTGGTCGGCATGGCGGGGCGCATCGTCGACCGCGCCATGGGCGGGAGGCCGGCATGAGCGATCTCCTCAGCCTTTCGTCGATCACGCCCCGCTCGTGGCAGGGGTATGCAGCGCTTGCGCTTCTTGCTGGGGCGATCCTTCTTTGGCCGCTTGTTGATGCGGCGCCCGGTTATGGCGTCGCCATCGCTGCTTTGATTTTCTTGTTGCTGCTTCTGGCAATCGAGGCCGATAATTTCCCACCGGCAATTGGGGTGGTGTTGCTCTTCCTTAGCGCGCATGGCGCGGCGTGGCTGCTGCTCGCCGGCATAACCGGCAACGAAGGCACCGCTCGCGCATCGTTCTATCTGCTGCTTGCCGCGGCATGGCTTCTGGCCTGGCGCTGCGTGACAGCCCTGTCCGCGCTTCGCCCGACCTCGCGCTGGGCGGCGACCGCTTTGAGGCTGATCATTCCGGCTATCTTCGGCGCCTGGATCCTGATCATCTGGGAGGCGGTGACGCGCGGCGCGGGCATCCCCTTCATTCTGCTGCCGCCGCCAAGCGCCATCGGCGTGCGCATCGCCAATTCGCTGCCGGTGCTGGCCGCCGACGTGCGGCAGACCATCTTCAAGGCGGTGATCTTCGGCTATGTGGTTGGCAGCGGCGCCGGCTTCCTCGCCGCCATCGCGGCCGACCGCGTGCCGTTCCTGCGGCGCGGGCTTTTGCCGATCGGCAACATGGTGTCGGCGCTGCCGATCATCGGCGTGGCGCCGATCATGGTCATGTGGTTCGGCTTCGACTGGCAGTCGAAGGCCGCCGTCGTCATCATCATGACCTTCTTCCCGATGCTGGTGAATACGGTCGCAGGCCTTGCCGCCTCCGGCCACATGGAGCGCGACCTGATGCGCACCTATGCGTCGAGTTACTGGCAGACGCTGTTCAAGTTGCGGTTGCCGGCGGCAGCCCCCTTCATCTTCAACGCGCTGAAAATCAATTCGACGCTGGCGCTGATCGGCGCCATTGTCGCGGAGTTCTTCGGCACGCCGGTGGTCGGCATGGGATTCCGGATTTCGACCGAAGTCGGGCGGATGAACATCGATATGGTCTGGGCCGAAATCGCAGTTGCAGCACTTGCGGGTTCGGTCTTTTATGGCGTGGTCGCTCTTTTCGAGAGAGCCGTTACGTTTTGGCATCCCTCCGTCCGTGGTGGATAGAGCGGTGGCGGGTTTGGAATCAGGAGCGCATTGAAGGTCCTGATCCTAAAGGGTGAACACTTAACTTCAGAGGGTAAAAACATGAAAAGACTTGTTATTTCGATGCTGGCCGGCGCGATGTCGCTTGCCGCGTTCCAGGCGATGGCCGCGGACAAGGTGACGCTGCAGCTGAAATGGGTCACGCAGGCCCAGTTCGCCGGCTACTACGTCGCCAAGGACAAGGGGTTCTATGAGGCCGAGGGCCTCGACGTCGAGATCAAGCCGGGCGGCCCCGATATCGCGCCGGAGCAGGTGATCGCCGGCGGCGGCGCCGACGTCATCGTTGACTGGATGGGCGGCGCGCTCGCCGCGCGCGAAAAGGGTGTGCCGCTGGTCAATATCGCCCAACCATTCAAGAAGGCCGGCATGCAGCTGGTCTGTCCGAAGGATGGCCCGGTCAAGACCGAAGCCGACTTCAAGGGCCATACGCTCGGCGTCTGGTTCTTCGGCAACGAATATCCGTTCTACGCCTGGATGAACAAACTCGGCCTGAAGACCGACGGCGGCCCGGACGGCGTCACCGTGCTGAAGCAGAGTTTCGACGTGCAGCCGCTGATCCAGAAGCAGGCGGATTGCATTTCGGTCATGACCTACAACGAATATTGGCAGCTCATCGATGCCGGCTACAAGCCGGAAGAGCTGATCGTGTTCAACTACTCCGCCATGGGCAACGACCTGCTTGAGGACGGGCTCTATGCCCTGGAGGACAAGCTCAAGGATCCGGCCTTCGAGGACAAGATGGTGCGTTTCGTGCGCGCCTCGATGAAGGGCTGGAAATACGCCGTCGACAATTCCGACGAGGCGGCCGGCATCGTCATGGACAATGGCGGCCAGGACGAGAACCACCAAAAGCGCATGATGGGCGAAGTCGCCAAGCTGATCGACAATGCCGACGGCAAGCTCGACCCGGCGACCTACGCGCGCACCGCCAAGGCGCTGCTCGACCAGAAGATCATCACCAAGGAGCCGACCGGCGCCTACACGACCGCCATCACCGACAAGGCGATCAAGTAGGGCAGGGCCATCAATAGGGCGGTCGGGTAGAGGCGATCAACCTGGCCTCTGCAGCCTGCAATTCGGAAAGGGGCGGGCGACCGTCCCTTTTTGCTGGGATGTAAAATAGCCGTTACCGGTGGAAACATCCGCTCGCCACAACCGTTGTTCCAGTGCATCCAGCTTCAGCGGATGTCACCGCCACAACGGAGATTCCCATGCGCATGCAATCCTTCTCGCCGAAGCTTTCGGCGCTGGCCGTTTCGGCTTCCGTCCTATGCGCTTCACCGGCTTTGGCCGACATGATGAAGATGAAGGCGACGCTCGATGGCGCTCAGCAGAATCCGCCCATCACCACGGAGGGCAAGGGTACCGCCGCTCTCGTCTTCGACACCGCCACGAAACAGCTGACCTGGAACGTGACGTATTCAGGTCTCAGCGGCCCGGCGACGGCCGGACATATTCACGGTCCGGCGGCAAAGGGTGAAAATGCCGGCGTCGCCGTCCCGTTCAAGGGCGCTCCGAAAAGCCCGTTCAAGGGGGCGGCGATTCTGACCGACGCGCAGGCTGCCGACCTGATGGCCGGCAAATACTACATCAACATCCATACGGCGGCCCACAAGGACGGCGAGATCCGCGGACAGATCGAGAAGGCGGCGACGATGTAGCCAAGTCTTGCGCCCCCCTTCCTATCGGATCACGACCTGTCTCTTATCTGGGTCATCGTGCGGGTTGGCGTGATGGCCTCGGGGTCGAGCCTGATCTCGACAATCGACGGCTTGCCGCTGGCACGCGCGCGTTCGAAGGCCGGCGCGAAATCGGCCGTCTTCTCGACCGTTTCGCCATGGCCGCCATAGGCGCGGGCCAAAGCCGCAAAGTCGGGATTTCGCAGATCGGTGGCGACGACACGGCCCGGATACTCGCGCTCCTGATGCATGCGGATGGTGCCGTAGATGCCGTTGTTGACGACGATGACGATGATCGGCAGATCGTATTGCACGGCGGTGGCGAACTCCTGCCCGTTCATCAGGAAGCAGCCGTCGCCGGCAAAGGCTATCACATCGCGCTCGGGGAACAATTCCTTGGCTGCGACCGCTGCCGGCGTGCCATAGCCCATCGAGCCGGAGGTGGGGGCGGCCTGCGTGGCAAAGCGCCGGGACCGGTGGAAACGGTGCACCCAGGTGGCGTAGTTGCCGGCGCCGTTGGTGAGGATCGCGTCGTCGGGCAGCATCGTTTCGAGATAGTTCATGATCGGCCCCATCTGGACGGAGCCGGGACCACTGTCGGGCGGAGTCGACCAGTCGAGATAGGCCGCGTGCAGCTTCGGTGTTTCATCCGCCCAGACCGGCGTGGCGGCCGGCTTGCGCCCGGCGAAGGCTTCGACGAAGGCGGAAGGCGAGGCGTTGATCGCCAGCGTCGGCCGGTAGACGCGGCCGAGCTCGCTGGCATCGGCGTGGATATGGACCAGCATCTGGTCGGGGTAGGGGCTCTTGAGCAGCGTGTAGTCGGAGGACGGCATCTCGCCCATGCGGCCGCCGATCAGCAGCACGAGGTCGGCCTGCTTGATCGCGGTGGCCAGCTTCGGGTTGATGCCAATGCCCACATCGCCGGCATAGTTCGGGTGGAGATGATCGAACAGCATCTGGCGGCGGAAGGAGCAGCCGACTGGCAGCGACCAGGCTTCGGCGATCGTCCGCATTCGCGCGACGGCCTCCGCATCCCAGCGCGTGCCGCCTAGGATAACGAAAGGGCGCTGCGCCTTGTTGAGGAGCTTTTCGAGAGCATCGAGCTCGGCCTCGCCCGGCCGCGTTTCGACCGCCGTGTGGGGCAGGGCTTCTGGCGCCTCGGCAAGGCTGGTCAGCATGTCTTCCGGCAGCGAGATGACGACCGGGCCGGGGCGGCCGGACGTCGCCACCGCGAAGGCGCGCGTGACGAATTCGGGAATGCGCGAGGCATCGTCGATCTCGACCACCCATTTGGCGATATCGCCGAAGAACCTGACATAGTCGACCTCTTGAAAAGCCTCGCGCCCCTTGGCATGGCTGGCGACCTGGCCGATGAACAGGATGACGGGAACCGAATCCTGCATGGCGATGTGGATGCCGGCCGAGGCGTTGGTGGCGCCGGGTCCGCGGGTGACGAAGCAGATGCCGGGCTTGCCGGTCAGGCGGCCATGGCAGTCGGCCATCATTGCAGCACCGCCTTCCTGGCGGCAGACGATGGTGCGGATCGTCGAATCGTGCAGCGCGTCGAGCACCGCAAGATAGGATTCCCCGGGCACGCAATAGATGCGGTCGGTGCCGTTGGCTTCGAGCGCATCGACGATCAGTTGTCCGCCGGTCTTCATTTTCCTGACCTCTCCAGTTCGGCAAGGATTTCTTCGGTGTGTTCGCCGAGACGCGGCGAGGGCCGCTCATAGACGAGCGGCGTGCCCGACATGACCATCGGCGCGCGCACCGAGGGCAAGAGATTGCCGTGGCCGTCGTCGAGGTCGAGCCGCATGCCGCGCGCGATGGTCTGCGGGTCGGCGAACATCTGCCCGATCGTGTTGATCGGGCTGGCAGGCACACTTGCCGCCTCCAGTTTAGCCAGCAGCGGATCGCGATCGAAGGTTTTCAGCGCCTCGATTATATGCTCGCGCAGCTTCGCCCGGTTGGCGACCCGGGCGGGATTGGTGGCGAAATCGGGGTTCGATGGCAGATCGTCCAAGCCGATGGCCGCGCAGAATTTAGCGAACTGGCCGTCATTGCCGATCGCCAGGATGATATGGCCGTCCTTCACCGGCACCACTTCGTAAGGCGCAATGTTCATATGCGCGTTGCCCATCTGCACCGGCGATTTTCCGGAGACCAGATAATTGAGGTTCTGGTTGCCGAGCGCCGAGATCTGGGTGTCGTAGAGCGCCATGTCGATATGCTGGCCTTCGCCGGTCGTGTCGGCATGGCGCAGTGCGGCCTGGATGGCAATCACCGAATACAAGCCGGTGAAAATGTCGGAGACGGCGACACCGGCCTTTTGCGGCTCGCGGCCGGCCTCGCCGGTGATCGACATCATGCCGGCCATGCCCTGGATGATGAAGTCATAGCCGGCGCGCGGCGCATAGGGCCCGTCCTGGCCGAAGCCGGTGATCGAGCAATAGATCAGCCGCGGGTTTATTTCCCTGAGGCTCTCATAGTCGAGGCCGTATTTCTTCAGGCCGCCGACCTTGAAGTTTTCGATCAGAACGTCCGATGTGGCGACCAGCCGGCGCACTGTCTCGGCGCCTTCGGGCGTCGAGAAATCGATGGCGATGGAGCGCTTGCCGCGATTGCAGGAATGATAGTAGGCGGCCGAGAGGTTTTCGCCGTCATGGCTCATGACGAAGGGCGGACCCCATTTGCGGGTGTCGTCGCCGCCATCCGGGCTCTCGACCTTGATGACGTCGGCGCCGAGATCGGCAAGCAGCTGCCCCGCCCACGGTCCGGCCAGGATGCGGGCGAGTTCGATTACGCGGACACCTTTCAGCGGAGGCTCAGTCATGGATCACCGTGATTGATCGGAAACGCAGCCTGTATCAATCCCGCGTGATGCTGTCACGGTTCTTGCAATGGGCCAAACCCGATCTTGTCGATGTCGATCATGGTTGTTTCAGCACGCTGTCGGCCCATGCGGCGAAATCGTCCATGATTTTATCTCGATTCACCTCGTTCAGATTTTCGTGGCGGGTCTCGGCGTAAACCTTTGAAACGAGATTCGAAAAACCCATCCTGTGCAGGCGGCCAGCGAGATGGCTGACCGCCCTGCCGCCGTCGGTGGCGGGGTCATTTTGGCCGCCGACCAGGCAGATCGGCAGGGCCTTGCGGACACCGGAAAAATTAGTGTCGTCGGCACCGTCGAAGACGAACCCGAACAGGTCGCGCCACATCGACACGGAGGCATCCCAACCGCATAGCGGATCGGCGATATACTTGTCGACTTCGGCTGCGTCGCGCGACAGCCAGTCGAACGGCGTGCGGTGATCGGGGACGGCTTTGCCCCAGGCCTGGAAGGTCAGTCGCGGCAGCATACGCGACGGCATGTCGGAGCCGAGCCGGAATTTTTCCCAGGCCAGGATGATTTGCGCGGCACGGCTGGCGAGCCCGGCGGAAAAATTAGCGTTCCAGATGGCGGCGGCGTGCAGGCGGCTCGAATGATGAAGCATGAAATTCAGCGCGACGAGGCCGCCCATGGAATGGCCGAAGGCGATGACGGGCAGGCCGGGGTGGTCGCCGGCGATCAGGTCGTGCACAGCCGCGACATCGGCGACGACCTTGGCGCCGCCGTGTTTTTGAGCGAACCTGCCGAGTGGGGCATCGGGCGCCTTGGTTCCGCCATGGCCGCGATGATCATGGGCGTAGACATGGAAGCCGCGCTCACCCAGAAAGGTAGCGAAGCGGACATAGCGCGCGGCGTGTTCGGCCAGCCCGTGATTAATCTGGACGACCGCGCGCGGGCGGCCCTCGGCACGTTTCACATAAAGGTTGAGCTCGGCGCCGGTCGGCGATCGGAGCACGCGCTGCTGGCTGAATGACATTGTCGCTTCGTCTCCAACGCGTCTTTCACGCCTGCGGACGTTTGTGTGCGCCGACGCCGGTTTTGCGTCAATCCGTTGGCCTTGTTTTCCGCAGTGCTGTTCTTGCGTCGCAACGCGGTATCGCAATTCTGACATGAAGAATTTTATACCAAGAGAGGGCGGCAGTCTGTTGCCGCAGCATTTTTCCCCGGGGTACTTTCATGCATACGCGGACAGGTCTGGTTTTCGAATTTGCGCTTGTCGGCGCGTTGCTAACGGGTGCTGCTCGGGCCGAGGTGACGATGAGCGGCTCCTTCGTGGCCGACGCCACCTGTCCAGCGACACAGGCCATCAAGAACGGCAAGAATCCCGGCAATATCGCGACTGATGCGGGACAGAGCTACGAGCTTCTGGCCGGCAACAGGCATGCTCCCACGCACTATCTGATCCGCGTGCCGGGGGCCGATCCGGAGCGCCGCTGGGTGAGGATCGACTGCGGCCATGTTTCGGGTGGCAGCGCATCCACGGAACCGGCAGCACCCGCGCCGGTCGACCGGGAGAAGTCCGCTGCGCCGATCTCGGGAAGGCCCGAATATGTCCTCGCGCTGAGCTGGCAGCCGGCGTTTTGCGAAACCAAGCCCAGCAAGACCGAATGCAAGGCGCAGACCGCGGCCGGTTTCGAAGCGAGGCATTTCTCCTTGCATGGGCTGTGGCCGCAGCCGAACGGAAATTTCTATTGCGAGGTGGCAGCGGCCGACAGGGCGAACGACAATCCGGCGCACTGGCGGGACCTGCCGCCGGTCAAGCTCGAGCCGAACACGCGGTCGGAGCTCGATCAGGTGATGCCAGGCACCGCATCTGATCTCGACAGGCATGAGTGGATCAAGCATGGCACCTGTTACGGCAAAAGCCAGCAGGAGTATTTTTCCGATGCGCTGAACCTGACGCGCGCGGTGAATGCTTCACCGGTGCGTGATCTTTTCACACAAAACGTTGGCCGGGATCTGACCTCCGACCAGATCCGCAGCGCCTTCGATAGTGCTTTCGGTCCCGGCGCGGGCGAGCGGGTTCGCGTCTCCTGTCTGAACGACCATTCGAGCGGCAGGCGGCTGATCGGCGAACTGACGCTCGGCCTGGCCGGCCCGATCGGTCCAAACCCTTCGCTCAGTGAGCTGTTGCTGGCATCGGTGCCGACGAACAATGCCGGCTGTCCGAAAGGCACCGTCGATCCGATCGAGTTCCAGTGACACGCCGAGCCGGTCTGGATGCTATGCGCCGATGCCGCGTCCTGATCTGGTCCACGCGGTGAGGCTGTCAGCCTCGTGGCCGCCCGGTTCGCCGACGACGCGGTCGCGTCCGGTCGATTTGGCTTTGTAGAGGCGCTGATCGGCCAGCGCAAAAACATCGGCAAGGCAGCGGGTCGTCTCGCTGACAGTGGAGATGCCGGCGCTGACGGTGATGTCGAACCGGCTCGTGCTTGCGGATGCCTTGACCGCGTGCCTGATGCTTTCGCCAAGCAGCCTGGCGACCGAATGCGAACGTGAGCAGAGGATGGCGAATTCCTCGCCGCCAATTCTGAACACCTGATCCTCTGGACCGACAATCTCGCCAAGCAGGGCGGCGACGGATTTCAGCACCCTGTCGCCCTCGGCGTGGCCGAAGCGGTCGTTGATCGATTTGAAGTGGTCGACATCGATGACCAAGAGGCTGAGCGGCTTGGCCGTCCGCAGGCTGGCCGCAACAGCGGCTTCGCCGTCGCTGTCGAAGCGTCCTCTGTGCAGCAGACCGGTAAGGCCGTCGCGGCCGACATGCTCGACCAGCGCCTCATAGCGCTCGCGATAGGTCAACGTGTCGAAGATGTCGGATAGTCCACGCGGCGCCGGGATCTGCCGCGCCTCGAACCATCTGATATAAGCGACCAGCATGATGCTGTAGGCAAGCGCCGCCCCCATCTTGGCGAACCAGCCGCCGAAGAAAACCGCGATCGGCGCACCGGTGACGAAGTGCAGCGCGGTGAAAAATCCAGCCTGGTCGAAAGTGAGCACGCAAGCGACGGAGATCAGGATGCGAGAGAACAGCGCCTTGCGGAGATAACGCCCGAGCTTTTCGTAAAGCAGGATGATCAGGATGGCGTCGAGGAAGAGCAGCGTCGTGCCCCACACCATCAGCCAGCCCATCTGGTCGATGAAGCCGATGTCGGGACGTCTGCCGTTGGGAAGCGGTGCGATCTCGTGCAGGCGCAGGACCAGCACAAGTCCGATCATCAGGGCATTGCCGAGCAGCAGGCCGTAGATCGGCTGCCGGACGGTTGCCGCGTCCTCCTTGATGTAGAGCAGCAGCAGCATCACCAGCTTGCCGGAAAACAGCACCGCGGACCCGGGCGAAACCATGCCGAACGGCAGCGCGACATAGAAGACGCTGGCGAGGTAGGTTTCGAGAAAATGCATGACGCCGAGGGCGCAGACAAACACGCCGAGGCCGATGCGGTGCCTGAAACGGAAAAGCGTGACCATGACGCCGAAGTAGAGAACCGCTTCGGCAAGGAGCAGGAAACTGTTCAGCAACGCCGTCGATCCGATCTTTCTCTGCAGAAATCGCGGCTTGCCGGCGATTCCCCATCCAACACCTTTCTGACGCGGAATGGTTAACCGCAGATTTCGCCGGACTGTCCAGCGAACCGAAAGCGGCGCCAGTTCAATGAGCGTCTTCGGCCCGAATCAGGCGTGAGGCGCCAAAACAGTTTGCCGTTCGGCGCGGCATCGCCTACATAGCGCCCAACTTCCATTCAATCCGACATTACAGTCGACTTTTCAGGGAAAGCGCGTGGCACGCCAGTTCATCTATCACATGGCCGGCCTCAACAAGGCCTATGGCACCAAGAAGGTGCTCGAGAACATCCACCTCTCCTTCTACCCGGACGCGAAGATCGGCATCCTCGGGCCGAACGGCGCGGGCAAGTCGACCATCCTCAAGATCATGGCCGGCATCGACAAGGAGTGGAGCGGCGAGGCGTGGCTGGCCGAAGGCGCCACCGTCGGCTACCTGGCGCAAGAGCCGGCACTCGATCCGAGCAAGACTGTGTTCGAGAACGTCATGGAAGGCGTCGCCGCCAAGACCGCGATCATCGAGCGCTACAACGAATTGATGATGAACTATTCCGACGAGACGGCCGACGAGTCGGCCAAGCTCCAGGACGAGATGGACCGGCTGAACCTGTGGGATCTCGAACAGCAGGTCGAAATGGCGATGGAAGCGCTGGGCTGCCCGCCCAAGGAAGCCGACGTCACCAAGCTGTCGGGCGGCGAGCGCCGGCGCGTCGCGCTATGCCAGCTCCTGCTGCGCCAGCCCGACCTCTTGCTGCTCGACGAGCCGACCAACCATCTCGACGCCGAGACGACGGCCTGGCTGGAAAAGCATCTGCGCGCCTATCCGGGCGCGGTGATGATCATCACCCACGATCGCTACTTCCTCGACAATGTCACCGGCTGGATCCTGGAGCTCGATCGCGGCCGTGGTATTCCCTATGAGGGCAACTACACCAAATATCTCGAAGCCAAAGCCAAGCGGCTCAAGCAGGAAGGCCGCGAGGACGACGCGCGCCAGCGGGCGATCGGCCGCGAGCGCGAGTGGATCCAGTCCAGCCCAAAAGCCCGGCAGACCAAGTCGAAAGCGCGCATCCAGGCGTTCCAGGATCTGCTGGATGCGGCCGACAAGCGGCGCCCGACCGACTCGCAGATTGTCATTCCGCATGGCGAGCGGCTCGGCAATGTGGTGATCGAGGTCGAGGGCCTGTCGAAGGGCTTTGGCGACACGCTGTTGATCGATGATCTCGAATTCAAGCTGCCGCCCGGCGGCATCGTCGGCGTCATCGGCCCGAACGGCGCCGGCAAGACGACGCTGTTTCGCATGATCACCGGCCAGGAAAAGCCGGATGCCGGCACGATCCGCGTCGGCGAGACGGTCAAGCTCGGTTACGTCGATCAGAGCCGCGACGCACTCGACCCAACCAAGACCGTGTGGGAAGAAATCTCGGGCGGCGCCGAGGTGGTGAAGCTTGGCAAGTTCGAGGCCAACACCCGCGCCTACTGCGCGTCGTTCAATTTCCGTGGCGGCGATCAGCAGCAGAAGGTCGGCAATTTGTCCGGCGGCCAGCGCAACCGTGTGCACCTGGCCAAGATGCTGAAGACCGGTGGCAATGTGCTGCTGCTCGACGAACCGACCAACGATCTCGATACGGAAACGCTGGCGGCACTCGAAGACGCGCTGGAAAACTTCGCCGGCTGCGCCGTCATCATCTCGCACGACCGCATGTTCCTCGACCGGTTGGCGACACATATCCTTGCCTTCGAGGGCGACAGCCATGTCGAATGGTTCGAGGGCAATTTCGAGGATTACGAGCAGGACAAGATCCGCCGGCTCGGCCCTGACGCCGTCAACCCGCACCGCATGACGTACAAGCGGCTGACGCGATAGGGATCTTATTTTAGGGCGGCGAATTCTCAAGTGATCTGAGGAGCTGAAATGGCCGACTGGTCCGCCGCCCAATATCTCAAATTCGAGGACGAGCGCACGCGGCCGTCGCGCGATCTCGTCGCGCAGGTGCCGGTGGAGGCACCGCGCCGGGTGGTCGACATCGGCTGCGGGCCGGGCAATTCCACCGAATTGCTGGTCGAGCGCTGGCCGAGCGCGCAGGTCAGCGGTTTCGACACCTCGCCTGACATGATCGACAAGGCGAGGGCACGCTTGCCTGATGTAACCTTCGAGTTGGCCGATGCGGCGGCGTGGCAGCCGGCGGAGCCTGTCGACGTGATCTTCGCCAACGCAGTGTTCCAGTGGCTGCCGGAGCATCCGGCGATCTTCCAGCGGCTGATGGGATTTTTGGCGCCGGGCGGCGCGCTTGCCGTGCAGATGCCCGACAATATGAGCGAGCCCTCGCACCGGCTGATGCGGGAGACGGCGGCCGAAATGCCGTTTGCCGAAAAGCTCGCGGGTGCTGCGCGCGGGCCGCTGCCGCCGGTGTCGTTCTACTACGATCTTTTGTCGCCGTGCTCTGACCGGCTCGACATCTGGCACACCGCCTACAATCATCCGCTGGCCGGTGCCGAAGCAATCGTCGAGTGGCTGAAGTCGACCGGGCTGAAGCCGTTCCTCGATCCGCTCGACGAGGCCGAGCGCCGGCTTTTTCTCACGCGCTACATAGCCAGGATAGCCGAGGCCTATCCGAACACGGCGAACGGCAAGGTGCTGCTGCGTTTCCCGCGCCTGTTCATCGTTGCGCGGCGATCCGCTTAGAAACGGAGCCACACCGAGAGGCAGTGCCTGGCGGCGCTTGACCCGGTTTCACCACCATGCGCATTTCAGCCACGCAAGGTCGTGGTCTTTTGTCTCAGGCACTTGATTTAAGCCGGTGTAAACGCCCACCAGGTAGGAAAAACAGTTGCGCCCAGTCTTCGCGGCGCCCACATCAAGCCGCAACGCTGCGCATGGGGACGAACTGAAAAATGCATCGCGTCATCATCAGCGGCATCGGCGTTGAAATCCCCGAGCCTTCAATCACCAATGAAGAACTGGTCGACAGCTTCAATGCCTGGGTCGACATGGAGAATGTCCGCCGCGAAGCTTCGGGCGAGACACTGCTGCAGAAGTCGGACAGTGCCTTCATCGTCCATGCTTCGGGCGTGCAGACCCGCCATGTGATCGAGCGCGAAGGCATTCTCGACCCGACCCGCATGGCGCCGCGCATTCCGGCGCGGCCGGACGATGCGTTGTCGCTGGAGGCCGAGTTCGGCATCGCGTCCGCCAGGAAAGCGCTCGACCATGCCGGCCTGGAGCCTGGGGATATCGACCTGGTAATCTGCTCGGCCTCGCATCACCAGCGGCCCTATCCGGCGATCGCCATCGAGATGCAGCAGGCGATGGGCACGAAGGGCGCTGGTTTCGATATGGGCCTTGGCTGCTCATCGGCGGCGGCGGCATTGCACATTGCGGTCAATCTGGTACGGGCCGGCGCACACAGGCGCGTGCTGGTCACGACGCCCGAGATCATCACCGGCCATCTCAATTTCCGCGACCGGCAGACGCATTTCATCTTCGGCGATGCTTCTGTCTCGATGATCGTCGAGGGGCTTGCCCAGGGCGACAAGCGGCCGGGACGCTTTGAGGTGCTCGACACGCGGACCTGGACGCAGATGTCCAACAACATTCGCACCAATCTCGGCTATTACACGCGCACCGCCCAGGACGATCCATATATGATCAATCTGGAAGGCAATCTGATCAAGCAGGTCGGCAACAAGGTGTTCAAGGAAGTCACCGTCGCCGGGCACAAGTTCATCGTCGAGTTCCTGGCCGAGCACGGGCTGACGCCGCAGGCGATCCGGCGCTTCTGGCTGCATCAGGCCAATGCCCGGATGAACGCCATGATCCTGAAGCTGTCGTTCGGCCACGAGGTCGGCCATGACCGTGCGCCGATGGTGCTGGAGCGCCTCGGCAATACCGCAGGCGCAGGCGCGATCGTCGCCCTGTCGGAGAACCACGCCGACATGAAGGCCGGCGACTATGGCCTGGTCTGCGCCTTCGGCGCCGGCTATTCGATTGGCGGGGCGCTATTGCGCATGCTCTGATTTGTCTTGGCGCGAACGGCACCAGCATTAGCGGGCGCCGGTTTGTAATCGCATCAGTCTGCTCGATTGGAGCATCAGTGCTTTAGACTGGACCTGGTGAGCTCACTGCGGCTAATTGCCTGGCATCACGCACGGAGCGAAGCCTTATGCTGCATCTCTTCCCCGAGACCGAAAACCCGGTCGAAATCATCCCGGCGCGGAAGCTTGCCGCGCAGGTGGCCGCGCTTTACGTCGCGCCATCAGATCATTTCGAGACACGCGCGGTGGATGAATTGCGGCTCGGCTTCAACGGCATCGACGGCGATTTCCACGCTGGCGCGACGCGGCGCTCGGGCGGGCGCGAGCCCTGGTATCCACGCGGCACCGAGATACGCAACGAGCGGCAGCTTTCGATCGTGGCGGCGGACGAGCTGGCGATCGTCGCCCAGCGGATGGGCATCGCCGATATCAAGCCGGAGTGGATCGGCGCCAATCTCTTGATCGATGGCCTGCCCCATCTCTCGATGCTGCCGTCCGGCACGCTGCTGTTCTTCAAGGCCGGCGTCACCATCAAGGTCGACGCGCAGAACGGGCCTTGCCGCATCGCCGGGCGATCGGTCGCCGAAAATGCCGGAATGGCCGACCACGAGGGCGGCGCTTTGCTGTTCCCAAAGGCGGCAAAGCGGTTGCGCGGCCTCGTCGCCTGGGTCGAAAGACCAGGCCGCATCACGACCGGCGAGGAGATTTCGGTGCGTGTGCCCGAGCAGTGGATTTACCGCGCGTAGCCACGCTCGGGTCAGGGATAGCGCACCAAGCTGGACCAGGCCGGGTCCTCGTGCTTTTGCCAATAGATCGCCGTGAGGCGCCTGGTAATCGCGCCGACCTTACCGTCCGCGACCGGAATACCGTCGATCATCGTCACCGGCATGATGCCGCCGGCAGTCGAGGTGATGAAGACCTCGTCGGCCTGACGCAGCGCAGCGACGCTGACATCGGCCGCTGTGACGGCAAGCCCGGCCTCCGCGCAGAGATCGAAGACGGTGCGGCGGGTGATGCCGGGCAGCACGCCGACAGCCGGGGTCGACAGTTTACCGTCATCCACGCAAAAGACGTTGAAGCCGGGGCCTTCCGCGACATTGCCGTTGAAATCGAGGACCAGCGCGGTCTCGGCGCCGCGCTCATAGGCGTCGTAGAGGCCTCGCACCAGATCAAGCCAATGATAGTTCTTGATCGCCGGGTCGATCGAAGCCGGTGGGATGCGCACCTTGTCGCTGATCGCCACATGCAGGCCGCGCTGCAATTGTTCGGCATTGGCGACCGAGCCGAAGGGAACGGCGAAAGCCATGAAGCGGTTGACCGCGTCGCGCGGGTCGCGGCTGAAGGTCGGCGAGGCGCCGCGCGTGCACAGCATCTCGACATAAGCGGCGCGATGACCCGACAGCGCCACGCAATTGTGGAGGATTTCGGCGACGCCTTCGCGGTCGAACGGGATCGTCATGCGCAGCTTTTCCAGCCCGCCGAAGAAGCGATCGAGATGCAGGTCGAGGCGGAAGAAGCGGCCGTCCCAGACATGCACCGTGTCGTAGGTGGCGTCGGAATGCAGGAAGCCCCAATCCAGCACCGAGATCTTGGCTTGCGACATCGGCAGGTATTGCCCGTCCAGGAAGGCAACGCCTTCCGGATAGGAGTGCGGGTCTATGTGATGGGCGGAGAGCGAGGGCAGTGGTTTAGTGTGCCGATCGGCCGGCTTGCTCATCACGTCCTCCGTCAGATCGTTTTTCGCCGATCAGATGGTGGGATAGAGCCGCAGAGTACAAGACACAGGCTGGGCTTGCCGCTGGGCCATCGAGAGAAGTTGTTAGTCCTCATCGTCATCCTCGAGCAGACGCGTGGCGCGCCAGCGGGTCAGGACGATGTTGGTCTGTTCCATGACGAAGAAGCGCGCCGAGTCGCGGTCGTAGCCTTCGGCCAGGAGCTTTTCGTAGTCGGTATGCACATGACGGATATGCGCGATGGTCGCCAGCCACACGGCGATCGTCGGCGGCAAGCTCTTCATATGCACCGCGCCGGCGTCGGCGCGGATCTTTTCCATGTCAGCATAGGGCGCCAGCGGTAATAGCGCCGTCAGCGCCTTGGCGATGGCGCGGCGACGGCCGGTCGGCGCGCTCATCTCCCGTCCTGTCCGGGCTCGTCCCGCCCGGCAATGGTGGCGTCCGCAAAGGCATCGGTCGACGCGAAGTAAGGCTTGATGTCGATGACCGGCGTGCCGTCGAGCACGTCGATCGCATCGATATCGATACGGCCCGTGTCGATGTCGAGGGCGACGAGCTTGGCGATATGCAACCCGACAGGGTTCGGCCGGGCAGGGGAGCGCAGCGAAAAAACGCCTTTCGGTTCAGCCGCATGGCGGGGGTTCTGGACAATCAGGGTCCGCGGTGCATGGTGCAGCCAGGACAGGATGATGATGTGGCTGGCGCGCTCCAGGCCGAGCAGGCCGTTACGATAGGGCTGGTCGATCGTGAGAACCGCCGGCTGTCCCGTTTCCCGCGCGGATTTCATGTTCTTGGGGCAAGTTTCCCGCGCGGTCCAGGGCGAGGCGATGCGACCGATGAAGACCACATGGCCATCCGGCGGCATATCTGCCGGATCGTTTTCCAGAAGCTTTTCGCCGCTGCGCGTCTCGAACATGGTTTCCGCCCCGATCATGCTTCTGGCTTTGCGCGATCCACCGCGCATGCGTCATATTCTTGTCCGGAAGCGACATAGCGCTTGCAAGCCTATCAAAATCGACATAAACATATGTTTATATCTTTTCAAAGAGAATGCTCGCATGCATGTCGCACTCGACACCATGGTAGATACATTGAAGGCGGCGGCCGAATCTAGCCGGTTGCGCATCCTGGCGTTGCTGTCGCGCGGCGACCTGACTGTTTCCGATCTCACCGAAATACTCGGCCAGTCGCAGCCGCGCGTCTCGCGCCACCTGAAGCTTTTGCTGGAGGCGGGACTGATCGGCCGTTACCAGGAGGGCTCATGGGCCTTCTTCCGGCTGTCGGATTCGGATGCGGCGCGGGATTTCGTGCTCAGGCTGGTCTCCGGCATCCGGGCTGCCGATCCGCAGGTCGAGCGTGACCTCGAGCGGTTGGCGGCGGTCAAGCGCAAGCGGCAGGATCGCGCCGCCGAATATTTCTCCGTAAACGCCGCAAGCTGGGACCATATCCGCTCGCTGCATGTGCCGGACCGCGCCGTGGAGGCGGCGCTGCTCAAGCTCGTCGGCAGGCGGCCGTTCCAGTCGATGCTCGATCTCGGCACCGGCACCGGGCGGCTGCTCGAGATCTTTTCGCCGCTCTACCGGCGCGGCATCGGCATCGACATGTCGCGCGAGATGCTGACGGTGGCGCGCGCCAATCTCGACAAAGCCGGCATTTCGAATGCGCAGGTCCGCCAGGGCGACATTTTTGCGCCGCCGGTCGAGCGCGATGCCTTCGATCTCGTTACAATCCACCAGGTGCTGCACTATCTCGACGATCCCGCCCGCGCCATCCGCGAGGCAGCAAGGCTGCTGCGCCCGGCAGGCCGGCTGGTGATCGTCGATTTCGCTCCGCACGCGCTGGAATTCCTGCGCGACGCGCACGCGCATGTGCGGCTCGGCTTTTCCGACCGGCAGATCACCGAGTGGTTTTCCGATGCTGGGCTCGACCTCGAGGACAGCCAGGAATTCGAGCCGCGCGGCGGCAACGAGGCCAGGCTCACCGTAAAACTGTGGCTCGGCCGTGACCAGCGCATGCTGATCGCCGATCCTTCCAACCACGCACAACCGGCCAATGCCTATCCGATAGGGGAAACCGCCTGATGAACCAGTTCCGCTTTTCCCGCCGCCCTGACATTGGCGACAAGATCCGGGTTTCGTTCGAGTTCTTCCCACCGAAGAGCGATGAAATGGAAGCACGGCTGTGGGACACAGTTACCCGGCTGCAGCCGCTCAAGCCGAAATTCGTCTCCGTTACCTATGGCGCCGGCGGCTCGACGCGCGAGCGCACGGCACGCACGGTCAAGCGCATCCTCAACGAAACGGCGCTGACGCCGGCGGCGCACATGACGTGCGTCGATGCGGCCCGTCACGAGGTCGATGAGGTCATTCAGGAATTCGCCGACATGGGTGTCACCCGCTTCGTCGCCTTGCGCGGCGACCCGGCCGAGGGCGTCGGCGCCGCCTATCGTCCGCATCCGGACGGCTATGCCAATGGCGCCGAACTGGTGGGGGCGCTGAAGAGTGTCGGCGATTTCGACATCTCGGTCTCCGCCTATCCGGAAAAGCATCCGGAGAGCCCGGATTTCGCCACCGACATCGACATGCTGAAGCGCAAGGTCGACAATGGCGCGACGCGGGCGATCACCCAGTTCTTCTTCGACAATGATCTCTACGAGCGCTATGTCGAGCGGGCACGGCGGGCCGGCATCTACATCCCGATCGTGCCGGGCATATTGCCGGTCCACAATTTCACCCAGGTCGCCAATTTCTCGTCGCGCTGCGGCGCGCTGGTGCCGGCATGGCTGGCCGAGCGCTTCGACGGGCTGCAGACGGACCCGCAGACGCATGCGCTGGTGGCGTCCGCGGTGGCGGCCGAGCAGGTGCTGGACCTTGTCGAGCGCGGCGTCGGTGATTTCCATTTCTACACGATGAACCGGGCCGATCTGGTCTTCGCCGTCTGCCACATGATCGGCATCCGCTCGCATGAGGCTGAAGCTGCGGGGTCTGCTGCGGCGTAAGTCTCGATCGAGTCTTTGGAAATGCAAAAAAGGCCGGGTAAAAACCCGGCCTTTTCAATGACTTGGACTATTCGGTGCTGATCTTCCGTTGCTTTGGCGGGTCTACGGAAGAAAGCCCATAATGAGGGCTCCGATGAATGCAAACGCAGCACAGATCATCAATGCGTTGATTGGCCTCGTGAGTCCCACGTCATAGCCTCCTCTTAAAGAGCTATGGCCAGAGTCTAGGGTCATTTGTGCCACAGGCAAGCGGAAAATATGTTGCAATGCGACGACATTGTGGAATCTACGACCGGCTCTTTGCCGTTAGGCATTGAAACTCTTCGGCAAAATCCCGCTTCGGACCTGTGCATAAAATGTGACGAAGCTGGGGCAGCGATGGGTTATGGCAGCGCTACCGCCGCCGAAAATCGGAATCGATTTTCGGGTCGATGCGAGGATTCAACGAGTTAGAGCGTGGTTTGCGCGTCCAATTGGATGCGAAGCTCTAGGGCCAGCGGCCGAACAGGCGGCCGTCGATGGTGACGAGGCCGAGCGCGATTAGTGCCATGCCGCCGAGCTCGAAAAATTCGAGCCGTTCGCCCAGGAACAGAAAGCCGAGCAGGATGGCACTGGCCGGCACGATCAGCGTGACCAGCGAGGCGTTGGTGGCGCCGGCCGAGGCGACGAGGTTGAAATAAAGGATGTAGGCGAAGGCGGTGGACAGCAAAGCCAGCGCCAACACCGCTGCCCACACCGGCGGCGAGGCCGAAAACAGGTTGGCAGTGCCGTGGCTAAGCAGCACGATCGGGATCATGATAATGGTCGAGGCGGTCAATTGTCCCGTGGCGATGACCGATGAAGGCACGCCCTTGAAGCGGCGGGCAATCATCAGGGCGACCGCATAGGACAGCGACGCACCGACCAGCGCGAATTTCGCCCAGACCGGTCCGCCCAGCCCGGCAAGCAGGCCGGGACCGATCATCACCGCCGTGCCGACGATGCCGAGCGCGATCCCGGCAAGCTTGTTCCAGGAGAGTTTTTCGTCTGATGTCAGCGCGTTGGCGAGGATTAACGTCCAGAACGGCGTCGTCGAATTGAGCACCGAGGCGACACCGGCGCCAAGTTCGGTCTGGCCGGCGAAGATCAGCGAGAAGGGAATGACGTTGTTGACGAGCGCCAGCAGGAAGAACAGACCGGCATGCGGCAAGGCGAGGCGGAACGACGGACCGCGCTGGCCGAGATAGAGATGCAGCGCCAGCGCCGCGATGGCGACGCGAAACAGCACCAGCACCAGCGGGGGAATCTCGGCAACCGCAATGCGGGCAAAGAAGAACGAGCCACCCCAGATCGCACCTAACAGCAGAAGTTGTGCCCAGTCTTTCAGGGCCATAGGTCCGCGCATTGCCATGGATCGTCCTCCCAGATGGCTCTGAATCAAGCCAATCAGGCGTCTGTTCAGGTCATATCCTGTTCGACGGCAAGGGCCACCCGAAACCAGATCGGTGGGCTAGCATTCCCATCATCTGGCGTAGCGCCGCGGCGTTCGGGCCGCGAGACACAGAATTGTTTTCATTCCCGCATAGGTTGGATTAATTGTGCGCGGTCTAGGTCAAGGGATTCGTCCATGCAGCGATTCGAAAATGCGCGCGAAGCGGCGCTGGCGCTTCGCCCGGACGATCCGATTTATTGCTTTCGCCCGCAGGTGCTGAAGGCGGACGCCGCGCAGTTCATGGGCATGTTTCCCGGCAAGACCGCCTATGCGGTCAAGACCAACGGCGAGCAGATCGTGCTGAAGGCGCTGGTTGAGGCCGGCGTCGGCGCTTTCGACGTGGCCTCGCCCGGCGAATTCGCCGCCGTGCGCGCGGTCTCGCCCGACGCCGAGATGCTCTACATGCATCCGGTCAAGGCACAGTCGGATATCAAGCTGGCGCTGGAGAAATATGGCATCCGGGTCATCTCGCTCGACCATGAGGACGAGATCACCAAGCTGACCCGCGTGGTGCGGGCGCTCGATATCGATCCGGGTGCGATCACTGTGTTCGTGCGCATCCAGACGAAAGGATCGGCCGCCTACGAACTGTCGAAGAAATTCGGCGCCGGACCGGCCAATGCGGTCGAGCTGGCCGAACGGCTGAACCGGACGGGCTACAAGGTCGGGCTGTGCTTCCATGTCGGCAGCCAGATCGAGGATCCCGACACCTATGAGCGGGCGCTGGCCTCGGCCGACTGGGTGCGCAACCGCGTCAGCTTCGACATTGCCGGGCTCGATGTCGGCGGCGGTTTTCCCGCCGAATATGGCCATGATCCCAACCGCAAGCTGATCGAGATGCCGTCGCTCGGCCAGATCATGTCGCGGCTGTCGGGCGACCTGAACGAATATCAGTTCGACCAGATGCCGCTGGTGGCGGAGCCGGGCCGGGTGATCGTGGCGCGCTGCCTGTCGCTGATCGTGCGCGTGCTGCTGCGCAAGGGCAAGCGGCTCTACATCAATGACGGCATCTGGGCGTCGCTGTCGGATTCATGGACCGGCAAGATCACACTGCCGGCGCGCTTCATCCCAGACCCGGCGATCCGTTCGCGCAATGGCGAGGAGAAGACCATTGTGCCATTCAAGGTCTGCGGCGCGACCTGCGATTCCGTCGATATCCTGTCGCGGCCGTTCTGGCTGCCGGAAACGGTCGATACCGGTGACTGGATCGAGATCGGCCATATCGGCGCCTATTCGCTGTCGCTGAGGACACGCTTCAATGGCTTCTATCCCGACACCTTCGTCGAAGTGACGACGCCGTTCGACGAAGGGGACGCGCCGCAGGGGTTTGCCAGCCTGGAGACGATGGCGGATTAGGCCATGTAGGTCAGGCCACTCCGCCGCCGGCCTGAATGTTCTCGCCGGTCAGCCAGCGGGCTTGGTCGGAGGCGAGGAAAACCGCGACATCGGCAACGTCGCGCGGCGCTCCGATCCTGCCGAAAGGCGACATGCCGGCGGCGATCGCGCGATCTCGCTCGGGCAGCAGGTCGGTGTCGGTAAAGCCTGGCGATAGCGCATTCACGGTGACGCGGCGCGGCCCGAGTTCGCGCGAGAGGACGCGGACGAACTGCTCGACGGCTCCTTTGCTGCCGAGATAAAGGGCCGTCTGCGTGAAGAACATCTTGGTTCCACCGGTGGAGACGGCGATGATGCGGCCACCGTCGCGCACGCGGCGCGCCGCTTCCTGAAGCGTGAAGAAGGTGCCTCTGGCGTTGGCGCCGAAGACGTGGTCGAAGTCGGCTTCGGTGGCCTCGACCAGCGGCTTTATGACGGCGACGCCGACATTGGCGACAACGATGTCAATTGCCCCCATCTGCTTTTCGGTCTCATCGAACAGCCGGCGGATCTCGGAAACGCTGGAGATATCGGCCTGAATGGCAAGAGCTTTTCCGCCACTCTCGCGGACGGCGGCAACGGCCTCCTGGGCGGCTTTCTCGTTACCGACATAGTTGACGACGACGGTCGCCCCGTTTGCAGCTAGCCCCTCGGCGATGGCGCGGCCGATGCCGCGCGAACTGCCCGTCACGAGCGCGGTTTTGCCTTCAAGCGAATGAGACATGAAGCATTCCTTTCGACTGGTGCTGCGGCCGCTTCAATAGAGCGACGGTTCCATCTGTCGAAAGCTAGGAGCATGCTATTGATCAAATAATGGGCTATTATCTAAGTAACTCGTTAAGCTGAAGGTACATAATGCGAGGAACCGAGTTTTCCGAGCTCAAGGCGTTTGCAGCGATCGTCGAGGAGGGCAGCTTTGTCCGCGCCGCGGCCAGGCTCAGGATCTCGCCGCCGGCGCTCAGCCAGACGATCCGCGGGCTCGAAGAGCGTGTCGGTGTCCGGCTGCTCAACCGCACGACCCGCAGCGTGTCGCCGACCGCAGCAGGCGAAACGCTGTTTGCCCGCCTCGCTCCGGCATTCAGCGAACTCGAAGGCGCTGTCGCCGACGCTCATGCATCACGCGATCGGCCGGCAGGCTCGCTGCGCATCAACGTTCCACGCACCGCTGCCATGCGTTTCATTGCTCCCATCCTCGGCGATTTTCAGCGCGCCTATCCCGATATCGCGCTGACCGTCATCATCGACGATATGCTGACCGACATTGTCGAGGGGCGGTTCGATGCCGGAATCCGGCTCGGCGAGCGGCTGGAGAAGGATATGGTGGCGGTGAAGCTGAGCGAGGATTTGCAAATGGCCGCGGTGGCCGCTCCAGCCTATCTCGAGAACCGGACCATACCTCGTCATCCGCAAGAGCTGCATCAGCACCGCTGCATCAATTTCCAGTGGCCCGGTGGCGGCAACATCTATCGATGGGAGTTCGCGCGAGGCCGACGCGCTTTGGAAACAGCCGTCAACGGCGGTTTGACGGTCAACGACACGGAACTGATGATCAGGGCGGCCCTGGATGGGGTCGGCGTGGCTTACATGCTGGATTACCAAGTTCGGCCGTGGATCGAAGCCGGCAAGCTCATCCGTTTTCTCGAAGCCTGGTCACCCCGATTTCCGGGCTTTTACCTATATCATACGAGCTCTCGGCATGTTCCACCGGCCTTGCGCGCCTTCATCGATTTCCTGCTTGCCAGGCGATGACCCGCTTTAAAGCTTCGCCAGAAGCTCCGGTGTCGGCCAGCCGTCGACCGGCAAGCCTAGCCGCTTCTGCTCCTTGCGGATCGCCTCGCGGGTATTGGTGCCCAGGATGCCGTCGACCGTTCCCACGTCATAGCCTTTGGCCTCGAGCTTTGTCTGCAATGCCCTCATCTGATCGCCGTTGAGGCCGGGTTCGGGATTGCGCGGATCGAATTGCGGCGCACCCGCCAGCCGCGCGGCGAGATTTGCCGCGGTCAGCGCATAGGTGAAGGACTGGTTCCACTCGAGGTAGACGTCGAAATTGTCGTAGACGAGGAAGGCCGGCCCCTTGCGGCCCATGGGCAGCGCGAGGCCTGCCTTTAGGCCGTTGTCGACAAGCGGCGTGCCGCTGGGGTTGGTGACACCCCACTGAGCCCACTGCGTCAGCGGCAGCTTGTTGGTGCGGCCGGTCTGGTCCCATGGCATGTCCTCGGGCACGCGGACTTCCTCGATCCAGGGCTGGTCGCGTTTCCAGCCGCGCGACATGATCTTGTTGGCCGTGGTCATGATCACATCCGGCGCGCTGCTGCGCAGGTCGACCAGGCCGTCGCCGTCGCCGTCGACGCCGCGGCCGAGATAGTCGGACGGCAGCATCTGTGTCTGGCCGATTTCCCCCGCCCAGGCGCCGGTGACATCGGCCGGTACGACGCCGCGATCGATGAGGGTCAGCAGCGGCGTGATCTGCGGGCGAAAGAGTTGCGGGCGGCGGCAGTCATGCGAGAGCGTGACCAGCGCGTTCAGCGTGTGGAAATCGCCCTGCACGGCGCCGAAATCGGTTTCCAGCGCCCAGAAGGCGGCGATGATCGGCGGCTGGACGCCGAATTCCTGGTCGGCGCGGGCAAAGACGTCGGCGTATTTTTTCAGATTGGCGGCGCCCTGCTTCAGCCGGTAAGCCGAAATCATCCGGTTCGAGAACTCGATGAAGGTCTGGGTAAAGACGCCCTGGGCGCGGTCGCGCGCCAGCACCTTTTTGTCGGCGGTGGCCTTTTCCAGCGCCTCGAGGCCGGCAGTGCCGACCCCGGCGTTCCTGGCCTCCGCCGCTACACCCTGCTTCCATGCCTCGAAATCGCCGCCGCATTGCTGTGCCACCGCCGGCGCCGCCGTAGCGGCCAGAAGCAGCGCCGCGAGAATTTCCAAGCGCAATCGCATCGCCATCCCCCAAGAAGATCACCAGCGGTTGCAAGCATCCTTCATTTGGCTGTGTCGAAAAGCAGGCGGCAGGCCCGCTGTCAACGGGTGTTCTGCCGCAGCCACTTGTTCCAGGCGGCTTCCGTGCCGTTGAACACGTTGATATCGGCCTTGCCGGGGATGCCCGGCACAATACCGGTTCCGGTGTACTGCCAGAAGGTGAACGGGTGACTGCCGTATCTCTTGCGCGGGTGGCCGGCCACCGAACGCAGCCAGTAGGGATAGCCACGGAAGGCCGATAGGCCGTTGTCGTTGAAGAAATCGATCGAGGTGTAAATGATCGGCTTCTTGCCATAGTGTTTCTCGACGATTTCGAGGAATGTGCTCATCTCGCTGCGCACCGTGGCCGCATCGGGCCGCAGCTTGCAGGTCGGCGATTGCGGGTTCCATTCCATGTCGAGAACCGGCGGCATCGCCGAACGGTCTTTGGGCACGTTCTTGATGAACCACCGCGCTTGCGTGGCGGCCGGTGTGCAAAAATAGTAGAAATGATAGGCCGCGCGGGGGATTCCTGAGGCTTTCGTGCGGCTCCAATGCTCGTTGAAATACTCGTCGAAGCGATCGCCGCCTTCCGTCGCCTTGATGAAAACGAAGGAAATACCGCTGGCCCTGGCCGCCGGCCAATCGACCGAGGTCTGGTACTTCGAGACGTCGGTGCCGTGAACGGCATAGCTCCACGGCGCCCCGCTTTCCCACTTATGGGGGTCGGAGTCGTCAAAACGGGGTGCGCGCACCGTAACGGTCGGGGCGCTCGGCAGCGACGGCGCAAGATCGTCGACGGTCGAGCAGGCGCCCAGCAGCGTCAGCATGAAGAAAGCCGCGAAACGGCGCATCGCTACTCCTGAACCGGTTTCAGCCGGCCGCTGATGGGTTGTTGCTGCAGGTGGGCCCCTCGACCGTACCCCCAAGCGATCGCCCCACAGGACCGCTCCCATATTAAAGCGCGCGCTTCGACGCGCTTTAACCTTCGTTTTTTATGCGTGTCGTTATCCCAAAACCGCTGCGCACTTTTGGGCGACACGCATCAGTGATCGCCGATCATGGTTGATATTCCGTTGACGGCGCTCGACAGGAACCGCGATTTTGCCGAAGCAATGGCGGCAAATCGATGGCATAAATGAGCGTCCGGGGGGAGTCGGAAAAATGCAGATTGTTCTGAGGCTGGTGAAATGGCTGCTCGGGCTGGCCGTGCTGGCGGTCGCAGCACTCGCCGCCTGGCTTTACATCGCGCCGCCGGAACTGATCCGCGTCGGCTCGGGTTATACGGCCAAGATCGTCTGCTCGAATGTCTTTATCGCCGGACGAGATGCCGACCAGGTGCTCGCCGTCGACGTGCAGGCGCCGGGCCATCCGCTGCTGCGGCTGATGAGGGTCTCCGTCGACAAGGAGCAGGGCACCGTCTCGGCCGGGCTGTTCGGCGTGTTCGGCAAAAGCGTCGCGGTTGTTCGTGACGGGCTCGGCTGTGCTTCGGTTCCGGATGGCGACATCGCCACGGCCAAAGCAGTCGCCGGGCCGGCGCTGACACCGGCGCCGCCGCTCGATGCACTCTGGCCGGAGGGCGACAGGGTCGATGCCTCGCAGAACCCCGAAATCGCGAAAATCCTCGACGACCCTGCAATGACCGGCGCCGGTATGCGGGCGGTGGTAGTAGTCAAGAACGGCCGCATCATCGCCGAGCGTTATGGCGACGGCTTTGCCGAAAAGACGCCGCTGCTTGGCTGGTCGATGACCAAGACGGTAAATGCCGCGATCGTCGGCACGGTGATCAAGGACGGTAAGATGGTGATGACGAACCAGGGCCTGTTCGGACCCTGGAAAGCGGACGGCCGCGCCGCCATCAGTCTCGCCGACATGATGGCGATGTCGAGCGGGCTGGAGTTCAACGAGGATTATGGCGACGTCACAGACGTGACGCGGATGCTCTACCTCGAGCCTGATATGGCGGGCTTTGCCGGATCCAAGTCGCTGACCGGCGAGGTAGGCAAAATTTTTTCCTATTCGAGCGGCACGGCAGTGATGCTGTCGCGGCTCTGGCAGGATGCGATCGGCGACAAGAACAAGGCGCTGGCGTGGCCGAGGGTTGCGCTGTTCGACCCGCTGGGCATGCAGAGCGCGGTGCTGGAGGCCGACGAGTACGGCACCTTCGTCGGCTCGTCCTATCTCTACGCCACCGCGCGCGACTGGGCGCGCTTCGGGCAGTTCCTGCTGCAGGATGGTGTATGGAACGGCCAGCAGATCCTGCCTGGCGGCTTCGTCGCCTGGATGCGGGAAGCCGCACCGGCCTCGAAAGTCTACGGCAGGGGCCAGCTGTGGATCGAGGCGCCGGGCGACGAGCAGAGCCCCGGCGCCGGCATCGCTGCGGGCCTGCCAAGGGATACCTACTGGATGGAAGGCCATGACGGACAGACGGTCGCCATCATTCCCTCGGAGCAGATGGTGGTGGTGCGGCTCGGCCTGACGCCGGCCAAGTTCGGCTATCGGCCGCAGATCATGGTGGCAGCGCTGGTGAAGGCGCTGCATTAGCTGCTATTTGCGCGGTCCAATCACTGCGAGCCAGGCATAGCCGCGGTACAGTGTTCTGAATCGAAAGCTTGCACCGATCCGCTCGGATTCCGATGCCATAACCGCGCGCAGGGCCTCACGAGGCTCGACATGGAATTTTCTCAGCCAGCCGCGCAACAGTGTTCGGAACCAGCGGGGCAGGGCCTCCTGTTGGCCGAAATCGACGACGTGCAGCGAGCCGCCAGGTGACAGGGCTGCAAGAGCCGCGCAAACCGTCTTCTGCCAACCTGGGATCATCGACAGCGAATACGAGACAAAAATGCGGTCGAAACTTTCGATAGAGAACAGCGCTTTCGCGTCGAAATCGGTGGCGTCACCGCGCGCCAGCTTGACGCGGCCGGACAGGCCTTCGCGGGCAATGGCAGCAGTGGCCGTTTCCAGCATTTCGGCCGAAATATCGAGACCGAAGAAGCGGGCGTCGGGATAGCGGCGGGCGGCGAGGACGATGTTGCGGCCGGTGCCGCAGCCGAGTTCGAGCACGGCGCCGCCTGCGGGCACATCAAGCCCTGCGATCAGCCGGTCGCGGCCGAGCAGGTAATATTTGCGGGTCAGGTCGTAGATGTGGCGCTGCCAGCGGTAGACGCCGTCCATCAGCTCGGCGTGCCTAGCCGGCGGTTCGGCGGGTCTGGCCGGCAGTTCGGTCGTGCTCATGCGGCCTGCTTCACATAGAGATGGAAGCCGCCATAGATGGCCGACCGGTCGCGGGCCGAGAATTCGCGCGACGCCTCGTCCGCATAATTCCACTGGTCGAGCAGCGAATTCGAGACTCGGCCGGGCAACAGGCTGGGTTCGGCCGCGGTGCGGAAGATGACGCGGGCATCAGTCGACGCGGTCCGGGTGATCTCGGCCCACAGCGCATTGAGCTGGTCGTCGGTCATCCAATCCTGTGCGTCGAGCAGGACGAAGCGGTCGACCGAACCGGCATCCTTGCCGGCGAGGAATTCGATCAGATTAGCATGGCGAATGGCGACGCGGTCGACATTGTCGCGGATCGTCTTGTAGTTGCGCTTTTCGAGATAGGCGGGCAGCGCCGCCTCGCCGGGGTTGGGATAGCGGCGGGCAAAAGCCTGCCAGGCGAAATAGTTGTTCTGTAGCGGAAAATCGCAGGCGAGCTTTTCCAGCCGGGCCTTCAGGACGCTGGCCATGGTGCCGTCGCCCGAGGTGATCAGCGAATCGTACTGGGCCGGCGGAATGCCGAGGCCGAACAGCGAGACTTTTCGGGAGGTGGCCCATTTCAGCAACGGCTTTTCGAAGACCGGCGCCAGTTTCTCGTCGAAGAAGCGGCGCTGGTCGGCGAGGCTTTTGGCTTGCATGATGCCAGCCGGATCGACACCGAAGAATTTGGCGGTGCGGTGACCCATGGCGATAAACAGCCCGAGCAGCCCGGTCTGGTAGAAATTACGGTCGAAGACGGCGATGCGGCGACGGCCGAGCCAGTTGTGATGTTCCCAATAATGGCGGCTGACCGGGTCGAGATGCGGCGCGATGAAGCGGTCGTAGGCTTGCGAATTGTGACGGGTCTCGGCGGCGCCGAAGAAACGGAACAAGTCACGCTGGGACGGCAGATGGCGCACCGCTTCGAGCTTCATCCGGTTCAGCGCGATGTGGGCGGCGTTGAGATCGACGGCGTCGATCCTTTCGGGCGACCGGGTGAGATAGGCGAGGATGTTGCAGCCGCCCGAGGCGATAGTGACGACGCGATGGCCCTGGCCAAGCTGCATCGCGTCGATGTCGACATCGGGGTCTTCCCAGATCTGCGGATAGACGAGGCCGGAAAACAGCAACGCGAAGAGCCGTTCGGAGAGGCCGGCCTTCGACAGCGGGCGGTTCTGGTAGACGGCTTTGCCAACTTCCTTGCCGCGGCGAAAAACCAGTTCTCCGGAAAGATCCGTCATGACAAGGCGATTCCTGTTTGCTCTGGCGCAAGCGGGTAGCGCAGGTGGATGACAGGCGGGTGACAGCTTGTTGAGATGAGCTCAGGCCTCGCCAAATCCGCCTGGCGTCGGTGTCGTCACAATGACGGCTTCACCGGCTTCCAGCACCGTCTGGTCGCACGCCTTCAGGATTTCGACGCGGCCATTCTTGCGGCGGACCGTGGTCGAGCCGGCCTCGCCATCGCCGCCGCCATCCAGGCCTTGCGGCGGGCGATCGCGGTGCGAGGACAGGATGGCGCATTCCATCTTTTCGAGGAAACGGATGGTGCGCTTGGTGCCGTCGCCGGCACTCCATTTGCCTTTGCCGCCGGAGCCTTCGCGGATGTGGAAATCCTCAAGCAGGACGGGAAAGCGCAATTCCAGCACTTCCGGATCGGTCAGGCGCGAATTGGTCATGTGGGTGTGGACGCCGGAGGTGCCGGCAAAGCCGCGGCCGGAGTTCATCCTGCCTGCCGGCGAGCCGGAGCAGATCGTCTCGTAATACTGGTACTGCTTGTTGCCGAAGGTGAGGTTGTTCATCGTGCCTTGCGCGTTGGCCATCGCGCCCATGGCGCCGAACAGCGCATTCGTGACATGCTGGGAGGTCTCGACATTGCCGGCGACGACCGCCGCCGGATAGGCGGGTTTCAGCATCGAGCCATCGGGAATGATGATGTTGATGGGTCTCAGACACCCGGCATTCATCGGGATCATGTCCTCGACCATGACGCGGAAGACATAAAGCACGGCTGCGCGGGCGACCGGCTCGGGGGCGTTAAAATTGTTCTTCATGACCGGCGAGGTACCGGTGAAGTCGACAGTCGCCTCACGCTTTTTCCGGTCGACCGAGATCTTCACCTTGATGACTTGGCCGGTGTCGGTCGGATACTCGTATACGGAACTGTCGGGCAGTCGCTCCAGTACACGTCGCACGCTTTCGGCCGCATTGTCCTGGACGTGACCCATGTAGGCCTCAACTACGTCGAGGCCGAAATGCGTGACCATCTTGCGCAGTTCGGCGACGCCCTTTTCGTTAGCGGCAATCTGCGCCTTGAGGTCTGCGATGTTCTGATGCGGATTGCGTGCCGGGTAGGGGTGGTCGGTGAGCAGCGTCTCCAGTTCCTTCTCGCGGAACCGGCCGCGATCGACGATGCGGAAATTGTCGAACAGCACGCCTTCCTCGTCGACCGTGGTGGCGAGCGGCGTCATCGAGCCAGGCGCGGTGCCACCGATGTCGGCATGATGACCGCGTGAAGCGACGTAGAAGAGGATTTTTGGCGATTGGCCCATCTCCCCCCCAGGGGGGGAGATGCCCGGCAGGGCAGAGGGGGGCAACGTCGAGCGCTCAGCTTCGCGATACGCCGCCTCGCCAATTGGAGGCGTTGGCGGGGCAGCGCCCCCCTCTGTCGGCTTCGCCGACATCTCCCCCACAAGGGGGGAGATTGGTCGCTCTTCCTCAAACACCGGCGTCACCACGGTGATATCAGGCAGATGCGTGCCGCCATTATAAGGCGCATTCAATGCAAAGACGTCGCCGGGGTGAATGTCGCCCGAGTTGAGCCGGATGATAGTTTCCACCGAACGGTCCATGGAGCCGAGATGCACCGGCATGTGCGGCGCGTTGGCGACCAGCGCGCCATTGCGGTCGAAGACGGCGCAGGAGAAATCCAGCCTTTCCTTGATGTTGACGGAGTAGGCGGTGTTCTGCAGCGTCACGCCCATCTGCTCGGCGATCGACATGAACAGGTTGTTGAAGACCTCCAGCATGACCGGATCGGCTTCGGTGCCGAGCGCTGCCTGCCGGCGCTTTTTCTCGACGCGGCGCAAAAGCACATGGTTCTTGGCGGTGATTTCGGCTTGCCAGCCCGGTTCGACGACGATGGTCTGGTTCGGTTCGATGACCAGGGCAGGACCGGCAACGCTGTGCCCCGGCTTGAGCGCCTCGCGGCGAAAGATGCCGGCGTGACGCCAGATGCCGTCGGCGAAGATTTGCCGTTTCTCCGAAGGGCTTGGGGTTATGTCCTCAAGAACTGAATCGCTTTCCTCGCAGCCGGCGTCGCCGGTGTCGGTGCCTTCGACCCCGACCGATTCGACGATCATCGGCTTTCTGTCATAGACGAAGCCGAACTGCGCCTTGTGGGCCGTTTCGAAATCGCTCTTGGCTCGTGAAATCGAGCGGTGCTCGAAATTCACCGGCAGTGCGGTGTCGGTGCCGTCATAGCGGACCTGCAGCACCGGTTTCGAGGCGACGGTGTCCTCGGCGATGCCTTGTGCGGCGAGCTCGTCGATGACGGCTTTGCGCAATGTCGCGATAAGCTCGTCGATCGCCGGCTTGGAGTCTTCCGCCAGGGGTTTCAGCAGCGCCTGCTGGCGCGACGAAAAAGTCGAGGACAACCCGATGCCATAAGCCGACAGCAGGCCCGAGAACGGATGGATCAGCACCGCTTCCATGCCGAGTGCGTCGGCAACGAGGCAGGCGTGCTGGCCGCCGGCGCCACCAAAACAGTTCAAGAGATATTCGGTGACGTCGTAGCCGCGCTGCACGGAAATCTTCTTGATCGCGTTGGCCATGTTTTCGACGGCGATGGTGACGAACCCTTCGGCCACCGCCTCCGGCGTGTGGCCGTCGCCGATTTCGGCGGCGAGTGCTGCGAATTTTTCGCGCACGGTTTGCACGTCGAGCGGCTCGTTCTGGCCGGGTCCAAAAATGGCCGGGAAAAAGTCAGGCTGCAGCTTGCCCAGCATGACATTGGCGTCGGTGACGGCCAGCGGGCCGCCGCGCCGGTACGCGGCCGGGCCGGGATTGGCGCCGGCAGAATCTGGCCCGGCGCGGAAGCGGCCGGCCTCGTAATGCAGGATTGAGCCGCCGCCGGCGGCGACGGTATGGATGCGCATCATTGGCGCGCGGATGCGCACGCCGGCAACCTCGGTGTCGAAGGCGCGCTCATAGTCGCCGTCATAATGGGCGACGTCGGTGGATGTGCCGCCCATGTCGAAGCCGATGACCTTGTCGAAACCAGCGAGTTTCGCCGTCTCGACCATGCCGACGACGCCGCCGGCCGGACCGGACAGCAACGCGTCCTTGCCCTGGAACATATCGGCGGCGGTGAGACCGCCCGACGACATCATGAACATGAGGCGGGGGGATTCCCTCCCCCTCGATGGGAGGGTGGCGGCGAAGCCGCCGGGTGGGGTCGTTGCGGCAGTGCTCGACGTTCCTTGAGGCCTCGCGCTGCCTTGGGCGACCCCCTCTGGCCGCTTCGCGGCCATCTCCCCCTCGAGGGGGGAGAAAACGCCCAGCTCTTCCGCCACCCTCTGCACATAGCGCGACAGGATCGGCGACAGATAGGCATCGACCACGGTGGTGTCGCCGCGGCCGACCAGCTTGATGAGTGGCGAGACCTCGTGGCTGACCGAGACTTGGCGAAACCGCAGTTTTCTGCAGACTTTTGCAACCGCCTTTTCGTGGTCGGGATATTTCCAGGCATGCATGAAGACGATCGCCACGGCGTCGATGCCGTCGGCCTTGGCCTGTTCGATGGCTGGGCGCACGGCGGCGATGTCGAGCAGCCGATCGACGCAGCCGTCGGCGCGCACGCGCTCGTCGACCTCGATGACGCGCTCGTAGAGTTGTTCGGGAAGAATGATCTCCTTGGCGAAGATGTCGGGCCGCGCCTGATAGGCGATCCTCAGCGCGTCGCGAAATCCCCTGGTGATGAGCAGCAGCACGCGGTCGCCCTTGCGCTCCAGAAGCGCGTTGGTGGCAACGGTAGTGCCCATCTTGATGTCGCCGATCAGGCCGGACGGGATCGGCGCGCCGGATTTTAATTCGAGCAGATCGCGAATGCCCTGGATGGCGGCGTCGGTATAGGCTTCAGGATTTTCGGAAAGCAGCTTGCGCGGGTGCAGCCCGCCTTCCGGATCACGGCCGATGACATCGGTAAAGGTGCCGCCGCGGTCAATCCAGAAATCCCATTTGGCGGTCACGGTAGCTCTCCCAGGCATTTTATTGATTCAATATGTTAATTCGCCATGGCTTGGTGTTAGTTCGCCAGGGCTTCGCCGGCAACGGCAAAAGCAGATGATGTTACATGCGGAAACGCAACGTTATGAAACTCATAAGCGCCTGATGCATTCTGTCCTCGCTCGTCACCCGGTAGCGGGGGGCGTGATTAGAGGAGAGATGTCATGAAGAAACTCATTCTTGCGTCGGTTTCGGCGCTTGCCCTGCTTGGCGTTGCGGCTTGCAGCGACAGCGGCACGGGCGGGGACGCCACAACCACGCAGAGCACCAATCCGCCGGCGAACGAACAGCCGATGCAGCCAGCTCCTGACGCGACGAAGCCGGCCGAGCCGGCTCCGGCTGCGCCGGCGCAGTAGTTCTCAGGTGATGAACAGAAGGCCGGCATTATGCCGGCCTTCTGACTTCAGGACACGCTCCTCGCGGCCGCCGCCGCAAGCGCAGTTTCGCCCGTTACTTTTTCGCCCAGCAGAAGGGGCCGAATGGCAAGGCGACGAAGGCTGGCAGTTTCGCTCGCTGTGGCCGCTGCTGCCGCCTGCTGATTTTCCATGATCGACGGTTACGCCAGCTGGTCAGGCGGCCGCGAAATCGGCTGCCCTGCGGCATTGTCTTCGCTTGATAGCGGTGGCCAGTTAGCCCTAATAGGTGCCCATGTCGATTTGGGATCGCCTTGGCGACTTCATCACGCGCGTTTCGTCCTCAACCTCGTCCGGCGTCGCCGACGTGGTCGAGGCTGTGCGCACGGTTTTCTCCGGCGACCCGGATCTGCGCCGGCGCGTCGCCTTCTCGGTAGCGATGATCGCGCTGTCGGCCAAGATGGCCAAGGCCGACGGCATCGTCACGCAGGACGAGGTGCGCGCCTTCCAGCAGATATTTGAAGTGCCGAAGGACCAAACGCGCAATGTGGCGCGGCTCTACGATCTGGCCAAGCGCGACATTGCCGGGTTCGAGACCTATGCCGCGCGCATGGCGCAGCTTTGCGGCTCCGGTCATTCGAACTGCAAGATGCTGGAGGACATTCTCGACGGGCTGTTCCACATCGCCAAGGCCGACGGGCTGGTCCACGAGCGCGAAGGGCAGTTCCTGCATCGTATTGCCGAGATCTTCCGGATTGAGGAGGCGCATTACCAGAGCATTCTGGCCCGGCACGTCGACCTGGGTGCGGCCGATCCCTATGTCGTGCTTGGCATCGAGCGGGGAAAAACGTTCGAGGAGGTCAGGAGGCGTTATCGCAAGCTGGTTTCGGACAACCATCCCGACCGGCTGATCGCGCGCGGGCTGCCGCAGGAATTCATCAAGATCGCAACGAGCAGGATAGCGGCGATCAACGCGGCCTATGAGATGATCGAACGAGGCCTGCGGCACGCATGAGCGGCTTCCCGCCCGACGAGCCGAGCGCCGAGGTAAGGGTATCGCCGAATTTCGGTCCACGACGCGAGAAGCCCGACATGATCGTGCTGCACTACACCGGGATGGAGACTGGCGCTGGCGCCGAAGCATGGCTGTGCGATCCGGCCAGCGAGGTTTCGTCGCATTATCTCGTCCATGAGGACGGCCGCATCGTCCAGATGGTCAGGGAAAGCGACCGTGCCTGGCATGCCGGCAAGAGTTCCTGGTTCGGACGCAGCGACATCAACTCCTGTTCGCTCGGCATCGAGATCGTCAATCCGGGGCATTCGCTGGGCTATCGGAATTTTCCGAAACCGCAGATCGATGCCGTCATCGGCCTGTGCAAGGGAATTGTTCAGCGCCATACGATTCCAGCCCAACGGGTGCTCGCCCATTCCGACGTGGCGCCGGGACGCAAGATCGACCCCGGCGAGAAATTCCCTTGGAAAGCGCTGTTCGAGGCCGGTGTCGGCCATCTCGTCGAAGCGGCACCCCTCAGGCGCGGCGCGGTGCTGAAGGCCGGCGATGCGAATGCCGAGGTCGAGATGTTGCAATCGATGCTGGCGCTCTACGGTTATGGCGTAGAAATATCAGGCAATTTTGACCGGCATACCGAAATCGTGGTCGAGGCTTTTCAACGGCACTTCCGCCAACGCAAAGTGGATGGCGTGGCCGACGGATCGACAATCCGCACGCTGGAAAGGCTGCTTGCTTCCGTGAGGGCAGTTCCGCCCAAGTAGTCTTTTCCTAGCTGTTCAGTTACAGCCTGTCACTCAAAGTGACTTGCCTCGCCTTTTTTGCCGCCAATTCGGCCGTCAAAGGCGATCCGTGCAAATTGTCGGACCTTCAGCCCCAGATGTTCCGATGTTGATTTAGCGTAGCTGCGTGAAGTTCTTCGCGCGGTTCAAACAGAACAGGATCCCATGCAGAAATTGACCGTTTTAACGGCAGCTGTTGCTGCCGGCGTAATGACTTTTGCCATCGGTGCCGCCAATGGCGCGCCGCTGAGCCAGCGGGCCGACCAGGGTTTCATTACCGTGTCCGATAAAACCGCCACGCCGAAAGCCGGCCAAGATGCAAAGGAAAAAAGGACAGCCTCCGCAAAGGCGGTAAAAGCTGCTGCGGTAAAGGTGAAAAAGCCAGCATCCGCAAAGGCGGAAAAAGCTGGGGTAAAGGTAAACAAGCCAGCCTCCGCAAAAAATGCAGTCTCCAAACGGCACGTGAAGCGCAACAGGACCCGCATCGACGAGGCGACGACGGCGTCGATCGGCGGGAAAAGCCGGGCGGCGGCGCCGAACGCGGCGGCCGCTGGCGGCAGTGGCCAGTATTCGGCGATCATCGAGCGTCATGCCGCCAGCAATGGTGTGCCGGTCTCGCTCGCCAAGGCCGTCATCATGATCGAAAGCAGCTTCCGGCCGAACCAGGTCGGCAGCGCCGGTGAGATCGGCCTGATGCAGATCAAGCCGTCGACGGCGCGGATGATGGGTTACAGCGGCTCGATCAGCGGCCTCTACGATCCCGAGACCAACATCAAATACGGCATGAAATACCTCGCCATGGCGCAGAACCTCGGCGGCGGCACGACCTGCGGCACGATCCTCAAATACAATGCCGGCCATGGCGCCAAGCGGATGAACCCGATTTCCGCGGCCTATTGCGGCAAGGTCAAGGTGCAGTTGGCCGCGCTTGGAGCGCCGGCGTAATAAGCCCGAACCTGCTTTTTTCTTGCGTTTTCGGCCTTGAACCCCTTTATACGCCTTGCCAGCTGGCCGGGCGGCCGCACCCGCGAAGCCGAAAGGCTGCGGGTGAGGAAAGTCCGGGCTCCATGGAGACACGGTGCCGGTTAATGGCCGGCGGGGGCGACCCTAGGGAAAGTGCCACAGAAAGCAAACCGCCACGGTTTTACCGTGGTAAGGGTGAAAGGGTGGGGTAAGAGCCCACCGCGCGACTGGCAACAGGAGCGGCACGGTAAACCCCACCGGGAGCAAGACCGAATAGGGACGGTGCGAGGGGAAACCCTCGAGGGCTGTTTCCGGCTCACCGTCCGGGTAGGTTGCGTGAGGTGCATGGCAACATGCGCCCAAGATGAATGGCCGCCACGTTCTCGCGCCGCAAGGGGCGAGGGCCATACAGAACCCGGCTTACAGGCCAGCTGGCAATTTCTTCCAGATACTACAAGGAAATCCCCTGATATCAGCAGGTTGCGTCATCGGGCGCCTGCTGGTTCAGGCGCTTTACTACTGAACCGGCTTTCTGGGCAGTGGGCGTAACAAGCGTTTCTTGAAGTCGGTGCGATTAATCGCACCATATAGGCGCGGGCAATATCAGGAGCGCATCATGGGTCAGGTCGACAAACGCAGCATCACGCTTTCGCCGGAACTGGCGGCGGCGGTCGACGTTGTGGTCGCCGCCGGCGAATATGCTCGGCGAACGAGGTGATCCGCGACGCGCTCAGGCAATGGAAGGACCGCCGCGACCTGCACGGCTATACGGTCGAGGAGTTGCGCAAGCTGGTGCAGGAGGGAATTGACAGCGGACCGGGTCGGTTTGCGTCGATCGACGAAATCGAGGCCGAAGCGCGCAGACGATTGAAATCCGATAACGCGGCATGAATTTGCTGCCCATCATCCGAACTGCAATGCAGAAGAGGATTTAAGATCGCGACCTGGCTCCATGTCGCGCGAGACGACGAGGCTGTAGCGGACCGGCTGCTCGGACCGGAAGCCCGCTGGCAGCAACTACTGGCGACTTATCCCTCTCAGGCGCACCGCGCGAAGACATTCGCCCGGCATCCGCCATCTGGTCGTCGGCGAGTATCTCACCTTGTATCGCGTCAGCGAGGATGCAGTCGAGATCCTGCGCGTGCCGCATGGCCGGCGCAAAATCGAAGCCGACGATCTGGCTTCGTGATCGGTTCGTTCAGCCGCTGATACCGTCCAGCGACGCTTCGATCGCCTGCCAAAGCTCTTCCACCGGTTCGCAGCCGACCGACAGGCGAACGAAGCCGGGCGGAACAGCGTCTCCTCTTTTTGCTCGCCGTTCCGCCGACGTATGCACGCCTCCGAACGACGTCGCCGCCTGCATCAATAAGCAGTTGTTGATGAAATCCTCGGCCTTGTCCTCCGATGCCAGCACAAACGAGATGAGAAAGCCGAAGCGCTCCATCTGGGCGCGGGCGAGATTGTGCGAAGGGTCGCCTACCAGACCCGGAAAGCGCAAGCCGCTGATCGCACGATGGCTCTCCAGACGCCGCGCTATCACCTCGGCGGAAGAACACATGCGATCGAAACGCACGTCGAGCGTTTCCAAGCCGCGATGCACAAGCCACGCCTCGAACGGCCCGGGAATGGCGCCCGACGTCTCGCGCCAGCCGGACACGGCGGCGATGATGTCGGCATTGCGGCTGGCGACATGGCCGAACAGCACGTCGGAATGGCCATTGGGTGCCTTCGTGTCGGCGGCAATGACGATGTCGGCGCCGAGATCGAGCGGGCGTTGGCCGAAGGGCGTCATTGTCGTGTTGTCGACCACCAGAATCGCCCCCGCTTTGTGCGCCGCTTCGGCGACAGCCGTAATGTCGCAGATATCCAGTCCCGGATTGGCGGGAGTTTCGACGAAGGCCAGTCGATATCCATCGAAGCCGCCGTCGAGGAAAGTCGATGTCGGCCGGACATCGTGGGCGACGCCGAAAGGTTTTAGGAAACCCTCCGCCAGGGCCCGCGTGGTGTGATACCCGTCCGACGGCAGCAGGATACGGTCGCCGGATTTGAGCAATCCAAAAAACACCGCCGAGATTGCAGCCATTCCAGAGGGGAAGGCGACGCATGGCGCCCCTTCCAGATGCGCCAGCATGTCTTCGACCGCGTCCCAGGTCGGATTGCTGAAGCGGCCATATTGATCGAACCCGGTGGCGTCGCCGGGTGCATGATAAATGGCGGCCATAGTTAGCGGCAGGGGAATTGGGTCGCCCATGGCGAGCCTGCCGCGACGCAGATGGGAAAGTGCCGCGGCGCGCGATCTGGCTGTTTCGGACATGGATTTCAACCTTGTTTCTGACCGAGAAAAGAATCTGTTTCTGACCGGGAAAACACGGGCTGACGCTATGCGCGGTGGCGATCCGCGGCAAGCCGCCTCCGGTAGGCCAGGCGCTCTAAACGCTTCGTTAGGCTTAATGGAGCATAAAGACGGGAGTGCCGTCAGAGCTGCTCTCATCGGTTGTGGCGCGCGCGTTTGTGAAGCCTATTCCCGTTGACGCCCATAGCGCCCCATGATATCCCATTTCGATATTCAAGCCTTCGTTCCGCGTCAGGGTGAAGCGTACGCCAATCGGGCAGCCGCGGCGGCTGCGCGTTCGCCTGTTTTCGCCTTTCAGAACGAAGTGAGTTTTGGGCAGGGACCGCGCCGCGGCGGCGCGGGCGGGAAGATGCAGAGGGGTGCGGCGGCGCAAGCGGCCGTAACGCGTAATGGACCGGTTTCTGTCAAGCGCGGTGAACAGGATCGATGCGAAGGGGCGGGTGTCCGTTCCAGCGCATTTCCGTGCGGTTGTGCAGAAACGCGGCTATTCGGAACTCTATGCGCTGCGCTGCCTGGACCGTCCGGCGATGGATGTCGGCGGGCTCGACCTGCTCGACCGCTACGAGCAGCGCATCGCGCAGGAAGATCCTTTCCTGCAGGCGGCGGACGACATGTCGTTCTTCTGCCATGGCGATGGAACCTTTCTCAAGCTCGATCAGGACGGCCGCATCTCGATGACCGATTTCATCCGCGAGCACACCGGCATTTCCGCGGAAGCAGCGTTTGTCGGCCGCGGCAATTTCTTTCAGATCTGGGAACCTGGACGGCTCGCCGCCTATGGGGCGGAAGCACGCGCCCGGCTTTTGCAGCTTCGGCAGGGGACGAGGCCTGGGGAGCGGCCGGAATGATGGCGGGCTACGGCGATGACCCTCACGCCGCTGGCGGACCGGCCCGTCACATTCCGGTCCTCCTTGCCGAAGTGCTGGGGGCGCTTTTGCCTAAAGCGGGCGAGGTGATCGTCGACGGCACCTTCGGCGCCGGCGGCTACACCAAAGCCATTCTGGCATGCGGCGCCTCGGTCGTCGCTATAGACCGCGATCCGGATGCGATTGCTACCGGTCGTGCCCTCGAAAAACAATCGGGCGGCAGGCTCCGGCTTGTTCAGGCGCCATTCTCGACGTTGGACGAGCATGTCGAAAGCGCCGAAGGCGTCGTGCTCGACATCGGCATCTCATCCATGCAGATCGACCAGGCGGAGCGCGGTTTTTCGTTCCGGGCCGACGGACCGCTCGATATGCGCATGGCCCAGGCTGGTCTCAGCGCCGCCGATGTCGTCAACAGCTTCAAAGTGGGCGACCTTGCCCGCATCTTCGGGTTCCTTGGCGAAGAGCGCCATGCCGGCCGCATCGCCCGCATGATCGAAAGCCGTCGCGAAAAACATGCGTTCGAGCGCACGCTCGACCTTGCCGATGCCATCGAGACGCATGTCGGCCGCGCGCCGAAGGACAAGATCCATCCGGCGACCCGCGTCTTCCAGGCGCTGCGCATTTTCGTCAACGACGAACTCGGCGAACTGGCCAAAGCGCTGTTTGCGGCTGAACGCGTGCTGAAACCGGGCGGGCGGCTGGCCGTCGTGACGTTCCACTCCCTGGAAGACCGCATCGTCAAACGCTTCATCGCCGATCGCGCCGATGCGGCATCCGGATCGCGGCACCTGCCCGAGGCGCAGGCGCGCAGCGCCACCTTCAAAAAGGTGGGCAGCGGCGTGACGCCTGATGAGGCCGAGATATCAGCCAATCCGCGGGCGCGCTCGGCAAGGCTGCGCGCTGCGATCCGCACCGACGCACCGCCGCGCACTGGCGACTTTTCGATTTTCGGGCTTCCAAAGCTTCCTGAGCCAAAACTTCCCGGCGTCAATTGGCCGGGAGAGAGGTGAGCACGTGTTTCGTACCAGCGACATAGTCCTGATCGCCGTCATGGTTTCGGCTGCGGCCTTGACCTACAAGACCAAGCGCGAGGCCGAAGAACAATTGGCGGCGGTGCACAAGATCCAGGCGCAGATCCGCTACGAGGAGGATACGATCGATCTCCTGAAGGCGGACTGGAGCCTGCTGACCCAGCCGTCGCGCCTGCAAAAGCTGGCCGAGATCTATAAATCGCAACTCGAGCTCGAGCCGGTCAGCGCCCGCCAGATCATCGGGCTGGACGATCTGCCGGCAAAACCCCTCACCATCGAGGACCTTTCGTCCGAGCGACTGGGTGGCATGGCCGACAATTCTGGCAAAGGACCCTTGGGTGGCAAGGACCCTGTGGTCACCGGAGGCATCGTCCAATGATTCCCAGACTTCCATTGATCGCCAGACTGCTGAAGCGCCCCGCCAAGTCGGAAGACGGATCGATTGTGGTCGAAGGCGCCCGCAAAGCGACCGGCGGCAAGGGCAGGACCCGCATCGTGATGACGATGGCGGTGTTCTTCGGCATCTATTCGATCATCACCGGGCGGCTGGTCTATCTGGGTTTCCAGAACCCCGACCTGTCCGGCGGTCCGCAGAGCCGGGTGACTGCGTCTCGGCCCGATATCGTCGACCGCAACGGCGAAGTTCTGGCGACGGACATCAAGACGGCGTCGCTATTTGCCGAACCGCGCCGCATTGTCGACGCCGACGAGGCGATCGAAAAGCTGGCGACGGTGCTTCCCGAAATCGACTACGAACAGACCTACCATAAGCTGAAGAGCGGCGCCGGCTTCGTCTGGCTGCAGCGGCAACTGACGCCCAAGCAGCAATCGGATATCATGCAGCTCGGCATTCCCGGCTTCGGCTTCCGCACCGAAAAGCGCCGCTTCTATCCGGCCGGCGAAACCTCGTCCTACATCGTCGGGCTCACCAACATCGACAATCAGGGCATCTCCGGCATGGAGAAATACATCGACGAACAGGGGCTGAGCGACCTTCAGGCGTCGGGACTTGCGGTGGCCAAGGATCTGAAGCCGGTGCAGCTCTCGATCGACCTGCGCGTCCAGCATATCGTGCGTGACGAGGTCGCCGCCGGCATGGAGAAATACCGCGCAATCGCTGCGGGCGCCGTCGTTCTCAACATCAAGACCGGCGAAGTGATGGCGATGGCCTCGGTTCCGGATTTCGATCCCAACAACCCGTACAATGCGCAGGACAAGGACCGCTTGAACCGCATGTCGGCCGGCCTTTACGAAATGGGTTCGACCTTGAAGAGCTTTACCACCGCCATGGCGCTCGATTCCGGGAAAGTGACGCTGGAAAGCCGTTTCGACGCTTCGCGCCCGATCAGGATCGGCCGCCAGACCATCCATGATTTTCATGGCAAGGCCCGGGTGCTGTCGGTGCCCGAAGTGTTCATCTATTCGTCCAACATCGGTTCGGCCAAGGAAGCCGAAGCGGTCGGCATCGAGGGGCACCGCGAATTCCTGCATCGCCTGGGCATCCTCGAGAAGATGCAGACGGAACTGCCTGAAGTCGCCCGCCCGACCGAGCCCAAAGTCTGGAAGCAGGTCCATTCGATCACCATCGCCTTCGGTCACGGCGTGTCGACGACGCCGCTGCAGACGGCGGTCGGCTGTGCCGCGCTGGTGAACGGCGGCTATCTGATCCAGCCGACATTCCTGAGGCGCGCGCAGGAACAGGCGATGTCGGTGGCCAAGAAAGTTGTCAGCGACAAGACCTCCGAGAGCATGCGCTATCTCTACGCGCTGAACGCCGAGAAAGGCTCAGGCAGGAACGCCAGGGTTCCTGGTTATCGCGTCGGCGGCAAGACCGGAACGGCAGAGAAGGTTGTCAACGGCCGCTACTCAAAGGACAAGAATTTCAACGCCTTCGTCGCGGCTTTCCCGATGGACGATCCGCAATACATCGTGCTTACGATCGCCGACGAACCGAAGCCGGAAAAACCCGGCATGGGTGCAACGGCCGCCTCGAATGCTGGTGTCATGGCTGCAAACATTATCCGACGTTCGGCTTCCATGCTTGGCGTGAAGCCAGATTTCAGCCATGAAAATGGCGCAACGCTGGTTTCCTATCAGTGATTCTTGGGGCGCGCCGGCAACTGCGCGCTATTTTGTTGCTATGAACGGGGTTCGATGAAGCTGAAAGATCTAGCCGGTATCCTGTCTGTCGAAGGGACAGCTTCCTTCGATACGGAGGTTACCGGGATTTCGTCGGATTCCCGCCAGGTAGCACCGGGCGTGGTCTTCTTCGCGCTCACTGGCACCAAGGCCGATGGCACGGCCTATGCCGCCGATGCCGCCAGTCGCGGCGCAGTGGCGATCGTGGCCGGCAAGGGCAGCGCCGTCGCCGGACTGCCGGTGCCGGTTCTCGCCGTCGACGATCCGCGCCTTGCGCTGGCGCTGAGTGCCGCCCGCTACTTCGGCAGGCAGCCGCAAACCATGGTCGCGGTGACCGGTACCAGCGGCAAGACATCGGTTGCGGCCTTCACAAGGCAGATATGGGAGCAGTCAGGGTTTGCCGCTGCTTCAATAGGCACGACCGGCGTGGTGGCGCCGGGCCGCAACGAATATGGCTCGCTGACCACCCCCGACCCGGTAGATCTGCACAGGCTGCTGAGGGAACTGGCGGATGCCGGCGTCACCCACGCATCGATGGAGGCCTCCAGCCACGGCCTCGACCAGCGCCGGCTCGACGGCGTGAAGCTCGCAGCCGGCGGGTTCACCAATCTCGGCCGGGACCACATGGACTATCATCCGACAGTCGAGGACTATCATCGCGCCAAGCTGCGCCTGTTCGACGCGCTGCTGCCGAAGGGCGCGCCGGCCGTCATTTTTGCCGACGATCCGTGGTCGGAGCCGACGATCCGGGCGGCGAGGGCGGCAGGACTGGATGTGCTGACGGTCGGCCGCCACGGCGAGTTCCTGAGACTGAAGCGGGTCGAGCACGAGCGCCACCGCCAGCGCGCCGAAGTGGAAGTCGATGGCGTTCTCCACGAGGTCGACCTGCCGCTGGCCGGGGATTTCCAGATCGCCAATGCCCTGGTCTCGGCTGGCCTCGCTATTTCTACTGGAACGCCAGCCGCCAAAGCCCTGCTGGCGTTGGAGAAATTGAAGGGCGCGCCGGGTCGGCTCGACCTCGTTGGGACAACATCCCATGGTGCGCCGGTCTATGTCGATTATGCGCACAAGCCGGACGCGCTGGAAAACGTGCTGGCGTCGGTGCGGCCGTTCACCACCGGCCGCGTCATCGTCGTGTTCGGCTGTGGCGGCGACCGCGACCGGGGCAAGCGTCCGATCATGGGTGAAATCGCTACGCGGCTCGCCGATGTCGTTATCGTCACCGACGACAATCCGCGTTCGGAAGTGCCTGAAACGATCCGTGCCGCGATCCTTGCCGCAGCACCCGGCGCTATCGAGATCGGCGATCGGCGCAAGGCGATCCACGAGGCAGTCGCCATGCTCCATGCCGGCGACACGCTGATCGTGGCCGGCAAGGGCCATGAGGAAGGCCAGACCATCGGCGCCGAGACACTGCATTTTTCCGACCATGAGGAAGTCCGCGCCGCGCTTCAGGAGCGCGCCGCATGAGCTTTCTGTGGACCTCCGAGGATCTCGTCGCCGCCATGGGCGGACGACCCCTTGGCCCGATGCCGGAGGGTATCAGCGGCATCTCGATCGATAGCCGCAGCCTTGAGCCGGGCGATGCTTTCTTCGCCATCAAAGGCGAGGCGATGGACGGCCATGATTTCGCGACCGCCGCCATCAAGGCCGGCGCCGGCGTGCTGGTCGTCGCCGAGGGCAAGCTGCCGTCGCTCGGGCGGCTAACCGCGCCGATGATCGTCGTGCAGGACGTGCTGGCCGCGCTGGAAAAGCTCGGGCTGGCCGCCCGCGCGCGCTCGAACGCCAAGATCATCGCGGTGACCGGTTCGGCGGGCAAGACCACCACCAAGGAAGCGCTGCGCCATGTGCTGTCCGCGGTCGGCAAGGTGCACGCATCGGCCCAGTCGTTCAACAACCACTGGGGCGTCCCGCTGACGCTGGCGCGGATGCCGGTGGACTGCGACTATGCCGTGTTCGAGATCGGCATGAACCATCCCGACGAGATCCGGCCGCTGGCCAAGATGGTCCGGCCGCATGTCGCCATCGTCACGCTGATCGCCGCGGCACATCTCGGCTTCTTCCGCAATCTGGACGAGATCGCCAGGGCCAAGGCCGAGATTTTCGAGGGGCTGGAACCGGATGGTGCTGTCCTTCTCAACCGCGACGACCCGCGCTGGAAGCTTCTGGACAAGATGGCAAGAGCCGCCGGCGTCGAGCACATTTACGGCTTTGGCGAGAATGCCCGGGCGACATTCAAACTGCTCGAATGCGCGCTGCATGCCGATCATTCTATCATCACCGCCAAAATTGGCGGTCAGGAAATCACCACCAGGGTTGGCGCGCCGGGCCGACATATGGTGCAGAACGTGCTGGCCGTGCTGGGCGCCGCGCATCTGGTCGGCGCCGACATCGCCAGGGTGGCGACGGCGCTGGCCGATCTTTCGGCCGAACGCGGACGCGGCAAGCGCCACGTGCTGCGTCACCCGAAAGGTCCGATCACGCTGATCGACGAGAGCTACAACGCCAATCCGGCGTCGATGAGCGCTGCAATGGCGCTGCTCAACGCGACGCCGGTGTCGGGCGAAGGGAGGCGCATCGCGGTGCTCGGCGACATGCTAGAACTCGGCGAGCATTCCGCGAAGCTGCACGCAGCCCTTGCCGATCTCATCGCCGGCACCGAAACGCGCACGGTCTTTCTCGCCGGCCCGGAAATGCGGGCGCTGGCCGACACCCTTCCTGATGAGATCGAGACGGAGTATCGCGCCGGCGCAGAGGATCTGAAACTGGTGCTTCTGTCGGCGCTGAAGCCTGGCGACGTGGTGATGATCAAATCGTCGAAAGGCATCGGGTTCTCCAAATTGGTCGACGCATTGCTCAGCAAATTTCCGGCGGTAGCCACAACCGCCAAACAGGCCTAGAGCCAGGTCCGGGGACCGAATCGCATGTTCACACTGCTCGTCGAATTCGCGGACAAGATCTCGGTCTTCAACGTCTTTCGCTACATAACCTTCCGTACCGGCGGCGCGCTGATCACCGCGGCGCTGATCGTCTTCATCTTCGGGCCGGCTATCATCAATTCGCTGAGGCTGCGGCAGGGCAAGGGCCAGCCGATCCGCGCCGACGGGCCGCAGACGCATTTCAAGAAGGCCGGCACTCCGACCATGGGCGGGCTGATGATCCTGTGCGGCATCATCGGCTCGTCGCTTTTGTGGGCGAACCTGTCCAGCATCTATGTCTGGGTGGTGCTGCTGGTGACCCTGGGTTTCGGCTCGATCGGGTTCTACGACGATTATCTCAAGGTGACGAAGCAATCGCATCTTGGGTTTTCCGGCAGGGCGCGGCTGGGGCTTGAATTCGTCATCGCCGGCATCGCCGCCTGGGTGATCATGCACAATGGCCAGGCGCCGTTCTCGTCGTCGCTGACTTTCCCCTTCGCCAAGGAATTTCTCATCAATCTCGGCTGGTTCTTCATCCCGTTCTCGTGCTTCGTCATCGTCGGCGCCGGCAATGCGGTGAACCTGACCGATGGCCTCGACGGGCTGGCGATCGTGCCGATCATGATTGCAGCGGCGTCCTTCGGCGTCATCGCCTATCTCTCCGGCAATGCGGTGTTCGCCGAATATCTGCAGATCCATTTCGTGCCTGGTACCGGTGAATTGGCGGTGGTCCTCGGCGCAGTGATCGGCGCCGGCCTCGGCTTCCTGTGGTTCAACGCACCGCCGGCGGCGATCTTCATGGGCGATACCGGCTCGCTGGCCCTGGGCGGCCTGATCGGCACGGTCGCAGTTGCCACCAAGCACGAGATCGTGCTGGTCATCGTCGGCGGCCTGTTCGTCGTCGAGATCCTGTCGGTCATCATCCAAGTCGGCTACTTCAAGATGACCGGCAAGCGGGTGTTCCTGATGGCCCCGATCCACCATCATTTCGAAAAGCTCGGCTGGACCGAAAGTCAGGTGGTGATCCGCTTCTGGATCATCGCCGTCATCCTGGCGCTGGTCGGCCTGTCGACCCTGAAGCTCCGATAGGAGGCCGCTTGATCCCCGCCACATCCTTCGCAGGCAAGCGCGTTTCGCTCTTCGGGCTCGGCGGCTCGGGGATCGCCACGGCGCGCGCGCTGATCGAGGGCGGAGCGGAGGTGCTCGCCTGGGACGACAATCCCGGCAGTGTCGCCAATGCCGTGGCCGTCGGGATCGCGACCGGCGATCTGCGCGGCGCCGACTGGGCGAAGTTCTCGGCCTTCGTGCTGTCGCCCGGCGTGCCGCTGACGCATCCGAAGCCGCACTGGACAGTGGAACTGGCGCGCGCTTCAGGCGTCGAGATCATTGGCGACATCGAGCTGTTCTGCCGGCAGCGGACGTTGCTGGCGCCGGCAGCGCCCTTCATCGCCATTACCGGCACCAACGGCAAATCGACGACGACGGCGCTGACGGCGCATATCCTGAAATCGGCCGGACGCGACACGCAGATGGGCGGCAATATCGGCCGCGCGGTGATGACGCTCGATCCACCGGAGCCTGGGCGGCATTATGTCGTGGAATGCTCGTCCTACCAGATTGACCTGGCGCCCTCGATCAATCCGACCGCCGGCGTCCTGCTCAATCTGACGCCGGATCATCTCGACCGTCATGGCACGATGCAGCACTACGCCGCGATCAAGGAACGGCTGGCGGCCGGCAGCGAAACGGCAATCGTCGGTGTCGACGATTCCTGGTGCGCCCAGCTCGCCGACCGGCTGGAGCGGGCGGGCCGGCACGTCATCCGCATTTCCAAACGCCTGCCGCTGACCGATGGCTATTTTGCCGACGGCACCGATCTGATGGAGGCGGTGCATGGCCGTTACAGCCGCGTTGCCTTTCTCGAAGGCATCGGCTCGCTGCGCGGCCAGCACAATGCGCAGAATGCGTTGGCCGCTATCGCCGCCTGCCTTAAGGTCGGGCTCGAGCTGGGCGAGATCCAGTCGGGACTGGAGAGCTTTCCCGGGCTGGCGCACCGTATGGAGCAGGTCGGCCGCAAGGGCCATGTGCTGTTCATCAACGATTCCAAGGCGACCAATGCCGATGCGGCAGCGCCCGCATTGTCCAGCTTTCCGCGCATCTACTGGATTGCCGGCGGGTTGCCGAAAGAGGGTGGCATCGAGCCGTTGCGGGGCCTCTTTCCGCGCATCGCCAAGGCCTACCTGATCGGCGAGGCCGCACCAGCCTTCTCGGCGACGCTCGGCGAGGCGGTGCCTTACGAGATCTCCGGCACGCTGGCCGCAGCAGTCGAGCATGCCGCAAGCGACGCGGCCAAGGATGATGACAACGGCGAGGTGGTGGTGCTGCTTTCGCCGGCCTGCGCCAGTTTCGACCAGTTCAAGAATTTCGAAGTGCGCGGCGAAGCCTTCAGGCAAGCTGCGAGCACTATTGATGGCGTGAAGCTCATCGGAGGGGCACGATAATGCAAAGCCGTCTCGACAAAAGCCCGGTCGCCACCTGGTGGTGGACGGTCGATCGCTGGTTCCTGGCTGCGTTCCTGTCGCTGATGGGACTCGGCATCGTACTGTCTTTCGCGGCAAGCCCGGCGGTGGCCCAGCGCATCGGCCTGGACAGTTTCCACTTCGCCACACGGCAGATCATCTTCACCATTCCCGCACTTGGCGTGATGCTGGCCGTCTCCTTCCTGGAATCGCGGCAGATCAGACGCATGGCCCTGGCGATGCTGTGCGTCATGCTGGTGCTGATGGTGGCGGTACTCTACATCGGCGTCGAGGTGAAGGGCGCGCGGCGCTGGGTGTCGCTCGCCGGCGTGTCGATCCAGCCGTCGGAATTCCTGAAGCCGGCGTTCGTCGTCATCTGCGCCTGGCTGTTTGCCGAACACAAGCGCCAGCCCGACATTCCAGGCAATCTGTTCGCCATGCTGCTGCTGGCCCTCGTCATTTCGCTGCTGGTGGCGCAGCCTGATTTCGGCCAGACAATGCTGGTGCTCGGCACCTGGGGAGTGATGTTCTTCATGGCCGGACTGCCATGGCTGTGGATCATCGCGCTGGGCGCTGCCGGCATCGGCGGCGTGTTTGCCGCCTATACGGTGTTCCCGCATGTCGCCGGCCGCATCGATCGCTTCATGACCGGCGAGGGCGACACGTTCCAGGTCGACATGGGCCGCGATGCGCTGATCAATGGCGGCTGGTTCGGCGTCGGGCCGGGCGAGGGCACCGTCAAGCGGGTCATACCCGACAGCCATGCCGATTTCGTCTTCTCGGTGGCCGGCGAGGAGTTCGGACTGATCATGTGCTTCTTCATCATGACCATCTTCGCCTTCATCGTGCTGCGCGGCCTCAGCACCGCGCTCAAGGAGCAGGACGATTTCACCCGCTATGCGGTTGGCGGCCTGGTCACCGTTTTCGGTCTGCAGTCTGTCATCAACATGGCCGTCAATCTGCAGCTGATGCCTGCCAAGGGCATGACCTTGCCGTTCATCTCCTATGGTGGCTCCTCGCAGATCGCCATCGCAATCTCGATGGGCATGGTGCTGGCGCTGACCCGCAAGCGGCCGGAAAAGCGCAAGCAGTTGGGCTTCGCACCGTCGCAGCGCGCCATGCCGGCGGAGTGAAATGTCGAAAGGCTCGATCCTTCTGGCCGCCGGCGGCACGGGCGGGCATCTCTTCCCGGCCGAGGCGCTGGCGCATGAGCTGATCAGGCGCGGCTGGACGGTGCATCTCGCCACCGATGCTCGTGCCGAGCGTTTTGCCGGCCAGTTTCCGGCCGCAGGCATCCATCCGATCCAGTCGGCGACGATGAGTTCGAAAAATCCTTTTGCCGTGCTTGCCGCCTTCTGGAAAATCTGGGGTGGCGTGCGGCAGGCATCCGCCGTGATCGGCCGGATCAAGCCAGCCGTCGTGGTCGGTTTCGGCGGCTATCCGACGCTGCCGCCGCTCTATGCGGCGACGCGGCGCAAAGTGCCGACGATGATCCACGAGCAGAACGCGGTGATGGGGCGTGCCAACCGGGCGCTCTCCGGCCGCGTTGATGCCATCGCTGGCGGGTTCTTGCCGGAAGATTCGAGCGCTGCAGGCGCCAAGACAGTGACGACAGGTAACCCGGTCAGGCCGCAAGTGCTTGAGGCGGCAAAGATGCCCTATGCGGCGTCGACCGGGAAGCAGCCGTTCCGCTTCCTGGTGTTTGGCGGCAGCCAGGGCGCACAGTTCTTTTCCGACGCAATGCCGGCTGCGATTGGAAAGCTTTCCGACGCGCAACGCAAGCGGCTGGTGATCACCCAGCAGGCGCGTGCCGACGATGTCGAGCGGGTGAAGGCGGCCTATGCCGCCCTTAACGTCGAGGCTGAGGTATCGCCCTTCTTCACCGACATGGCGGCGCGCATGGCTGCGGCGCATCTTGTGATGTCGCGGTCCGGCGCATCGACCGTATCGGAAATCGCGGTGATTGGCCGGCCAGCGCTGCTGGTGCCCTATCCGCACGCGCTCGACCACGACCAGGCAGCCAATGCCGCGGCATTAGCAGCGGCAGATGGCGCCGAAGTGCATCCGCAATCCTCGCTCTCGCCCGAGCGCATCGCTGCGCTCGTCGGCGCGTTGATGAACGATCCGGAGCGGCTGACCACAATGGCAGCGGCGGCGAAATCGGCCGGAAAACCGTACGCGGCACGGTTGCTCGCCGATCTGACAGAGGCTATTGCGTCGAAGAAAAGCGTATCGGCATTCAGGAAGGAGACGCACGCATGAAGATGCCGCAGACGATAGGCCTCGTGCATTTCATCGGCATTGGCGGTATCGGCATGAGCGGCATCGCCGAGGTGCTGCACAATCTCGGCTATAAGGTGCAAGGATCCGACCAGGCGGACAGCGCCAATGTGCAGCGGCTGCGCGACAAGGGCATCGAGTGCTTTGTCGGTCATCACGCCGATAATGTCGGCGAAGCCGAAGTGGTTGTCGTCTCGACGGCGATCAAGAAATCCAATCCGGAGCTGAAGGCGGCGCGCGAGAAACTGCTTCCCGTTGTCCGCCGTGCCGAGATGCTGGCCGAACTGATGCGCTTCCGGCAGGCGGTGGCCATCGGCGGCACGCATGGCAAGACGACGACGACCTCGATGGTGGCGACGCTGCTCGAAGCCGGCGGGCTCGATCCGACAGTGATCAATGGCGGCATCATCAATGCCTACGGCACCAACGCCCGGATGGGCGACGGCGAATGGATGGTGGTCGAAGCCGATGAGAGCGACGGCACCTTCCTGAAGCTGCCGGCCGAGATTGCCGTCGTCACCAACATCGATCCCGAGCATCTCGATCATTACGGCTCCTTCGACAAGGTGCGCGAGGCCTTTCGCCAGTTCGTCGAGAACGTGCCGTTCTACGGCTTCGGCGTCATGTGCACCGACCATCCGGAAGTGCAGGCACTGGTCAGCCGCATCGAGGACCGTCGCGTCATCACCTATGGCGAGAACGCGCAGGCCGATGTGCGTTTCACCAATCACCGCATGGACGGCCCGACCTCGGAATTCGACGTGGTGATCCGCGACCGCAAGACCCGCGGCCAGTCGACGATATCAGGCCTGCGCCTGCCGATGCCCGGCCGTCACAATGTCGCCAATGCGACGGCGGCGATCGCCGTCGCGCATGAGCTCGGCCTTTCCGCCGAGGCGATCAGGAAGGGCCTGTCGTCCTTCGCCGGCGTCAAGCGGCGCTTTACCCGTACCGGTTCGTGGAACGGCGTCGATGTGTTCGACGATTACGGCCACCATCCGGTCGAGATCGCGGCGGTGCTGAGGGCGGCGCGCGACGCCACCAAGGGCCGCGTAATCGCCATTGCCCAGCCGCACCGCTTCACCCGGCTGCATGATCTGTTCGGCGAGTTTTCCGCCTGCTTCAACGACGCCGACACGGTGATGGTGGCGCCGATCTATGCGGCAGGCGAAGAGCCGATCGACGGGGTGACGTCCGAGGCATTGGTGTCGCGCATCCGCTCCGGCGGCCATCGCGACGCGCGCTACATCGAAGGCCCCGCGGCGATTGCGCCGGTTATCCGCGACCTGGCGAAACCAGGCGATTTCATCGTCTTCCTCGGCGCCGGCAACATCACGCAATGGGCTTACGCGCTGCCCAGGGAACTCGGCGGTACCGCCTCATGATGCGTGGCCAGGCATTGATCGACAAGCTCGGCGGCCGGCTTGACGGCCTGCGCGGCCGCATTACGCCCAATGCCGAGATGGACAAGATCACCTGGTTCCGCGCCGGCGGGCTGGCCGACGCACTGTTCCAGCCGGCCGATGAGGACGACCTCGCCGCGTTCCTGAGGGCGGTGCCCGAGGAGATACCGCTGACCATCGTCGGCATCGGCTCGAATTTGCTTGTCCGCGACGGTGGCATTACTGGCTTCGTCATCCGGCTTTCGGCCAAGGGCTTTGGCGAAGCCGAAGTGATTGCGCCGACCACGATCAAGGCGGGCGCCGCCACGCCCGACAAGCGCCTTGCCGCTGTCGCCTATCAGGCTGGTATAGGCGGCTTTGAATTTTACCACGGCATTCCGGGTGCCGTCGGCGGTGCGCTGAGGATGAACGCCGGCGCCAATGGCGTCGAGACGCGGGAGCGCGTCGTCGAGGTGCGGGCGCTCGATCGCAAGGGCGACCTGCATACGCTGAGCAACGCCGATATGGGCTACGCCTATCGCCATTCGGCAGCCCCTGCCGGGCTGATCTTCACATCGGCTGTGTTTGAAGGGGTCTTGGCAGACAAGGCCGCGATCAAGGCGGCAATGGACGCCGTCCAGCACCATCGCGAGACCGTGCAGCCGATCCGCGAAAAGACCGGCGGCTCGACCTTCAAGAATCCGGAGGGCACCTCGGCCTGGAAGGAGATCGACAGGGCGGGCTGTCGGGGGCTGATGATCGGCGGCGCGCAGATGTCGCCGATGCATTGCAACTTCATGATCAACACGGGAACCGCGACCGGCTACGACCTCGAATATCTCGGAGAGACCGTGCGCACGCGCGTGCTCGAACGGTCGGGCATCCGGCTGCATTGGGAAATCAAGCGCATCGGTAATTTTCGGCCGGGGCATGAGGTCCAGGAATTCCTCGGACAGTTGCTCTAAGGGCTCACAACACAGTTTTCGCTGCCCTTTTTGCGGAAAGTGAATCTCTCGGAATCGTAAGGACTTGCCAGCGATTCAACTCTCTGATTCTCTGCCCTGAAGCGTTTCCTGATTTGAGTCGTTTCGACGCGTCACCAGCGTTTTTTTCGTCAGGGCAACCTGCCGGGAGGCTCGCGGACTCGATGTTGCGGAAATCATGGGGGCAGGGACTGCTCCGAGCGTTTGAGTGTGTGGCCCTTTTGGGGGCATGTGAGATGCAGACCCACCGAAAGAGGGCCCGCCGTGAGAGGGAATGACGGGAAATGAAAAGCAAGCACGTGGCCGTCCTTCTGGGTGGATTCTCGTCCGAGCGGCCCGTGTCTTTGTCTTCGGGGAAAGCCTGTGCTGACGCGCTCGAGAGGGAAGGCTACCAGGTCACTCGCGTCGACGTCTCTCGCGATGTCGGATCGGTGCTGGCTGAGCTCAAGCCTGATGTTGCCTTCAATGCGCTGCATGGCCCTTTCGGCGAGGACGGCACCATCCAGGGCATCCTCGAATATCTTGCCATCCCCTACACCCATTCCGGCGTGCTCGGCTCGGCGCTTGCCATGAACAAGGAACAAGCCAAGAAGATCGCCAAGTCCGTCGGCATCCCGGTTGCCGAATCGAAGGTGGTTAATCGCTTCGCCATCCAGAACAAGCACCCGATGAAGCCGCCTTATGTCGTCAAACCGGTCAATGAGGGATCGAGCTTCGGCGTCGTCATCGTGCACGAAGGTCAGTCGCATCCGCCGCAGGTCATCGGGTCGTCCGACTGGAAGTATGGCGATGCCGTCATGGTGGAGCGCTATGTGCACGGGCGGGAATTGACCTGCGCGGTAATGGGCGACGTGGCTCTCGGGGTTTGCGAGATCATACCGACCGGCCATTCCTTCTACGACTATGATTCAAAATACGTCGCGGGCGGATCAAAACACGAATGCCCTGCAAAAATTTCACCGAATATTTACCAAAAAATACAGACACTGACGCTCAAGGCTCACCAAGCTATCGGCTGCCGGGGCGTTTCCCGGTCGGACTTCCGTTATGATGATCGACACTCCGAGAACGGTGAAATTGTCTGGCTCGAGATCAACACTCAGCCGGGCATGACGCCGACATCCTTGGTGCCTGAAATCGCCGCGCAGGCGGGACACTCGTTCGGCGATTTGTTGAGTTGGATGGTGGAGGACGCTTCGTGTCTGCGTTGAAGTGGGGACAGGGCAAGGGGAAGGGCGCGGCCGGGCCGACGCTGTTCGGTGTGCCGTTGTCGTTCGACCATTTTGTGCTGCCGCGTCTGCTTCGCCGGCCGGCGCGCGTGCTGGCGCGCCTGGGCGAGGGCGACTTCGAGGTGCCGCCGTTTTCCGCAGCCGTGCTCTCGGCGGCGCTGCTCGTATCGGGCAGTGCCTATGGCGCCTATCTCGGCGGACATGTCGACGGTGTCGTCCAGGGCATCACTGCCCGCACCGGCTTTGCCGTCGACCAGATCAAGGTCGTCGGCAACCGCGCAACCTCCGAGATCGACATTCTCGACAGGATGCAGCTCGATGGCTGGACGTCGCTGATCGGCTTCGATGCCGAAGCCGCGCGGGGCCGCATAGCCACGCTGCCCTGGGTCGAGGTTGCGGCGGTGCGCAAGGTCTATCCGCACACGCTGGAGGTGCGCATCGAGGAGCGTGAGCCTTTTGCGCTCTGGCAGCAGGGCAACGAGCTTTCCGTCATCGAGCGGTCCGGCGCCGTGATCGCGCCATTCTCCGGCGGCAAGCAGTCGCTGCTGCCGCTGATTGTGGGCACCGGCGCGCCGGCCAAGGCGCCGGATTTCCTGGCCAGGATCAAGAAATATCCAGAGCTTGCCGCACGGATCAAGGGCTATATCCGCATCGGCGAACGGCGTTGGGACCTGAAGCTGGAAAACGGCATCACGGTCAAGCTTCCCCAGGATGGCGAGGACCAGGCGATCGCCGATCTGGTCAGGATGGACCGGGAGAACGGGCTGCTGACGCGCGATATCGCCGCCGTCGACATGCGCCTTTCCGATCGCCTCGTCGTCCAGTTGACGCCCGAGGCGGCGACGCAGCGTCAGGCCGCGCTTAATGAAAAGCCGAAAATGCCGAAGCGCAAGGCGGAGACGAAGATATGAGCTGGCTTGGCGGCAACAGCGATGCCTCGTCGCGCCGGTCCGGCATCATGACGGTGCTGGATGTCGGCTCGAGCAAGGTCTGCTGCGTGGTGGCCAAGCTCAAGCCGCGCGAGGACGGCATGCTGCTGCGCGGGCGCTCGCATCGCATACAGGTGATCGGCATCGGCCACCAGAAATCGCAAGGCGTGAAATCGGGTGTCGTCATCGATCTCGACAGGGCCGAGCACGCCATCCGTCTTGCCGTCGATGCCGCCGAGCGCATGGCCGGGCTGACCGTCGATTCACTGATCGTCAACATGACGGCGGGCCGGCTGAAGAGCGAAAGCTTCTCGGCAACCATCAACCTCGGCGGCCATGAGGCCGACGAGGCCGACATCAAGCGTGTGCTTGCCGCCGGCGCCAAGCAGGCGCTGCGGGCCGAGCGCGAGGTGATCCATTCGCTTCCCGTCGGCTTTTCGCTGGACACCGAGCGCGGCGTGCGTGATCCGCGCGGCATGGTCGGCGACCAGCTCGGCGTCGACATGCATGTGCTGACGGGTGATGCGGCACCCTTGCGCAATCTGGAGCTTTGCATCAACCGTTCGCACCTCTCGGTCGAGCGCATGGTGGCGACCCCCTATGCCAGCGGGCTTGCCGCACTGGTCGACGACGAACTCGAAATGGGTGCGGCCTGCATCGACATGGGCGGCGGCACCACGACGATCTCGGTGTTTTCGGAAGGCAAGTTCGTTCATGGCGACGCCATCGCCATCGGCGGCAACCACGTCACACTGGACATGGCCAAGGGCCTGTCGACCTCGCTCGACGCCGCCGAGAGGCTGAAAGTGATGCATGGATCGGCGCTTCCCGGCAGTGCCGACGACCGCGACCTGGTCTCGATACAGCCGATCGGCGAGGATGGCGAGGTGCCCCTGCAGATACCGCGTTCGGTGATGACGCGCATCATCCGGGCGCGCATCGACGAGACGCTCGAACTGTTGCGCGACCGGCTGAACAGGTCCGGCTACGGCAACGCCGTCGGCAAGCGCGTCGTGCTGACCGGCGGCGCCAGCCAGCTTTCCGGCCTGCCCGAGGCAGCGCGCCGCATTCTCGGACGCAATGTGCGCATCGGCCGTCCGCTCGGTGTGGCGGGCCTGCCGGAGGCGGCCAAGGGGCCGGCTTTCTCGACGCCGGTCGGGCTTCTGATCTACCCGCAGATGGCGAATTTCGAGAGCCATCCGGCGAAGGGAATTTCTGGTCTCAGGATGACCGGAACGGGCGGAAAACTGCATCGAATGAGTCAGTGGTTGAGAGACAGTTTTTAAATTGACGGGGACAGCCCCATAGGCGGCCGCAGCGGCGAAGCGGCGGGAAAGGCAAAGGACGGAGACAATGACCATCAATCTGCAGAAGCCGGATATCACCGAGCTCAAGCCGCGTATCACCGTGTTCGGTGTCGGCGGCGGCGGCGGCAATGCCGTCAACAACATGATCACTGCTGGCTTGCGCGGCGTCGAGTTCGTGGTCGCCAATACCGACGCGCAGGCGCTGACCATGTCCAAGTCGGACCGCCTGATCCAACTCGGCGCGCATGTCACCGAGGGCCTGGGTGCGGGATCGCAACCGGAAGTGGGGCGCGCGGCGGCGGAGGAATGCATCGACGAGATCGTCGACCACCTCTCCAACACCCATATGTGCTTCGTCACTGCCGGCATGGGCGGCGGCACCGGCACGGGGGCCGCGCCGGTCGTTGCACGTGCTGCGCGTGAGAAGGGGATTCTCACCGTCGGCGTCGTCACCAAGCCATTCCATTTCGAAGGCCAGCGCCGCATGAAGACGGCGGATCTGGGCATCGAGGAATTGCAGAAATGCGTCGATACCCTCATCGTCATCCCCAACCAGAACCTGTTCCGGCTGGCCAATGACAAGACGACCTTCGCCGACGCTTTCGCCATGGCCGACCAGGTGCTCTATTCCGGCGTCGCCTGCATCACCGACCTGATGGTCAAGGAAGGGCTGATCAACCTCGACTTCGCCGACGTCCGCTCGGTCATGCGCGAGATGGGCAAGGCGATGATGGGGACGGGCGAAGCTTCCGGCGAGGGCCGCGCCATGGCCGCCGCCGAAGCCGCGATCGCCAACCCGCTGCTCGACGAAACCTCGATGAAGGGCGCCAAGGGCCTGTTGATCTCGATCACCGGCGGCCGCGACCTGACCCTGTTCGAAGTCGACGAAGCGGCGACCCGCATTCGCGAGGAGGTCGACCAGGAGGCCAACATCATTCTGGGCGCGACGTTCGACGAGGACCTCGAAGGCGTCATTCGCGTCTCGGTGGTCGCCACCGGCATCGACAAATCGGCGGCCGAAATCGCCGCCGCGCCGATCGCCATCCGCACGGCTCCGCCAAAGCCGGTCAGTCGCCCGGCCGCTCCGGTCACGGAAAACCGTCCGGCGCCTGTCCAGCAGGCGGGCTACGAGCCACGCGCCGTCGATCCTGTAGCAGAGGCAATCCAGCTCGCCGAGGCGAATGCCGCGGCGATGGCGCGTTCCGCGCCGGCTGCGCAGGCGGAAGATTTTCGTCCGCAGAGCAAGATCTTCCAGGCTCCGCCGGCCCAGCCGCAGCCGATGGTGCAGCCAATCGTTCAGCAGGCGATGCAGCCTTCCCCGCAGCGTGAAGTGCTTCAGCCGGCCGCCCCAGCGCCCCAGCGCATGCCGCGCGTCGAGGACTTTCCGCCGGTGGTTAAAGCCGAGGTGGAAGCCAAAAGCCGTCCGGCCGACCACGAGAACAGCGGACCGATGGGACTGCTCAAGCGCCTGACGAACGGCCTTACCCGCCGCGAAGAAGAGCCCGCACGACTGCAGCCGGCGCAGCCGCGCGAGCCGAAACTGCGCCAGGCGGCACCCGAAGTGCGCCGCCTTGCCAGCCAGGATCCGCAGCTTTACGCGCCACGCCGCGGCCAGTTGGACGACCAGGGCCGGCTGACGCCGCAGAGCAGGGCTGTCCAGGAAGACGATCAGCTGGAGATTCCGGCGTTCCTGCGCCGCCAGGCGAATTGATCTGTTAACGGTCCGTAACAGTTATTAACAGGCAGACAAAAAGTTGTTTGCCTGTTAATCTTAAAAGCGATTGCAAAACAGGGTGTTACGAGACTATACCCGCTCCGGATCGCGGTTACACAGAGTAAGAAACCGTGATTTGGAGACTTCCTGCCGGGCAACTATCTTCGCCCGAGCAATGTCGGTTTGCTGGGATTCGGGGAAGTGGCCCTGCCTGCCGATCAAAGAGCCGCGCCCTCGGGCTGATGAAGCGGACGAAGGCAGTATGGGCTATGGGGTTTGTTTTGCACGACTATCAGACGACACTTAAATCGCGTGCGACGCTGACCGGCACCGGCGTTCACAGCGGCAATTCCGTTACCGTTCATTTCCTGCCGGCAGACGCTGATACAGGTGTCGTGTTCCAGCTTTCGAATGGAAGCGAAGACCGGGAGTTCCGTGCGCTCGTTTCCGAGGTCGGCGCTACCGATCTGTGCACCATGCTCGGCGATCCGGCAGGCGAGCACATCGCCACCGTCGAACATCTGATGGCCACGCTTTTCGGGCTCGGCATCGACAATGTCGTCATCGAGATCGACGGCCATGAGGTTCCGATCCTTGACGGCAGCGCCATGGCGTTCGTAGAGGCTATCGACCAGGCGGGCATCGAGTCGCTGCCGGTCAAGCGCCGCTATATCAGGTTGGTCAAGCCGGTTCGCATCGAGAACGGTGCCTCCTGGGCGGAGTTCAGGCCCTATGACGGCACGCGCTTCGAAATCGAGATCGATTTCGAAAGCCCTGCGATCGGCCGTCAGCTCTTCGCATCCGACATGAATGCCGATATTTTCCGCCGCGATATCGCACGGGCCCGCACCTTCGGTTTCATGAAGGACGTCGAGCGGCTGTGGGCAGCCGGCTATGCGCTCGGCTCCTCGCTGGAAAACTCCCTGGTGATCGGCGACGACAACCGCGTGATCAACATGGGAGGCCTGCGCTATCCCAACGAGTTTGTGCGCCACAAGACGATGGACGCCATGGGCGATCTGGCGCTGGCCGGCGCCCGGTTCATTGGCTGCTTCCGCTCCTATCGCGGTGGCCACAGGCTGAATGCGGCAGCGCTGCGCCGCCTTTTGTCGGACCGTTCAGCGTTCGAGATCGTCGAGACGACACGCCGCGAGCGCGGTCGTACCGCCGAGATGAGCGCCGTCTATGCACCTGTCTACGCACCCTGGATGATCTGATTCTTAACGTTTTTCGGGTTTTATGGCCGCCGGCCTGTGTTGCATGAATGCACCATTGGCCGGCGAAATCACGCAAGCGTGCGGGCTGCGCCAGGCTGCCACAAAAATGTGCGATTGGCCGGAGATAGCGTTGCCGGGCACGGCGATTGTGGTTATGCCTGCTGCCGACGACTGAAATGACGCCGAAAGGGCGGAATCCAATCATGTTCTTCAAGCGAATTGGTCAATCGAAAGCGCCGCATCGGGCTGTTTTCCTGGCGCTTTCGGTGGTTGTTCCATCGCTGTTCCTGTCGGCATGCATGTCGTCCGAGAAGGATGTCGACCTGTCGACATATGTCGAGCAGACCGAGCCGGCCGACGTTCTCTACAATCAGGGCCTCGCCAATCTGAATGCCGGGCGCCTGCAGGAGGCGAGCCGCAAATTCAGTGCGGTCGACCGCCAGCATCCCTATTCCGAATACGCCCGCAAATCGATGGTGATGGGCGCCTTTGCCGACTATCGCCAGGGCAACTATACCGAGGCGATCGGTTCGGCCAAGCGCTATCTCACGCTCTATCCGTCGACCGACGACGCGGCCTATGCCCAGTACATCATCGGGCTCAGCTACTACCGGCAAATCAGGGATGTCACCCAGGACCAGAAGGAAGCGCGTCAGACCGTGCAGACGATGCAGGATCTGGTGACGCGCTGGCCCGATTCCGAATATGTCGACGACGCCAAGGAAAAGATCCGCTTCGCCAACGACCAGCTCGCCGGCAAGGAGATGCAGATCGGCCGCTACTATCTCGAGCGCCGTGAATACATCGCCGCCGTCAAGCGGTTCCGCGTCGTGGTGGAGACCTATTCCAACACGCGCCATGTCGAGGAAGCGCTCGCGCGCCTTACCGAAACCTATTATGCGATGGGGCTGACATCGGAAGCGCAGACTGCCGCGGCTGTGCTCGGCACCAACTATCCCGACAGCGTGTGGTACAAGGATTCCTACAAGCTCCTGCAGACTGGTGGGCTCGAGCCGCGCGAGAATGCGGGCTCGTGGATCGCCAAGGCCGGGAAGCTGATCACCGGCGCCTGAGCGGCGCGTCACCATGCTTTCCAGACTGTCGATCCGCGATATCGTTCTGATCGAGAAGCTGGACATCGACTTCTCGTCCGGTCTTTCGGTGCTGACCGGCGAAACCGGCGCCGGAAAATCCATCCTGCTCGACGCGCTGTCGCTGGCGCTTGGCGCCCGCGGTGACGCCTCGCTGGTGCGGCATGGCGCGGCACAGGGCCAGGTCATCGCCGTGTTCGACGTGCCGCGCAACCATCCTGCCCGCATGCTGCTTGCCGATAACGCTATCGAGGACGATGGCGACATCATTCTGCGCCGCGTGCAGACGGCGGATGGCCGTACTCGCGTCTTCGTCAACGACCAGCCTTCCAGCGTGACGCTGATGCGCGACGTCGGTCACGCGCTGGTTGAGATCCACGGCCAGCATGACGAGCGTGCCCTGGTCGATCCCGGCGCCCATCGCGAATTGCTGGACAGCTTCGGCGGTCATCTCGGCGCTGTGCGGGCGACCGGCGAGGCATGGCGGCACTGGCGGGCGTGCGAGCAGGAATTTTCGCGACATCGCGCCAAGGTGGAAGCGGCCGCCCGCGAGGCCGACTATCTGCGCGCCGCGGTCGCCGAATTGACGAAGCTCGACCCCCAGCCCGGCGAGGAAGCCGACCTTGCCGAACTGCGTGCCTCGATGATGCGCGCGGAAAAGATCGCCTCGGAAATCCATGACGCGCAAGATGTGCTCTCGGGCCCGTCCTCGCCCTTGCCGCAACTCGCCAGCCTGTTGCGGCGACTACAGCGCAAGGTGACCGAGGCACCCGGCCTGCTCGAAGACGTGGTCAAATCGCTTGATGAGGCGATGCTGTCGCTCGACGCGGCACAGTCGGGGGTGGAAGCGGCACTTCGCGCCACCGAATACGATCCGCGGCGGCTGGAACAGGCCGAGGAGCGGCTGTTTTCGCTGCGCGCCGCCTCACGCAAGCACAGTGTGGCGGTCGACGATCTGGCGCAATTGCGAGACACGATGGCCGCCGATCTCGCCGATCTCGACGCCGGCGAGGAGCGCCTGCACGGGCTGGAGAAGCAAGCTGCCGCCGCGCGCGAGACCTACGACATTTCGGCGGCACAGCTTTCGTCGCTTCGCCATGCGGCGGCGGTCGGCTTGACCAAGGCGGTGATGGCCGAACTGCCGGCACTGAAGCTCGAACGGGCAGCCTTCATCGTCGAGATGGCAAGTGAGGCAGAGAGCCGCATGGAAGACGGCATCGATCAGGTCGAGTTCTGGGTGCGCACCAATCCCGGCACAAGACCGGGCCCGATGATGAAGGTCGCCTCCGGTGGCGAACTTTCGCGGTTCCTGCTGGCGCTGAAGGTGGCGCTGGCCGACCGCGGCTCGGCGCCGACCTTGGTCTTCGATGAAATCGACACCGGCGTTGGCGGCGCGGTGGCGGACGCCATCGGCCAAAGGCTGGCGCGGCTGTCGAAGCGCGTGCAGGTGCTTTCGGTTACGCACGCGCCGCAAGTGGCGGCACGCGCGGCGACGCATTTCCTGATCTCCAAATCCGGTGGGGCCGATCGTGTCGCCACCGGCATTGCCGAGATGGACCGGGCCGCGCGCCAGGAAGAGATCGCGCGGATGCTCGCCGGGGCGACCATCACCGACGAGGCGCGTGCGGCTGCCGAGCGTCTGCTGCGGGAGAACACCGCAGCATAGCAGAGCTCATGCTCGGCGTTGTGGATCGAGTCAGGATGTGGCTCCATCCCGCTGTTCAGGAATGATTTTCTCGTCCCGGTCTCTCCCTCATGGGAGAATCCTGTTCTATTGTGTCGCGCCACCGGGAAGGGAGCAATGCATGGCCGAAAAACCAGTTGATTGGCTCAGCGAAAGCGAAGCCGTAAGCGAGCTAAAGCGGCTGGCGGCGGAGATCGCCGAGCACGACCGGCGCTACCACACCGAGGACGCACCTGTTATAACGGACGCGGAATATGACGCACTAACGCAGCGCAACCTCGCCATCGAACAGCGCTTCCCCGCTTTGGTGCTAGAGGATTCGCCATCGCGCCGAGTGGGCGCGCCACCGGCGGAAGGCTTTGCCAAGGTGCGCCATGCGGTGCCGATGCTCAGTCTTGCCAAGGCCTATACCGACCAGGATGTCGCCGACTTCATCGAACGCGGCCGGCGTTTCTTTAACCGCGACAAGGATCTGGACATTGCGTTCACGGCTGAGCCGAAGATCGACGGGCTATCGGCTTCGCTGCGTTATGAAGGCGGTGCGTTCGTGCAGGGGGCAACGCGCGGTGACGGCGCCGTCGGGGAGGACATCACCGCCAATCTCAGGACAATCGCCGACATCCCCAAGCACCTGAAAGGCTCGGGCTGGCCTGATGTGATCGAGATACGGGGTGAGGTCTATATGACCTATGCGGAGTTCGAGGCTTTGAAGGAACGGTCGGCGGCGGTTGGCGGCCAGGACTATGTCAATCCGCGCAATACGGCGGCCGGATCCCTGCGTCAGAAGGATCCGTCCGTTACCGCCAGCCGCAACCTCAAGTTCTTAGCCTACGCCTGGGGCTACACGTCAGAGGATCCCGCTCCGACGCAATACGATTCAGTGCAAAAATTCGCTGAGTGGGGGTTCAAGATCAGTCCGCTGATGGTGCGGGCGAAGTCGGTCGACGATCTGGTCGCGCACTATCACCTGATCGAGGCCCAGCGCTCGTCGCTCGGCTACGACATCGACGGCGTCGTCTACAAGGTGGACCAGTTGGAATTGCAGCGCAGATGGGGTTTCGCCACTGGCGAACCACGCTGGGCCATCGCTCATAAATTTCCTGCCGAACAGGCAATGACGACCGTGCTCAGGATCGACATTCAGGTCGGCCGCACCGGCACCCTGGCGCCCGTTGCACGGCTTGCGCCCGTCACGGTTGGCGGCGTGGTGGTCGAAAATGTCACGCTTCACAATGAAGACTACATCAAGGGTCTCGACAGCAACGGCCAGCCAATCCGCGACGGCTGTGACGTGCGTATTGGCGACACAGTCGTCATCCAGCGGGCGGGCGACGTCATTCCGCAGATCGTCAGCGTCGTTATCGACAAGCGCCCCGCTGATGCCGTGCCCTACGAATTCCCGCACACCTGCCCAATCTGTGGCTCACCCGCAACGCGCGAGATCAACGAAAAGACCGGCAAGGAAGATTCCCGCCGACGCTGCACCGGCGAACTGATCTGTCCCGCGCAGGCCGTGGAAGGATTGCGCCACTTCGTGTCACGTGGCGCCATGGATATCGAAGGCCTGGGCGCCGAAAACATAGACCTGTTCTTCAATGCGGGATTGATCAAAACAGCCGCCGATATCTTTACTCTTAGGGATCGCCGTCCCGCCGTGACCAAGGCGCTGGCTGAGCGGCGCGAGGAGCAGGCCAGGCAGCGCGAGGCCGCATCGGGCAAGACGCGCAAGAATGTGCGTGGTGTCGAGGAACGCAACTACGAAGGTCTCGACAAGCTGTTCGCCGCCATCGACGCTCGCCGCGAACCGGAACTCGATCGCTTTATTTTCGCGCTGGGTATCCGCCATATCGGCGAGACCACGGCCGCTGTACTTGCCCGAACCTTCTCAACCATTGAGGAGTTGATCCGCATCGGCAAGGAGACTGCGGCGGCGGCCGATCCACACACCGTTTTCCCATCGATCAATGGCATCGGCGACACGGTGATAGGCGCGCTTCGCGATTTCTTCGGCAATGAACGAAACGACGACGTGCTTGAAGCCTTGCTCGCGCAGGTCCACCCGAAGCCGTACATTGTGAACGTCTCAGCCGGCAGTGCGGTCGCCGGCAAGACGATCGTGTTTACAGGCACGCTGGAAAAGATGACACGCCCCGAGGCCAAGGCGATGGCTGAACGTCTCGGCGCGAAGGTCGCCGGCTCAGTCTCTGCGAAGACCGATCTCGTGGTGGCAGGCCCAGGGGCCGGTTCCAAGCTGAAGGACGCGACCAAATTCGGCATCGAGGTGATCGACGAGGACACTTGGTTGCAGCGGATCGGCAAAGGAGCATGATGGCCGCTGCATTTAACGGTTTCGGCCAAAAGGCTATTCCCTTTCTCAAGGCACTCGATTTTCATCAGAGCCGGGAGTGGTTTCTGGAAAACCGCGACCTCTTCGAACGCGAGCTGCGCGATCCCTTCGGCGATTTGATCGAAACGCTCTCCGATCGCTTCACGGCGGTGGGGCTGGGTTTGCGCGGCGATCGCAAGAAGTCGCTGTTCCGGATCAATCGCGACGTGCGTTTCGCTAGGGACAAACGACCTTACAACCGGCATTTGTCGGCGATCCTTTCGCCTGACGGCACCAAGATGGAACAGGGCGTGTTCTTCGTCCATATCGGGCTTGAGCGCTGCTTTGCCGGCGTTGCCTGGTGGCAGCCCGGGCCGCCGCTCTTGCTGGCGATGCGCAACGCCGTCGCGACGCGGCCGGGCGAATTCCGGGCGCTCATCAAGGCGCTGAAGAAAAACCGTCTCGAACTCGATGCGGAAGGTTGCATGAAGCGAGCGCCACGCGGCTTCGAGCATGTCACGGAGGCCGATCTCGCGGCGGCCATCCGCAACCGGCATTTCGCCGTCCGGCACGAAATCGACCCTGCGGGAATCTATGGGCCGGCATTGGTCGACGAGCTTGTCGATTTCGCCTTGCGGGCCAAGCCGCTGCTCGACTGGGGCAGGGCGATCGAAGCCAGGGTCCCGGTGGATTAATCTCCGAAGGATGGCGCAGGCCTGACGTGCAACATGGCTGCGGCGATCATTTCCGCTGATCATTGGCTCAAGCGAATTGGTGTGACAAGGCTGGCAGCGCTCCCTACATACGGCCTTTCCCCGCATCGGCCCGAAAGTCGGGATCGATTTTCGGGTGATCCGATTCAAAGCGTTAGAGCGTCCGCGTCCAACAGGACGAGCGGCGCTCTAAAGGAGTGGCTGATGTCGGTGGAAGCAATCCCCGAAAACGGTGCGAAGAGCGAATTCTGGCAAGGCGTGCGGCTCTCGATGCCTGTCGTGGTGGCGTCGGCGCCGTTTGCGCTGTTGTTCGGCGCTATCGCCGTCGACAACGGTTTTTCGGTGCTGGAAGCCTCCCTGATGAGTGCCATGGTTTTCGGTGGCGCCAGCCAGATGGTCGGCATCGAATTGTTCGGGCAGCATGTCGCGCCATGGCTGATCGTGCTGTCGATCTTCGCCGTGAACTTCCGCCATGTGCTTTACTCGGCGGGCATCGGCCGGCGCATCACACATTGGCCGCTTGTGCAACAGGCTGTCGGCTATTTCATCCTGACCGATCCGCAGTTCGCGGTGGCCGAGCGCAAGGCGGAGGCCGGCGAAACCGTCGGCTTTGCCTGGTATATGGGGCTTGGCCTCCCGGTCTATGTGTTCTGGGTGACCGAAAGCGCGCTTGGCGCGGTGTTCGGCAAGCTCATTCCCGATACACATGCGCTGGGCATCGATTTCCTGCTGCCGATCTATTTCCTCGGCCTGGTCCTGGGTTTCCGCAAGAGACCGCTGTGGTTGCCGGTGGTCGTTGCCAGTGCTGCCGCCTCCATCATCGCCTACAAGACGGTCGGTTCGCCTTGGCATGTCTCGATCGGCGCCGTCGCCGGCGTGTTGCTGGCGGTCATCCTGCCGCCGCACCATAGCGGCGTCGAGGCGAAGCCATGAGCACAACCTTGTGGATCATCATCGCCGGTGCGATCGCGACCTATCTCACCCGCATCGGCGGGCATCTGGTCATCTCGCGTTTCGAAAATATCCATCCGCGTGTCGAGGCCGGGCTGAACGCCGTGCCTGCGGCGGTGCTGACGACACTGGTGGCGCCTGCCGCCCTTACCGCCGGACCGGCGGAATGGGCGGCGCTGATCGTGACCGCGCTGGTCTCGCTGCGCGGCGGGCTGATGGCGATGTTCCTGGCGGGCGCCGCGGTGTTGATCCTGGCGCGGCAGTTCATCGGGTAATCAGATTGACCGAGGCGCCGCGCGCTTCAACGCTCTAGAGGCCTAGAGCTGCCTTGAAGGCGAAAAGCTCTTCGTCGGTGACGGGCACCACATGCTGCGGCTCGGGGTAGGCGCCCGTTTGCACGTCGGATATGAACTCGCGATAGGCGGCGACCCGCTCGCGCTGCAGCCGTTCAAACTCGGCGGCGAAGTTGCGGTAGGTTTTGGCGTGGCGTGGTTTGTGGCCGGCGGTGTGGCCGAGCACGTCCTCGCTGAAAAGGTACTGCGCGTCGGCATGTGGCCCGGCACCCATGCCAAGCATGATCATCGGTGTATTCCTGGTGATCAGTTCGCCGATCCGGTCAGGCACCACTTCCAGCTCGGCGCCGAAGCAGCCGATGGTTTCGAGTCGCTTCACATGGTCCCACACGACGCGCGCACTTTCGGCTGTCCGGCCGACAGCCTTGAAGCCGCCGGTCCAGGTGCATTGCGAGGGGATCAGGCCGACATGGGCGACGATCGGCACGGCATTGTCGCAGAGTGTCTTCTGGATATCGAGCGAGGCTGCGCAATAGAAGCAATCGCCGCCGAGGCGCATGAAGTGGTAGGCAGCTTTGAGATAGTCCTCTGATGTCACCAGATTGCCGGCGGGGCCGTAGGGGAGACCGACCTGCACGAAGCAGCGGCCAGCGGCCTCGCGCATCTCCGGTGAGAAGAAGCGGCCTTCGATCGACAGCATGTCGACGCCGGCCGCGTCCGCCGCGGCTGCCTCTTCGAACGTGGTGACGTAGAGCATGGAGATCTTTTGCCCGCGGCTTTTCATGGCGCGGATGTCGGCGACGGTGGGCCGGCTGTTCTTGGTGACCATTCCTGTTCCCTCAGATGGTGAAAGCGTTGCGGAAGGCTTCGAGCGCCGCCTCGGGATCGCCGGAGGCGAAGGCCTCCATGCCGACCGGCCCCCGATAGCCCATGTCCTTCAGCGCGCGAGCGATGCCGCGATAGTTGATTTCGCCAGTGCCGGGCTCCATCCGTCCTGGCACGTCGGCCACCTGGACCTCGCCGAGCCACGGCAGGCAGGCGCGGCAGAGTTTGATCAGATTCCCTTCGCCGATCTGCGCGTGATAAAGATCGAGATTGAGGCGCAGGCCCGGCCGGTTCACGCTCGATACCAGCGCCAGCGTATGTTCGGCGTGCGCAAACGGCACGCCGGGGTGGTCGACCGGAAGGTTCAAATTCTCCAGCGTGAAGATCACGCCCTCGGCTTCGGCGAGGTCGGCGATGCGGGTCAGCGTGTCGCGGGCCTTGAGCCACATCGCGCCGGTGATGGTCTCGCAGGGCGTGACCGGCAGGCCGCCTTCGCCCAGTCCGGTGCCGTGCAAATTGAGCCGGGCGACGCCGAGGCGCTTGCCGACCGCCGCTGTCTCCTTCGCCGTCCTTAGCAACTCGGCGGCGCCGTCGTCATCGGCAAGCCGGCCCCTGAGATAGCCGTTCATGATCGAGAAGGTCGTGCCGGATTTTTCCAGCATTGCGAGGTCATGGTCAGGCCAGTTCCAGAGGCCGACATGAAAGCCCATTTCAGTGAGGCGCCTGACGCGCCATTCCATCGGCCGGTCGCGCCATAGCATCTCGGCACAGGCCGCAAGGGTGAACGTATCACTCATCTCAGATCTCGATATAGACGCGGCCGGCCTCGACCTTGGTGTTGTAAGTTTTAAGGTTCACGCAAACCGGCGCGCGCAGCGCTTCGCCGGTGCGGTAATCGAACACGCCGTTGTGCTTCGGGCATTCGACCCTGTATTCCATGACCAGCCCGCCGCTCAGATGCACTTTTTCGTGCGTGCATAGGCCATCGGTACAGAAGAATTCGTCATTGGGGCTGCGGTAGATGACGAAGGTCCGGCCATCATGATCGAAGCGGACCAGGTCCTCTTCCTCGATATCGTCAGTCGCACACGCATTAATCCACGTCGCCATTGTCTGCCTGCTGTCTGTCTTCGGTTGGTCGAAAGGCGGCCGGCGGGAACACGCATTCCGCCGGCCGCCCGAGAAGATGCCCTGTGGAGGAGAGCGGGAGTCTTCATTGTGTTGCGCTGAAGCTCTCGATCTCGGCTTCGAGCTCGGCCATCTGCTCGCCGCCGGCCATCAGGTCGGTGATCGCCTCGCGGCTTTTCTCGCCCCTGCAGAAATCGGCGGCCTTGGAGCCTCTGATCAGCACGGCGAAATGGTCGCCGACGGTCAGCGCATGGACGACATTGTGGGTGATGAAGATGACCGCGATGCCCTTGCGGCGCGCCTGCAGCACAATGCGCAGCACGTGAGCCGCCTCCTTGACGCCGAGTGCGGCGGTCGGCTCGTCGAGGATCAGCACGCTGGCGCCGAAGTGGACAGCGCGCGCGATTGCCAACGCCTGCCGCTCGCCACCGGACAGCCCGCCGACGAGGCGGTCGCCGTCGTCGATGCGGGTGATCCCGAGCTGGCGCATCTCGGTGACGGCGATCTCGTTGGCCCGCTTGCGGTCGTAGATGGTGAGCGGCCCCCAGCGCCGTGTCGGCTCGGCGCCGACGAAGAAGGAGCGGCCGATGCTCATCAGCGGGAACGTCCCGCCGAACTGGTGGACCGTCGCGATGCCATGATCGGTGGCGTCGCGGGGGCTGCCGAATTCGAGCGCCTTGCCGTCCATTTCCATTGTCCCCGATGTCGGCTTGTGGACACCGGAGAGGATCTTGATCAACGTGGATTTACCCGCGCCATTGTCGCCGAGCAGGCACAGAACCTCGCCTCTGTTGACGTCGAGCGAGATGTCGTGAAGAACGTCGATCGGACCGAACGACTTGTTGATTCCGGTCAGCCTGAGCAGGGGCGTGGTCATCAGCGGGCCCTCGATTTGGTGCGCGGCGAGTAGGTCAGCGCCATGGTGCGGAACGTGTTATTCATCAGCACGGCGGCGAGCAGCAGGACGCCGATGATGAGGCTCGCCCAGTTGGCGTCGAAGCCGGTGTAGAAAATGCCCTGGTTGACGATCGAGAAGGTCAGCGTGCCAAGCACGATGCCGACCACCGATCCGTATCCGCCGGTGAGCAGCACGCCGCCGATGACCACGGCGATGATCGAGTTGAAGATGAACGACTGGCCGGCGGCCACCTGGGCGCTGTTGTAGAGGATTGCCTGCGACATGCCGACGAAGGCCGCGCACAGACCGCTGCTCATGAATAGCGCGATGGTCACTCGATCGGTCGGGATGCCGGCATTGCGGGCGCTCACGGCGTCGCCGCCCATGGCGAGGATCCAGTTGCCGAAGCGCGAGAAATTCAGGATGAAGCCGACGATCAGGATGACGGCAATCCACCAGAACAGCGTTACCTCGAATTTGCCTCCGAGATAATCGCCCAGCAGAAATTTTGCCATCGGCCCACTTTTCAGTGCCACGCTTGTGCTTCCCGTCATAATGACCGAGAGACCGAGCGTCAGTCCGGCCAGTGCGAACAGCGTTGCCAGGGTGACGACGAAGGATGGCACTTTGGTGCGGATCACCAGCAGGCCGTTGATGAACCCGACGGTGAGTCCAAGGCCGAGGGCTGCGAGGATTCCGACGATGATCGGCAGGTCGTAGTGGCCCGAGATGATGGCAATGGTCATCGAGCTGGCCGGGACCATCGAGCCGACGGAGAGGTCGAGATGTCCGGCGATCATCAACAGCCCGACCGGCAGTGCGATGATGCCGAGTTCCGAGGCGACGTTGAGCCAGCTCGCGGCGCCGCCGGCCGACATGAAATTGGCGCCGCCAAAGATCGAGAAGAAGACCAGCACGGCGATCATGCCGATCAGCGAGCCGACCTCGGGGCGCCGAACGAGCCCCCCGATCGAGGGCATCGAAGAGTGCGGGGGCGCAGTCGCTGCCACGGCGGGTTGGTCATGGGCTTGGGATGTCATCGAAGTGTCCCTGGCTTGAACATGGGGAGCCTGGCGCGGCCTTCCGTCGGAGGCGCCGGCCGGCGATGTCCGGCCCTCGGACGCATCCTCTGGCCGGACACTTTGCGCAAGCTAGCGAGCGCCGGCGGCGGCACCTGCCAACGTCGCGTCAACGTTGGAGGCGTCGACGATGCCCGGTCCGGTCAGCACCGGCTTCGTTGGCAGGTCGAGCCCATAGTTGACGAAGCCGTTCAGCAGCGACACGGCGAGATAGCCCTGCAGATAAGGCTGCTGGTCGATGGAGAACATCTGCTTGCCCTCCTTGATGCGCTGCAGGCCGGTTTCGTCCATGTCGAAGGAAGCAAGCTTGACCTTGTCGCCGACATTGGCCTGGCCGATTGCGTTGGCGGCGCTGTTGGCGTCGCCGGCGCTGATGGTGATGACGCCGTCGATGGTGTTGTCCTTCAGCACCGCGGCCTTGATCGCCTCCGCCACCACGGTCGGGTTTCCGAAGCTGGACGAGGGCAGCGGCAGCTGGCTGGACTTGCCGCCGCTCTTGGCGATGGCGTCGGCAATGCCCTTGCAGCGGTCTTCGGTGTTGGTGGCGCCCGGCAAGGTGTTGACACACAGCACGTTCTTTGAGCCGTGGCTGCCGTAATATTCGCCGCCGCCCAGACCAGCCGTGTATTCTTCGTTGCCGACATAGTTCATGGCGCCGAGCCGCTTGGCTGCATCCATCCCGCCGGAATTGTAGATGATGAGCGGCACGCCTGCGGCTACGACTTCCTTGAAGGCGTCATCCATGGCCTCGGGCACCCAGTCCGGGCCGACGATGGCGCTCGGATTCTGGCTGAGCGCGGTGCGGATGAGCTTGGCCGCGTCCGGGCCGAGATTGTCGTAATTCTGCGGACCGAGCCAGGTCACCGAGCCGCCCGTCAATTCCGCGACCTTGCCAGCGTCGTCGGCGCCCTTCTTGACCTTCGACCAGAACGGATCGTCGGCCTTGCCGCCGATAACGAAGATTTTCGCTCCCTTGGGCTCCGCCATGGCGGAGGTAACGGCTGTCGCCGCCACGCTGGCCAGCATGATCGCTGCCAAGAGTTTCGTGATATGCTTCATGTCTTTCTCCTCCCATTTGCCGTCTTCAGACGGGTTTAGAAAACTGTGCCTCTCCCGCACGCGCGCCTCTCTCCCGCTCGCGCTGCATGACGTGATCGATGGTTCGCCGGGTCATGCCCTGGCGTTCATACGCTCCCGCTTTTTCTTGAACCGGGCGTCCATCATGGCGTCGCCCTCCTTGGTGCCGTCGTGCCAGGTGCCGAACCATCTATCGAGCGGGATCAGCCCGTCGCCGCCGTAGTTCACCTCGAAATATTTGTGGTGCAGGTAGTGCGCGTAGGCATGGCTTTCGACGGCCTTGTCCTCGGTCACCTCTAGCTTGTCGAAGCCGAGATGACCGTTGACCGCGCCGAAGCCGGCAACATGCAACTGGAACAGCGCGACAATGGGATTGGACGGGATGACCAGCTGCCAGAAGGCGACCGCGTGATAGAGGAATCCTTCCACCGGATGCATCGACAGCGACGACCAGGGCGAGGGGTTGATCGAATTGTGGTGGACCGAATGGATCCAGCGATAGAGCGGCCCCCAGTGGATCAGGCGGTGGATGAAGAAGAAGTGCACCTCGTGGATGGCCGGCGCGATCAGCACCAGCGCGGCGAGGTAGAGCGGGTGATCCTGCCAGCTGACCCAGGGGACGTATCCGTTGGCGAAGCACCACAGGAAGACGACTTCAACCACCGTCCACAACGGGATGGTGATGAAGAACGAGCGCAGGAAATTGTCGAGGTTCTGGCTCTGAAACCAGAAGACGTCGGAGGGCGCATCGGCGGGGAATTTGTGGTTGTATTTGAAGCGCGTCGCCTGCGCGCGCTTGATATAATAGCGCAGCTCGAAAATGCCGTAGAAGACGAAGATGGCGCAAGCGTTGACGGCGTAGAGCCACAGCGCCCAGCGCCAATTGATGGTCTTTATCGTCTCGATGCCAGGGACGATATAGAACCAGTAGAGGAGGGCGGTGGCCATGTGGAAGGCATTCCACGGCCAGAAATAGCCAGGCAGCCAAGCTAGGATCTTCGGCAGCTTAGGCGGCCAGCTCCAGAACGGAACGACCTCGATGCGCCCGTTCGGCTTCCAGTCGCCGCGCTTGTCGCGCACGCCGTATTTGAGATCGTCCATCCAGAACTCCACTCGCAACGCCCTGGGATGGCCCGCACACGCACGCGGCCTCTCCCCGCCGTCGGCGGAGAGTCAGAACGTCTCTGCGCTGTGCTGTTGCTATCCTTGGGCCGGCGGTGCTTCCGCCTTGCTTGCTTTTGTTGAGATAAACATCTTGATCCAAAATGAATCAAGAATAGAATGTTTATTCCAAAATGATTGTATCATTCATCTCAGGATTGCCTAATGAATGATATCTTTGTATCAATTGCTACACGCTGATGAGACGGAATGGATCAAGGCAAGCGGCCAACGATCAAGGACGTCGCCGCCGAGGCGAATGTTTCGGTGGCCACGGTCAACCGGGTGCTGAGTGGTTCGGGCGCCGTCCGTCAGGGTACGCGCGAGCATGTCATGCTGGCCGCGGAGCAGATCGGTTTCTATGGCATGGGGGCGCTGCGCAGCCGTGTGGCGGCCGCCCGGCCGCGCTTCAGGTTCGGCTTCCTGCTGCATCAGCCCGGCCGGGCCTTCTACCGCAACATTGCCGAGGCGCTGCGTGCGGCGGTGCCAACGATGCCCGACTGCGAAATAGAGCTGCGTACCGAGTTTTTGGACGATTTGTCGCCGCAGCACGTCGCCTCGCGCATGCTGGCCTTGGGCGCCGAATGCAACGCTGTTGGCGTCGTCGCCGCGGTCCATCCACTCGTCACCCAGGCGGTGGATACGCTCAATGCCCGCAACGTGCCGGTCTTTGCGCTGATCTCGCAGATATCGGCGACGGGCCATGCCAGCTATATCGGGCTGGACAATTGGAAGGTCGGGCGCACCGCGGCCTGGGTCTTCGAGCATGTCTGTCGCGCGCCCGGCAAGCTCGGCATCCTCGTCGGCAATCATCGCTACCGCTGCCAGGAGATGAACGAGAGCGGCTTTCGCTCCTATTTCCGCGAGCATGCGCCGGGCTTCACGCTGCTGGAGCCGCTGCTGACCTTCGAATCGAGCGCCATCGCGCAGGAGATGACCGAGAAGCTGCTGAACGACAATCCGGATCTCTCCGGTCTCTATGTCGCCGGCGGTGGCATCACTGGCGCTATCGCGGCACTGCGCTCCACCGGCCGGGCCGGCAGCCTCGTCGTCGTCGGTTATGAGCTGATGGACTCGACCCGCCCGGCGTTGCTCGACGGGACGCTGACCTTTGTCATTTCGCACCCGCTTGCCCGCATCGCGCAGGAAGCGCTGGCAGGGATGGTCCGTGCGGTCTCCGCCCCGAATGAGAGCGGCAACTTCACCACCATCTTGCCCTTTGAAATATACACTCGCGAGAATATCTAGCCGGCAATTTGCCGAGATCGGCAACCCGGTGGCCCGACGCCTTTCAAAACTCAGATCTTTGCATCGTGAGGCAGTGGTGCGGTTGCCTTTTCCAGCCAGGCCAGCGTTTCGCCGTCGAGCATTGGTCCGATCTCGGCCAGCACGCGGGCGTGGTATATGTCGAGCCAATGCAGCTCGTCGCGCGTCAAAAGGTCGGATCGCACCAGCCTGACGTCGATAGGCGCCAGTGTCAGTGTCTCGAAGCCGTGCATGGCGATGTCGCCGCCCTCTATCGGCTCGGCCGGCGTCACCAGGACGAGATTCTCGATGCGGATGCCGTAAGAGCCTTCCTTGTAGTAGCCCGGCTCGTTGGAAACGATCATGCCTGCCAGCAGCTTTTCGGTGCCGGTCCTGGCGATGCGCTGCGGGCCCTCATGCACTGCCAGATAGGAGCCGACGCCGTGGCCTGTGCCATGGGCGAAATCGCAACCGTGTTTCCATAGAGCCAGGCGCGCCACAGCATCGATCTCGGAGCCGCGCGTGCCCGGCGGAAAGCGCAGCATGGAAATGCCGATCATGCCTTTTAGCACCAATGTGAAGCGTTCGCGCATTTCCTCGGTCGGCTTGCCGATCGGCACGGTGCGGGTGATGTCGGTGGTGCCGTCCTGGTACTGCCCGCCGGAATCGAGCAGGAACAGCTCGCCAGACTGAAGCTTTCGGCTGGTGGCACGGGAGACACGGTAGTGCATGATGGCGCCGTTCGGACCGGCGCCCGAGATGGTGTCGAAGGACAGGTCGCGCAGCGGCATCTGCGTTTCCTCGCCGGTGCTGCGGCGGCACTCCTCGAGCTTGGTGACGACTGCGATCTCGTCGAGCTTGCCGGGTTCCTGACGGTCGAGCCAGCAAAGCAGCTTGGCTACGGCGGCGCCATCGCGGCGATGCGCGGCGCGGGCGCCGTTGATCTCGGCCTGGTTTTTCGTCGCGCGTGGAATGCGGGCAGGATCAGGTGCAGTGATGACGGTGCCACCATTGTCCTCGACCAGCATTCTCAGTTTCTCCGCCGCCAGCACCGGGTCCAGCGCGATTCTTGCGCCCCCCTTGGCCAATCCTGCGATCGCCGCTTCGAATTCACTGGGTTCGTGCAATTCGGCGAGCTGCGTCAGATATGCCGCGACGGTCCGCGAAAACTTGCGCTGGTCCATGAAAAGCAGGTGCGACCCGTCGGCGGCGAGCACGGCGAAGCCGAGCGCCAGCGGCGTATGCGGCACGTCGCCGCCGCGGATGTCGAAGACCCAGGCGATGGAGGACGGGTCGGTCAGCACGGCATGGGTGGCGCCATCCTTGCCGATGGCCTCGGCCAGCCGTGCCAGCTTGTCCTTGGCCAGTTCGCCGGCAAACGCGATCGGATGGAGCTCGACCGGCGCCAGCGGTGGTTCGGGCTGGTCCTTCCAGATGGCATCGATTGGATTCTTCTCGAGCGGCACCAATGTCGCCCCCGATTTTTCGGCCGAAGCTTTCAGCGCCTTGACGTCGCCGATCGTCTGCAGCCACGGATCGAAGCCAAGCCGCACGCCCTTGCCGAGATTGTCCTTGATCCAGGTGGGGGGCGGATTGTCGACCAGGCTTTCGATCGAGAAGATGTCGAGATCGACCTCCTGGCGAACCTGCAGCGTGTAGCGCCCGTCGACGAACATGAAAGCACGGTCGCCGAGCACGATGGCGACGCCGGCCGAGCCGCTGAAGCCGGTCAGCCATTTTAGCCGCGCCGAGCGGTCGGCGACATATTCGCCCTGATGCTCGTCGGCACGAGGCACGATGAAGCCATCCAGCCCGTTGGCCGCAAGCCATTGACGGAGCAACGCAACACGCGGCTTGCCGACGGCGGGGTCGCCGGCGGAATCAAAGGTCTGGAACATATGGCCTCTCCTCGGATGTTGGCGCGACCGTAGCGCATGACCCCGAAAATCGGAATCGACTTTTGCTACGCCGATCTTCGATCCGGAGAAAATCAGCGCAAGATCAGAGTGCTACAGCGTCAGCCGCCTAACAATCGGTGGGGCTTGGTCAGAGCATCGCTTTTGCGCATAGACGCCATGCAGAATCAGCGATTTTCAAATAAATCAGCAGACCTTACGTTTTCGACGTGGAGGAACGAGTCTTATTGCCCTGCAAAGGAGACCATCATGTCCACGATTTCAGCCAGACGCGGATTTCTCAGAAGCGCTGTGAATGCTCTCATCGAAGCACGCCAGCGCGAAGCGAGCCGCTATGTGAGCGGCGTTCTGCTTGCCTTTGACGACGAAACGCTGAAGGCGAACGGCTACGATCGCGAAGAACTGAAGAAGGCGGCAAGGTCGCGCTACGTCTGAGCGAATTTACGGCCTGCGTTTGAAAGTGCTGGGCCTCACCGCTTAAGGTGAATCGTCACCCAGCCTTCGCGATGCAACGTCCTGACATGACGGAACTGCTGGCCGACATAGGCCGAAATCACCGCGTCGCGCTGTCGGTCGAGGATACCTGACAGCACGATCGAGCCGCCCAAAGCGATATGCCTTGCCATTTCGGGCGCCAGCCGCATCAGCGGCCGTGCCAGTATATTGGCAACGATGAGATCGAAGGGGCCGCGCGCGGCAAAAATGGGATGGTGGAATCCCCGCGCCGTCACCGTTTCGACAAGCGCCTTGACGTGGTTGAGCCGCGCATTGGCGGCGGCGACCTTTATGGCGACCGGATCGATGTCGGTCGCCAGCACCGGAATATGGGCGAGCTTGGCCACCGCGATGGCCAGCACCGCACTGCCGGTGCCGAGGTCGAGCGCGTTGCGCGGGCGCTCGCGCCGCACGACCTGTTCCAGCATTTCGAGGCAGCCGGCGGTGGTGCCGTGATGGCCGGTGCCAAAGGCGAGGCCCGCTTCGATCTCGATGGCGAGTTCGCCACTGTGGCGCTTCCCGCGGTCATGCGCGCCGTGGACGAAGAAACGGCCGGCACGCACCGGCTTCAGTCCCTCCAAAGAACGCGTCACCCAGTCGATATCAGGCACGGGCTCGCGCGCAATCGGCCTCGACAAGACAAGCCCGGCAAGGATCTCTCTCACACGAGCTTCGACGGCGTCGACATCGCCGTCGGCATAGAGCGACACTTCGTGGATGTCGCGGTCCTCATCGATTTCGAGGATGGCAATCGGCAGACCCTCGTCTTCGAAGGCTGCTTCGAACGCCGCGAAGATACGGTCGGCCTCGAGCTTTCCAGTGGTGAAATAGAGCCGCGTTTGGGTCATCAACGATGGTCTTGTTTGAGCATGATCTTATCCGAAAACCGGTTCCCACTTTCGGGATCATGCACTAGCCTTCCGCCGCCAGCCGCTTGAGCTTGGCGATGGCGGTCTCCGAGCTTTCGCCATAAGCGATGGTGCCGGCGAAGTCGCCCCGGTCGTTGAGCAGCAGCACCGAAGCCGTGTGGTCCATCGTGTAGTCGCCGTTGCCGGTATCGACCTTCTTCGAATATATGCCGAAGGATTTGGCCATGGCGTGGACCTTGTCGGGGTCGCCGGTGATGCCGAGGATGCGGTCGGAGAAGTTGCTGATATAGGCGTTCATGATTTCCGGCGTGTCGCGCTCCGGGTCGACCGAGACGAAATAGGCGCGCAGGTTCTTGCCGTCGTCACCCATCGTCTTTAGCCAGCCGGCCAGTTCGAACAGTGTGGTCGGGCAAACTTCCGGGCAATGGGTGAAGCCGAAGAAGACGACGCTAGGGTGGCCGCGAAACGCAGCCTCGGTGATCGGGGCGCCCTTCTGGTCGACCAGCGTGAACGGCGCGCCGAACGGCTCACCGCCATAATGCCCGCGGTACCAGTCGAAGGTGAGCCAGCCGATGCCTGCTGCCATCAGGACGAGAATGCCGACCAGTATTGAACGCATCATCAATTGGTGTCCGTCGCGATTTTCATTGGGGCGCCATGGAGCTTGTTTGGCGAACACTTAACGGTTTGATCCCATCCGCGCAAAGATGTCGCGTTGCCGCAACCGGCTTTCCTGTCAAAAGGTGATCCGCTTGCAAAGCGCTTCCGCCCGTCCCACCTGAGATCGGCGAAACTCGAAACCGCAGGAGGCTCCCCTTGCAAAGACTGATTGGGCGAAAACTGATCGGCGGCGCTTTGGCCGCATGCCTCGTCGTCGGTGCCGGCGCAGCCGCCGCTCAGGAGGTCGGCAAGGTCGGCGTCGACTGGCTCGGCAACGACATCATCGTCGAGGCGATCAAGGATCCGAAGGTCGAAGGCGTGACCTGTCACGTCACCTATTTCGAACGCGGGATGATTGACCGCCTGCAGAAGGGCAACTGGTTCGAAGATCCGTCCGATTCCTCGATCTCCTGCCGCCAGACCGGGCCGATCACCATCGGCGAGATCGACATGAGCGAGGCCGGCGAAGAGGTGTTCAAGCAAGGCATCAGCCTGATCTGGAAGAAACAGGTGGTGAACCGCATCTACGACAAGGCAAACGACACCCTGATCTATCTGTCGCATTCGCGCCAGGTGCAGGACGGCTCGGCGAAAATGTCGGTCACCACCGTGCCGCTCTACGGGCAGAACGTGGTGTGGACCAACGGCAAGCCGAAATAGGCGACCGCAATTGCCCTGACGGACGATCGGTCCCGCTTGCGGGACCAATCGCTCGGGCGTAAAGCCGCGGGGATGGATCGTCCCGAAAATCTTGTCCCCAAGGATCCTGAGCCGCGCATCCATCCGACAGCGGAATTGAAGGCGTGCAAGCTCGGGCGCTACGCCTCGATCGGCGAGCGGGTCATCCTGCGCGAGGTATCGGTCGGCGACTTCTCCTATTTCGAACGTCATGCCGAGGCGATCTACACGACCATAGGCAAGTTCTGTTCGATCGCCGCCAACAGCCGCATCAACGCGTTGGAGCATCCGATTGAGCGGGTGACCCAGCACAAGATCAGCTATCGCCCGAACGAATATTTTCGCTGGCTGGGCGTCGACGGGGCGTTTCGGGAAAGGCGGCGGGCGAAGTCCGTCAGCATCGGCCACGACGTCTGGATCGGCCATGGCGCGGTGATCATGCCTGATGTGACCATCGGCAATGGCGCGATCGTCGGCGCCAACGCTGTTGTGACGCGCGACGTACCTGCCTACGCGATTGTCGCCGGCGTTCCGGCCAGGCAATTGCGCCAACGCTTCGCGGCGGACGTCGCCGCGCGGATCGAAAGCCTCGCCTGGTGGGACTGGCCGCCCGAGAGACTGGCCAAGGCAGTCCCCGACATGCAGACGCTGTCCATCGAGGCCTTCCTCGACGTCTGGGATAACGAAACACCCTGATCTTGCGGGCGCGTGCACGGCTATGTCCGTGAAATCCCTCCGTGCAAGGGAACCCGGAGCGGATGCTGGTTGTTTCTCCTGCCATGATAGAGAAGCTTTTCACCAGGATCGCCAACTACGTTGCCCATCTCGCCGGTCTGCCGTCGACATTCGCCGTCTGTTTCCTGATCATTGTTGCGTGGGGGGCAAGCGGACCGATGTTCGGGTTTTCCGATACGTGGCAACTCGTCATCAATACCGGCACGACGATCGTCACCTTCCTGATGGTGTTCCTCATCCAGAATACCCAAAACCGTGATGGCGCCGCGATCCAGGCGAAGCTCGATGAATTGATCCGGGTCAGCAAAGCCAAAAACAGCTTTATCGGTATCGAGCATCTGACCGAATCCGAGGTTCAGGAGATCCGCGAAAAATGTGAGCGCGCGGCGAAGCGGCATGACCGGCAGGTCGCCGATATGGCGGTCAAGAAAGCTGCGGCTCAAAAGCCCGGCTCGAAGACGCATGCGGCGTGAGCGTCAGCTTTCCATGAACGCCGCGAACGCTTCCTTGTGGTCCGGGTGCCAACGCGACAGAGCAGGGCGGTTTTCGATGATGTCGCCGATCGCCCAGGCCATGCGCTTTTCGTCCATGGGCCGTGTCGCCTCGTTATCGGGGCACAGGATGTAGAAGTCGCCACGCACCAGCGCGGCCAGCATGAAGTCGATCACCTGCTCGCCGGTCCAGGCGCCGGCGGGTTTTTCGGTCGCACCTTCGGTCAGGCCGGTATAGGTGAACCCCGGAATGAGCAGATGCGCAGCAACTTTTGCGCCGGGCTCGTTGCGCAGCGCGTGTGCCAGGCCTTCGGTGAAGGTCTTCACGCCTGATTTGGAGACATTGTAGGCAAGGTTGCCGGGCGGCGTGGTGATGCCTTGCTTGGAGCCGGTGTTGACGATCAGGCCCGGCCTGCCGGTCGCCAGCATGCGCGGTGTGAAGGCCTCGACGCCATGAACGATGCCCCAGAAATTGATGTCCAGCAGCCGCTTCCAGGCGTCGCGGTTTTCCCAAGGCTTGCCGGGATTGTTGCCGACGCCGGCATTGTTCATCAACAGGGACACGCCGCCGAAGGCACCGAACGCCTTTTCGGCCAGCCGGTCGAGTTCGTCGGGCTTGGAAACGTCGGTGGCGACAGCAAGCACCGCGCTGTCGCCGGCAATCGTTGCAACGGCGCGGGCAGCCTCATCGAGCCGCGCGCCGCCGATATCGGCCAGCACGATTTTCAGGCCCATCGCCGCCAGCCGCTTGGCCGCGGCAAGGCCGATGCCGCTGGCGCCGCCGGTGATGACGGCAACGTTGCCGGAGGCAAGGGCAGGCAAAGCGCTCTGGATTTCGGCATCGGTGGTCATGGCTATAGCGTCCTCGTTCAAGTTGCGCCGAACTTAACGCGGCGCGGGGCTCGCGCAAGCCCGCTTTGGCGTCCTTGGGTTGACCACATCGGCAGGCGCTGCGCATGCTGTCCGCGTAAGAAGGAGATTACCGATTGACCGACTGGATCGAGATCCTGAAAGAACAGACCGCCACCGGCGACCAGATGAGCCGCGAGGTGCCGCAAATGCTTGCCAATCCCGACATCAGCGAAGCGCAAGTGAAGACGCTGTTTTCGGCGCTCGAAAAGCAAGCCGAATTTGTCGAGAAGCTGCGCATGGCGCTGGAGAAATTCGGTCATGATTTTTCGGTGATCAAGGCGGCCGAGCGGCTTGAGGAGCGCTATGCCGACCTTGCGGCCTCGGTGGCGGAAAAGCTGAAGGCGATGCGAGGCTAGAGCGGAACGCATTCTTATTGAATGGCGCATCCCGCTCTATCTGTTTGTTTTAGCCGCATTTGTGCGACGCCAAGCGATTCCACTTGGCTGCAAAATGCTCCAGCAGGCCTATTTTTCGATCACCCGTTCGAAGCGCCTGTCCGGCACGAACCAGATCATGGCGACCAGGACGTAGATAGCGACGCCGATCCACTGGCTGATGAAGGTCAGCGGAATGGCGGCGATATAGAGGGCCAGCGAGATCCTTCCCTTGCGGTCGCTGCCCAGCGCCCTGGCAAAGGCGGTATCGTTGCTGTGCAACCGATGCAGCATGACCGCGAGGATGATGTAGGCGGCCGCGCACAGCGCGAGTTCGGCCCCGTAGACGGCGACCGGAACCGGCGCGAAATGGTTTTCGCCCATGAAGGCAGTGGTGACCGGCATCAGCGACAGCCAGAACAACAAATTGAGGTTCGCCCATAGCACGCGGCCGTCGACGCGCTGCACGGTGTGGAACATGTTGTGCAGATTGTTCCAGTAGATGCCGACATAGATGAAGGACAAGACATAGCTGAGGAAGACCGGCCATAGTGGCGCCAGGGTTGAAAAATCCTCGCCGTGCGGCACCTTCAATTCCAGCACCATGATGGTGATGATGATGGCGACGACGCCATCGGTAAATGCCTCGACCCGTCCCTTGCCCATGATTCTTCCTGCTGTGCCTGGCTCATCCTAGGCGAGCGAAGGGGCTGTAGGGAAGGCTTGGGCACTGTCTTTCAGCCGCTCGGCGTCTCCGGCGACAGATGCGCGCTGGCGCGGTACGCCGAGGCCGCTGTCCGGCGGCTCGCCGGCAGCCGGCCGGTCCTCGATCATGTGCATGGTGCGCCAATTGCGGAGCGGGTTTTGAGCGTTTCAGGCGGCTGGGCAAATGTCCCACACCGCCGCGACGAACCCGTCCAGCACGCGTTTCTGGCCGGTCTTGTCGAAGTCGATGGTCGGCTTGTTGCCGTCGATGGCCGAAATGTTGCCGAATTTCTGGTGAAAGACGCGGTCGCCGACACTGAAGGCGGATGGCGTGTCGGCGACGGATTTGGCGACCAGCTCGCCGTCGATGGTGCGGCCCTTGATGGAGGTGCGGCCAGCGCCATAGCATATAGAGCGCGACGCCGATCCACTGATTGACGAAGGCCAGCGGGATGGCGGCGATGTAGAGGGCAATTGAGATCTTTCTCTTGCGGTCGGTGCCCAACGCTTTTGTGCAGGCCGAAGCGACCGAGTTCGCCCTTGTCGTTGATGCGTTGGATTTTTTCCAACACCCCTCATTCGCCTTCACTTCGTTCAGGTATTTCTTTTCACAACAACGAGGGGGAAGGCCATCGTCAATCGCTGTCTCGTGCGATCAGCTCCAGCGGCCAGACCTCGCGGATGATCCGGGCCCCCTCAGGGCCGGCGAAGGCCGGGATCGACGCCAGCAACATTTCGGCAAGGCGCCGTCCCATTGGCTCCAGGGGAGGGCGGAAGCCGGTCAGTGCCGGCGAAAAATAGCGGCAGAGCGGCGTGTCGACGATGACGATCACCGCAATGTCGCGGCCCGGCCTGATGCCCATCTCGGCCAGCGCCTTGCAGCCGCCAAGTGCCATGGCGTCATTGTTGAAGATGATGGCGGTCGGCGGGTCCTTGGAGCGCATCACCTGCGGGGTCACCGCGTCGCCGCCGGCCTCGTTGATGAAGCCTTTCGCGATCAGCCCGGGGTCGACCTCGATGCCGTGCCGCCGCAGCGCCTTGCGATAGCCGGCCAGGAACAGGTAGCCGAAATTGAGGTTGAGAGACGGGCGGATGGCGGCGATGCGGCGGTGGCCGCGCGCCACCAGGCGGTCGACCGCGTCGGCCCCGGCTTTTTCGAAATCGAGGTCGAGCGACGGATAGGTCTTGCCGCCGGAGCGGCTGCGGCCGAGCGTCGCGAATGGGAAGCCGACCCTGGTCAGGTAATCGATGCGCTCGTCCTCGCGACGCGTATAGGCCAGCACCACGGCGTCGGCCCGGCGCGTCTCGACCACCCGGCGCAGGCGCTCCTGTTGGTAGTCGCCCGGCGCGCCCATCACCACGATCAGGTCGAGCCCGCTTTCGGCGAGCTTGGCCTGCAGCCCGGTCAGGAACGGAATGAAGAACGGTTCGCCATATTGCTGGTCGCCTGGATGCGGCTGCAGCATGAAGGCGATCGAGTGGGTGGCGCCGCGCCGCAGGCTGCGGCCGGACTGGTTCGGCGAATAGTTCAGCTTTGCCGCTGCATCGAGCACGCGCTGGCGGGTGTCGGCATTGACGTCGGCACGGCCGTTGAGCGCGCGCGACACGGTACCGATCGAAATGTTCAGGTGACGCGCAAGGTCGTGAATGCTGGACGCCAAAGGACAGTTCTCCCCTTGCTTGGCTAGCACCGGCTGCTCTCCGGGCCAAGGTGATCAAGGTGATTTTCGGGAGCGGCCAATTGACATTCTACGCCTTCGGGTGTGTTCTCGTAAACGTTTACGGAAAAACGTTTACGGTCATGCCGTGAATGCCGTGACGATCGGTCTGGAGGGGCCGAGCGGAGGAGGAGCGCTGGATGATGAATGTCGTCCTGGTCGGCTGCGGCGCGATGAGCAAGGCCTGGCTCGATGCAGCCAGGCAGGTCGCCGGGCTCGCCATTGTCGGGCTTGTCGACCTTGACGCCGAGCGGGCGAGGGCAAGGGCGCGCGAATACGAGCTTGCCGGCGCGGTTATCGGAACCAGCCTCGACGCCGTGCTCGACCAGACCCGGCCCGATGCGGTGTTCGACGTCGTGGTTCCCGCGGCCCGGCGCGACGTCGCGCTTTCAGCCTTTGCCCATCATTGCCATCTCCTGACCGAGAAGCCGCTCGCTGACAGCCCGGACAATGCGCGCGCCATCGTTGAAGCCGCCCGGCGCGCAAAGCGCGTGCACGCCGTCATCCAGAACCGCCGCTACGTCGCCAATGTCAGGCGTATCAGGCGTTTTCTCGAGTCCGGCGCCATTGGTGGTGCGACCAGCATCCACGCCGACTTCTTCGTCGCGCCGCATTTCGGCGGCTTTCGCGAGGAGATGCGCCATGTGCTGCTGCTCGACATGGCGATCCACACATTCGATGCCGCCCGCTACATGGTGGCCGGCGAGCCGGCCGGTGTCTATTGCCAGGAGTGGGAGCCGGCCAATTCCTGGTATCGGCAAGGGTCGTCGGCAACCGCAAGCTTCGACCTAGGCGGCGGCAAGCTGTTCACCTATGCCGGCAGCTGGTGCGCGGCCGGATTCCGCACCAGCTGGGACAGTACATGGCGGATCGTCGCCGAGCGCGGCAGCATTGTCTGGGACGGCGAGGACGGGCTGAAGGCGGAAATCGTGCAGCCGGTCCGTGAAGGCCTGTTCGACCGCACCGAACCGATAGCCGTGCCGTCGCTCGACCCGGCCGATCGCGTCGGCGGCCATCTCGGCATCATCCAGGATTTCGTCCGCGCCGTCGAGACCGGCACCGAGCCGGAGACGCGCGGCTCCGACAACATCAAGAGCCTGGCCATGGTTTTCGCTGCGATCGAGAGCGCCGAGACCGGGCGCCGGGTCGCCATCGCTGCACAGGAAGGATCATGATGCCAAACCCGCTGCTCGACATCAGGATCGGCACCATGGTGCGGGCCAACCTTGATGACCCGGCGGCTTACATCAAACAGATTCTGCCGCTCGGCTTCGAGAGCATACAGCCGTTCTTCTGGCAGACACTGGGCGGCAAGGACCTTCCTCGGCTGGCCGGCCAGATCCGGGAGGCGATCGGCGACGCCGACGTCATCGTCTCCTCGCTCGGCGTGTTCGGCAATCCGCTGGAGAGCGGCGATGTCGATCGCGGCGTGCTTCATGCCTGGGAAACGGCCATCGACCATGCGCATCTGTTCGGCACCGGCATGGTGAGCGGCTTCACTGGCCGCATTCGCGGCAAGCCGCTGCCCGACAGCCTGCCGCGCTTCCGCGAGGTGTGGGAACCGCTGGCCAAACGCGCCGCTGACAAGGGCGTGCGCATCGCCTTCGAGAATTGCGCGATGGACGGCAACTGGGCTGATGGAGACTGGAACATCGCCCACAATCCGGACGCCTGGGAGCTGATGTTCAACGAATTGCCCGATGACAATCTCGGCCTGGAATGGGAACCCTGCCATCAGCTCGTCTATCTGATCGATCCAATCTCGCAGATCCGCAAATGGGCGCCGCGCATCTTCCATGTCCACGGCAAGGACGCGACGGTGCGCTGGGACGTGATCCGCGAGCATGGCGTGTTCGGCCGCCTGCCATTCGTGCAGATGCGCACGCCCGGCTTCGGCGACAGCGACTGGACGCGGGTGATCAGCGAATTGCGGCTGGCCGGATACAAGGGTGCCATCGACATCGAAGGCTGGCACGACCCGGTCTATCGCGGCGACCTCGAGATTACCGGCCAGGTGCGGGCGCTGGATTTCCTCAAGCAATGCCGGGGAGGTGCCAGCTACCTGCCAAATCCAGCTTGAGAATCCGGCCGGCGGGAGGGCCGGTCAGTGAAGCTTTGCGGCGAAAAGCCGAAGCATTCGTCGAAACCCCTCGGCTTGCGAGGGAACAATGGGAGGAACGTGCATGAGCATCGCGATGAGAACGACCGTTCTGCGCTCGACCGTCGTGGCGGCCGCCACGGCGCTCGCCGCCGCCATCTCCACCTTGCCGGCGCAGGCGCTCGACGCCCAGTGGTGCAAGGACGTCCATATCCGCTTCTTCGTCGGCGGCGCCGAGGGCGACGCCTTCGGCACCATCGTCTACAATGGCGCCAAGCAGGCGGCCGCCGATCTTGGACCGAAGGTCGACTACATCTTCTCCCAGTGGGACGCCGAAAAGATGGTGCAGCAGCTGCGCGAGGCCGTCGCGGTCAAGCCCGGCGGCATCGCCATGATGGGCCATCCTGGTGACGCCTCGATCATGCCGCTCGCCGAACAGGCGCACAAGGACGGCATCAAGATGATGTACCAGAACGTGCCGGTGCCGAAGGTGGTGGCGGCGTTCGGCGGCGGCTATGTCGGCGCCCAGCAGGAGCAGCAGGGCCGCGCGCTTGGCGCCGAAGCGCTCAAGCTTGCCGGGCTCAAGGCCGGCGACAAGGCGATCATGATTGGCCCCTTCGAGAACGAGGCCCGCGGCGCGCGCGAGCGCGGCACGGTTGCCGTGTTGAAGGAGGCCGGCGTCGAGGTCATCCAGCTCCCCTCGCCGCCGAGCGGCGAATGGGCTTCCGATCCCAATCTGGCCATTCCGGTGCTCACGGCGGCACTGCTCAACAATCCCGACGTCAAGGCGGTCGGCTATCCCGGCGGCCAGATGCTCGGCAACGTCGCCACCTACATGCAGGCGGCTGGACGCAAGCCGGGCGACATCTTCAACTTCGGCTTCGACACCAGCCCGCAGATCGTCGAAGCTTTCAAGGGCGGCTGGGTGCAGCTCACCGCCGACCAGCAGCCCTTCCTGCAGGGCTATCTGCCGATCCTCAGCCTCTGCCAGCAGGTGGTGCTGGGTCTGGCGCCGATGAATGTCGACACCGGTGCCGGCTTCGTCACGCCGCAGAATTACGAGATCGTCGCCGAACTCGCCAAGCAGGCGCTGCGCTGACCTCCCAAGCCGCCGCCGGCCGGGATCGACCCCGGCCGGCGGGACCGCCGGCGGAAAAGGCCGGTAAGCGACAATCAAGCGAGGATCCGATGGCCGAACGCATCATCGAACTGCGCGACATCAGCAAGTCCTACGGTCAGGTCTACGCGCTGGGCGGGGTCAATCTCAGCATCGACCGTGGCGAGGTCGTCGGCCTGATCGGCGACAACGGCGCCGGCAAATCGACGCTGATCAAGATCCTGTCGGGCGTGGTCAAGCCGACCAGCGGCGAAATCCTTGTGCGCGGCAAGCCGGTGACCGGATGGAGCGCCGCGCGCTCGCGCGACGCCGGCATCGAGACGGTGTTCCAAGACCGGGCGCTCGCCGTGCAGCAGACGATCGTGCGCAACATCTTCATGGGCCGCGAACTCACCGGCTGGCTGGGCTGGCTGAAGGTCAACAAGGAGATCGAGGAGGCGAGCCGGCTGATGCGCGAGATCGGCTTCACCTCGAAAGTCTTCACGCCGCACTCGATCGTCGGCCAGCTCTCGGGCGGCGAACGCCAGGGCGTGGCCATCGCCCGCGCCATCTACAAGAAGGCTGAGCTGATTGTCCTCGACGAGCCGACGACGGCGCTGTCGCTGACCGAGACCGCCAAGGTCTTCCACTTCGTGCGCCAGGTGCGGGCGAGCGGGCGCTCGATCCTGTTCATCGGCCACAACATCCACCATGTCTTCGACATTGCCGATCGCTTCGTGGTGCTCGACCGCGGCAAGGTGGCGTTCACCGCCGGCCGCGGCGAGGTCAAGTCGGCCGAAGACCTGATCAACTTCATGGAAGACCTAGCCCACCCCGGCGGATTGCCCGGGTTGCACGAGGCCGGCGATGCGGGGAGGGCGGCGCGATGAGCAAGACCATGGAACCCGATCTGAAGAGTCCCCTCGGCGGCACGCATAATGAGGCCGCCGGGAAAGAGTGGAGACATCCATCCGACAATTGGCTGCGCGGTTTCATCCTCGACAACCGCGCCGCGCTCGGCACGCTTGCCGTGTTCATCGTCATGATGGCGGTGTTCATAATCGCCAATCCGACCGTTTTCACCACCTGGTACCTCTATAGTTCCGTGCTCACCACGCTGCCGGTGGCGCTGTTCGTGGTGGTGCCGCTGGTGTTCGTCGTCACCTGCGGCGAGATCGACCTGTCGTTTCCGGCGACAATGGGCTTTGCTTCCTGGGTGTTCGCGCTGGTCGTGCAGGCCGGCTACGACCCGTTCCTCGGCATTGCCGCCGCCATCGCCACGGGCACGCTGCTCGGCTTCCTGGTCGGGTCGCTGGTCGTCTATGGCGGGCTGTCGTCGCTGATCGCCACGCTTGGCATGAATTTCCTGCTGCGCGGCCTGATCCAGATCATCAATGAGGGCAGGTCGACGGCGCTGACTAGCCTCGCCGACAGCTGGGCCTACCAGATCTTCTCCAGCCAACTCTATGGCATCCCGGTGCAGATCTTCTGGGCCATCGCTTTCGTCGTGCTGTCGGCGCTGCTCTACAACCGGCATCGCTTCGGCGCGCAGGTCAAGGTGGTCGGCGACAATCCCGACAGCGCCCAGCAGATGGGCATCGACGTCAAGCGCGTCAGGGTGAAGGTGTTCGTCTTCGTTGGCATTGGCGCTGCGATCGCCGGCACGTTTTCGGTGATGATCAACTTCACCTGGTGGCCGACGGCTGGCGACGGATACCTGCTGCCGGTGCTGGCATCGGTGTTCGTCGGCGGCACGCCGACCTGGGGTGGCATCGGCACGGTCGTCGGCGGTGCGATTGGCGCGGTCACCGTGTCGTTCATCCAGACCGGCGTCGTGGCGGCTGGCCTGAGCGGCTTCTACGTCCAGTTCTTCAACGGATTGATCATCATCCTGTCGCTGCTCGGGCACAAGTGGAACCAGGCGCGCTATCGCTGAACGGGACCGACGCTCACACGCCGGTGACAAACCCATCCAGCACGCGTTTCTGGCCGGCCTTGTCGAAGTCGATGGTCAGCTTGTTGCCTTCGATGGCCGAAATATTGCCGTTGCCGAATTTCTGGTGGAAGACGCGGTCGCCGACATTGAAGGCCGAGGGCTTGTCGGCGACGGATTTGGCGACCAGCTCGCCGTCGATGGTGCGGCCCTTGATCGAGGTGCGGCCGGCGCCATAGCCACTGTCGGTTTCGCCATAGCCGATGCGCTCGACCTGGTGGCCGGAACGCGAGCCCCAGTTGCGGTCGGTCGCCTCGGTGCGGTTCTGTTGCGCGCGCTGCCAGCCCGGCGTCGCATAGGTGCTGGAGAAGGCGCCGGATTTCTCAGTGCCGCCTGTATTGCCGCCCACATTGTCGAAGCGCGACGCGCCATAGGGGTTCTGCCGGCCACCACGTCCCGGGGCAAAAGAACCGCCGCCGTAGGAATTGCCGTAACCACCGTAGCTGTTGCCGCCCTCTGCGACCTCGACATGGGCTTCCGGCAATTCCTCGAGGAAGCGCGACGGGATGGTCGACTGCCACAGGCCGTGGATGCGGCGGTTGGAGACGAACCAGATGTGCAGGTTCTTCTTGGCGCGGGTCAGGCCGACATAGGCGAGGCGGCGTTCCTCCTCGAGCCCGGAGCGGCCACCCTCGTCGAGGGAACGCTGGTGTGGAAAAAGACCTTCCTCCCAACCAGGCAGGAACACCGTCTCGAATTCGAGGCCCTTGGCCGAATGCAGCGTCATGATGTTGACGGCGTCGAGCTCGGCGTTCTGCTCGGCGTCCATCACGAGTGCGACATGTTCGAGGAAGGAGCGCAGCGATTCGTACTCCTCCATGGAGCGGATCAGTTCTTTTAAGTTCTCCAGCCGACCGGGCGCTTCAACCGAGCGGTCGTTCTTCCACATGTCGGTGTAGCCGCTCTCCTCCAGAATGGTCTCGGCGAGCTCGGTGTGCGGCGTGGTTTCCAGCGCCTTCTGCCAGCGCTCGAAATTGGCCGATACCTCGCGCAGTGCCGCGCGCGGCTTCGGCTTCAGCTCGTCGCTCTCGGCAAGTTTTGCCGCCGCCTCCAGCATCGGGATGCGCAGCGCCCGTGCGGTGTCGTGGATCTGGCGGATGGTGGCCTCGCCCAAGCCGCGTTTCGGCACGTTGACGATGCGCTCGAAAGCGAGGTCGTCTGCGCCTTGCGCGACGACGCGGAAGAAGGCCAGCGCATCGCGGATTTCGAGACGCTCGTAAAAGCGGGGGCCGCCGATGACGCGATAGTTGAGACCGAGCGTGACGAAGCGGTCCTCGAACTCGCGCATCTGGAAGGAGGCGCGGACAAGAATGGCCATATCGTTGAGATTGTGCTTCTGCCGCTGGTAGGCTTCGATGGTTTCGCCGACGGCGCGGGCCTCTTCCTCGGAATCCCAGGCGGCGTGGACATGCACTTTCTCGTCGTCCTCAGCGACCTTTTCGGTGAACAGCGTCTTGCCGAAGCGGCCCTCATTGTGGGCGATGAGGTGGGAGGCGGTGCCGAGGATGTGCGCGGTGGAGCGGTAGTTGCGCTCTAGCCGGATGATCTTGGCGCCGGGGAAATCCTTGTCGAAGCGCAGGATATTGTCGACCTCGGCCCCGCGCCAGCCATAGATCGACTGGTCGTCGTCGCCGACGCAGCAGATGTTTACTTTGTTTTCGCTCACGGGCTGTTCCGCGCCTGCCGGCGCGGGCCCTCCGCGCGGGCCTCGCAACGGCTCGGGCGCCCGGTCGGGCTTGCGGCCTTCGGCCGATCGCAGATCTGTCGACGTTGAAGCACGTCCGGCATCCGGCCGCTGCGCCAGCAGGCGCAGCCACATGTATTGCGCGGTGTTGGTGTCCTGATATTCGTCGACAAGGATGTAGCGGAAGCGCTTATGGTATTCCTTCAGCACGTCCGGATTGGCTCGGAAGATGCGGATCGGGTGGCACAGGAGATCGCCGAAGTCGCAGGCGTTCAGCGTCTTCAGCCGCTCCTGATAGGCCTTATAGAGCTCGCGGCCCTTGCCGTTGGCGAAGGCGCGGGCGTCGCCCTCGGGAATGTCGGCGTGGCCAAGCCCCTTGTTCTTCCAGCTGTCGATCATCTGGGCGAACTGCTTGGCCGGCCAGCGCTTGTCGTCCAGCCCTTCGGCCTGGATCAGCTGCTTGATCAGGCGCACGACATCGTCGGTGTCGAGAATGGTGAAGTCGGATTTGAGCCCGGCAAGTTCGGCGTGCCTGCGCAGCAGCTTCACACCAATCGAATGGAAGGTGCCGAGCCACGGCATCCCCTCCATATTGCCTTCGCCGATCAGCATGCCGATGCGCTGCTTCATCTCCCGCGCCGCCTTGTTGGTGAAGGTGACGGCGAGGATCTGCGAGGGGAAAGCCTTGCCGGTGGCGAGGATGTGAGCGATGCGGGTGGTCAAGACGCGCGTCTTGCCGGTGCCGGCGCCGGCCAGCACAAGAACCGGGCCTTCGGTGGTTTCCACCGCCAGCCGCTGCTCGAGGTTGAGCCCGTTCAGATAGTCGGGCGCCTTGGTGTGGCCGCTGCGGGCAGCCATGGCGCGCGCGGCGATGCCGGACGGGGCCGTGGGCCGCGCGTTCGGTTCGTCAAAAAAAGGCATATCTTCCGAAAAGCCGGACATTGTCCCCGAATGTAGTGATTCGGCAGCGAAAGGCCAGAAGTGTCTCCGTTTTGTTCTCGATCCAGGCCGGAACTTACAAATCCGGTAGAACACATCTCCAAGCTGGCCCCGCAGCGGACGTGCCGCCGCCGGGCGACACCAAGGGCAGCGAACAGGGCCTAAACCGCAATGACGGTGCGCCTTACGCAGTGATACTGAAGCCGTTTGTGTCGCCGCTCGGCATTCCCTGCCAGGCGCCGCCCTGGGGCTATGTCGCGGGCGTCGATCTCAGGACCGGCAAGATCGTCTACAAACACCGCAACGGCACCGTCTACGACATGACGCCGCTGCCACTGCCGCTCAAGGTCGGCGTGCCAGGTATCGGCGGGCCGACGACCACCGCTGGCGGCGTTGCCTTCCTCGGTGCTGCGGTCGACGACTTTTTTCGCGCCTATGATCTGACGACCGGCAGGCAGCTCTGGCAGACCCGGCTGCCGGCCGGCGGGCAGTCGACCCCGATGACCTATACGGTCGCTGACGGACGTCAGTTCGTAGTTATCGTCGCCGGCGGCCATGGCTCGGTCGGTACTAAGCCGGGGGATTACGTGATGGCCTATACGCTGCCGAAGTAACACATCCTTAGACTGAAAAAATCGCTCCGGCGGTCCATAGCCAATGCAGGCCGACCCGACGTTGTGGAGGGCGTCACTCATCCGTGACTGGACCATGAGGGCTTCTATCCTATGTTGCGCGGCGGAAGTACTTCCCGAAGCCGAGGAGAGCGCCATGACAAAACCGAGCCCTGCCAGCCCAGCCGTCACGAGACCCGCCATTACCCAGGCGATGATAGACGCCTATGACGAATACACGCATCTGACGCTCGACCGGCGGCGCTTCATGGAACAGTTGACCAGGCTTGCCGGATCAGGTGCGGCGGCGGCCGCAATTGCGCCGCTGCTGGCGGCGAATTCGGCCCAGGCGGCAATCGTCGCGGACGACGATCCTCGCGTAAAAGGCGAGGACATCAGCTATCCCGGCAGCGGTGGCGGGATGAAGGGCTATCTGGTCAAGCCAGCGGATCAGACCGGCAAGCTCGGCACGGTCATTGTCGTGCATGAGAACAGAGGACTCAACCCGCATATACGCGACGTGGCGCGACGCGTTGCGCTGGAAGGGTTCGTGGCGCTTGCGCCGGACTTCATGACGCCGCTCGGCGGCACGCCGGCCGATGAAAACAGGACGCGTGACCTGTTTTCCAAGCTCGATCCGGCACAGGTCGGCGCCAATGCGGTCGCAACAGTCGCTTTCCTCAAAGAACACGCGGATGGCAACGGCAAGGTCGGCGCGGTCGGCTTCTGCTGGGGCGGCGGCACGGTGAACACGCTGGCTGCCAACACGCCGGATCTGGCTGCCGCTGTCGCCTATTACGGTATGCAGCCGAAGGGCGAAGACGTGCCGAAGATCAAGGCGGCGCTTATGCTGCATTATGCCGGGCTCGACACACGCATCAATGCCGGTATCGACGCCTTCAAGAAGGAACTCGATGCCGCCAAGGTCGAGTACACGATCTATGTCTATGAAGGCGCCAATCATGCCTTCAACAATGACACGTCGGCGGCCCGCTACGACAAGAACGCGGCGGACCTCGCCTGGGGCCGGACGATCGCCTTTCTCAAGGAGAAGCTTGCCTGATCAGGCATTTGCCGGTTTGTGAAAAGCGACCCCGGCCATCACCAGCGCAATGCCGATGCAATCGATAGGGCCGGGTATCTGGCGGAGCACAATGACGCCGATCAGGGTGGCGCTGACCGGCAGCAACGACAGCATCAGCGCGAAGCTCGAGCGCGGCAGCCGCGACATGGCAAGCTGGTCGCAGATGTAGGGGATGACCGACGAGCAGATGCCGACGCCGATGGCGGCGATGAGCAGTGGCGGCGCCGAGAAAGCCGGCAGCGCATCGGTGAAGCCGACCGGCAGCACGATGAGGAAGGCGACCGCCATGGCGGCACCCAGGCCGGCGATGCCATCGCCAGCGCCGGCGCGGGCGACGCGATGGCCAAGCACGATGTAGCCAACGAACAGTGCGCCGTTGAGGAAGGCCCAGAACAGGCCGATCGGGTCGCTTGACCATTTGACGTCGATCAGCAGCAAGGTGCCGATGACGGCGATGACAAGAGCTGCGAGATTGCGCGGGCTTCTGACGCCGACCAGCGCGACGCCGATGGTGCCGACGAATTCGATCGCCGCGACCAGCGAGATCGGCAATCGGTCGAGTGCCAGGTAGAAGGAGCAATTCATTATGCCCAGGCAGGCGCCAAAGGCGAGAAGCAGCAGTCGTGTCGGGCGGTCGGCGCCGGCGAAGACCGTCCAGGGCCGGGTCAGTGGCGCGAAGACGAGGGCGGCCGTGACGATGCGCAGCCAGGCCACGCCGAGCACGCCGACATGCGGGAAAAGCAGCACGGCGAAAGCCGGCCCGAGATAGTGGAACACGGCGCTGACGCCGAACCAGACATGCGGCGGCAGGAAGGTCGCCAGCTTGCCAAAGACAGGCCCGGCGAGGGCAGGGATTGCAGCCGGAGCTTGCGCTGGATCATCCATGAGATCATTATCGCAGGCAGTTTTTTGGATTTATATGGCTGATAGTCGGCCGAAGAGATAACCTCTATTCCAAAACCAAGGAGTTTTGTCTGAAACGCCTTCGAAACGAAAATACCGATCTGGATGCGGCTGACCTGAAGATCCTGCGCCTGCTGGAAAAGGATGCGCGCACCAGCACCGCCGAACTGGCGCGTTCCGTCGGCCTATCGGCGCCGAGCGTAGCCGAACGCATCAAGCGGCTGCAGGAGAGCGGCGTGATCGAGGCCTATACGGTGCGGATCAACCCGGCCGCGCTCGGCATGAAACTGTCGGCATGGCTGCGGATCAGGCCGGTGCCCGGGCAACTGGCTGTGGTGGCCGAGATCATCCGCGACTTGCCGGAAATCGCGCAATGCGACCGGGTGACCGGCGAGGACTGTTTCGTCGCGCTGGCGCATGTCGGCTCCGTAGCCGAGCTCGAACGGGTGATCGACCGCATCATTCCGTTTGCAATGACCAACACCGCGATCATCCAGTCGTCACCGGTGGTGGCGCGCTCGCCGCTGGGGGCAGTGAAGCACCAGCCCTGATATTCGAGGTGAAGTGGTCCGCTCGTCAGCGCATCATCAGCTTAACTAGAAACGTCGCGCCGCCCCTCAGCGCCCTGCCGGGCACTTCTCCCCGTATAGTGACGGGGAGAAGGACGCGTCTGCGGCGAATTTCGTTAATCTCCAGCGTTGCAGAGAAAGCGCCAGGCTGCAAGCTCCCTTCTCCCCGTCACTATACGGGGAGAAGGTGGCGGCAGCCGGATAAGGGGCGGCGCAAACGCCCCAGAAAAATGCAACCTAACGACGAGCCTATTTCTTCCCGCACCGATCAGGCATGGCCGCGCTTCGAGCGCGCCTGCTTCAGGATGGCGCGCCAGCGGACCATGGCGAAAGGGATCGGCTCGTTGTTGTTGGCGATGTGAAAGATCTCGTTGTTGAGGTTCTTCAGCGAGCGCCAGAAATCATAGTCGCTGATGCGTGGATCGGCTGCCAGCCTGTCCGCCTCGACCTTGATGTCGGTTTTCATGCACGTTTCCCGAACCGCTTCAGCTCCGCCCCCGTATCAACCCGATGCGGAGGGTTTTCCAACGCCGCGCTGAGTCGTTCAACGCCTCAATTCGACTTGTTCACGTTAAAACCTTGGTAAGGTTAACGGCGGTCCGACTGCGGTTCAAGCGTCTTGCGACGAATACCGATCGAACGGCCGGCGCGCTCAGGCATCGGCAGCGCCGCATGGGCGGCCCGCATGGTTTCCACCTTGGCCAGAACATCGGCCGGGAAGGGCGCCACCTTCGGACCGGACATGTCGACATGCAGCGACAGTGATTCGGAAGTGGCAGCGAGCCAACCGTCGACATGACGAATTTCCTGGTAGGCTCTGAGCCGCTTGTCGTCATGGTCGAGCAGTTGGAAGGAGACATTGACCTTGTGGTCGAGATGCAGCTCCCTGATATAGCAGACATGGACTTCCGCCGTGTAGATGGTCAGCCGCCGCTGCTTCACATAATCCAGCCCCATCCCCATCATCTCGAACGCTTCGTCGGAACAGCGGTCGAACAGCACGTTGTAATAGGCCATATTGAGATGGCCGTTGTAGTCGATCCAGTCCTTCTCGATGGCCATGGGAGGAGAGACGAACGGGGCGGGGGTGGACATCGAAAACTTCCTTCTGGCTGGACAGAGCGTGGTCGGTGAGACTAGAGCGGATGTGCGTCCAATTGGACGCACTAAGTACGCGTCTCAAGACTTTGAATCTTCTCATCGTGCTTTCCGAAAATCGATTCCGATTTTCGGGCCGATGCGATAAGCCTCCATAGATCCATAACAGGGTGGGCACTGGTCCATTCGCGGAGGAAAACATGGCTCTGAGCGACCTCAATCCGGTCGAGCGCAACGAAGAAGGGATCGCCGCTGTGCTCGGCGTCCTCAAGCAGCGGCTCGGCGAGAGATTCCAGACCGGCGAGGCGATCCGCGCCCAGCACGCGCATACCACCACCTACATTCCGACCCAGGCGCCGGATGGCGTGGCTTTTCCGGAGACGATGGTGGAGGTGCAGGAGATCGTGTCGGCCTGCGCCGCGCACCGCGTGCCGGTGATCGCTTTCGGCGTCGGCTCCTCGCTGGAAGGCCACACCAACGCGCCGGGTGGCGGCATCTCTGTCGATACGTCGCGGATGAATCGCATCCTCGCGGTCAACCCGCAGGATCTCGACTGCACGGTCGAGCCCGGCGTGACGCGCGAGGATCTCAACCGGCACTTGCGCGACACCGGCCTGTTCTTTCCGATCGATCCGGGCGCCAATGCATCGCTCGGCGGCATGGCGGCGACGCGGGCGTCGGGCACCAATGCCGTGCGCTACGGCACGATGCGCGAGAATGTGTTGTCGCTGACGGCGGTGATGGCCGACGGCGAGACGGTGACGACCGGCAAGCGTGCAAAAAAGAGCTCGGCCGGCTATGATCTGACGCGGCTCCTGATCGGCTCCGAAGGCACGCTCGGCATCATCACCCAGCTGACCCTGAAGCTGCAGGGCATTCCGCAGGCGATTTCCGGCGGCGTCTGCCCGTTTCCCAGCGTCGAGGCGGCCTGCAATGCGGTGATTGCGACGATCCAGATGGGTATTCCGGTGGCGCGCATCGAACTGGTCAATGCGCTGCAGATGCGGGCGATGAAGAGCTATTCGAAACTCGATTACCCGGAAAGCCCATGCCTGTTCGTCGAATTCCACGGCAGTGATGCCGGCGTTGCCGAGCAGGCCGAGACTTTCGGCATGATCGCCGAAGAATATGGCGGCGGACCATTCCTGTGGACCAGCGTCGCCGAGGAACGGACGAAGCTGTGGAAGGCCAGGCACGACGCCTATTGGTCGTCGCTGACGCTGCGGCCCGGCGCCAAGGGGCTGTCGACCGACGTCTGCGTGCCGATCTCGCGCTTTGCCGAATGCGTCACGCAAACCGAGGCCGACATCGCTGAGATGGGGTTGATCGCGCCGATCGTCGGCCATGCCGGCGACGGCAATTTCCATGTGCTGGTGCTGATGGACGTGGACGATCCGAAGGAAATCGCCGCAACGGAAGAGTTCGTCGCGCGGCTGAATATGCGGGCGATCGGCATGGACGGAACCTGCACCGGCGAGCACGGCATCGGACAAGGTAAGGTCGGCTTCCTGCGCCATGAACTCGGCCACAGCGTCGACATCATGCGCACGATCAAGCAGGCGCTCGATCCGCTGAATATTATGAACCCTGGGAAGATACTGCCGGCCGACTAGAGCTTTTTGCTCTTGGGGCGATCGATTTGCCTCTTTATCGACACGCCGATGCGGATAGAGTGCGGCTGATTTCTCAATCAACTGCTCGGAGCTCATGCTCGCACGCCTGTTCGTGATCTTCGGTGGCCTTTTCGTGCTGGTGCTGTGTGCGGCGCTGGTGGTGCCGTATTTTATCGACTGGACGGGCTACCGTGCCGATTTCGAGCGCGAGGCAAGCGCCATTCTGGGCCGCAAGGTAACCGTTCAGGGCGATGCGACGGCGAAATTGCTGCCGTTTCCGTCGGTGACCTTCTCGAACGTCACTGTTGCCGGCGGCCCCGGCGGCCAGCCGGCAATGACCGTCGAGACCTTTTCGATGGATGCGGAACTGGCGCCCTTCCTGAGCGGGGAAGTGCTGATCTTCGACATGCGGCTGGTGCGGCCGAAGGCTACGATCGACATTGCCGCCGACGGCACGGTCGACTGGGCGATACGCCCGTCGTCGCCCTTCGATCCCAGCCAGATCTCGATCGAGAAGCTGACGGTGACGGACGGAGAGATCGCACTGCGCCATGCCGCCGGCGGGCGCAGCCATCTCCTTTCCGAGATCAATTCGACGATCTCTGCCAAATCGCTGGCCGGACCTTGGCGGATGGATGGTTCGCTGCGGCTCGACGGTCTGCGCAGCATGGTCGTCGCCTCCACCGGCAAGGCCGGTAGCGACGGGCAGATGCGGCTCAGGCTCAAGGCCGATCCGGACGCCTATCCGCTGGTCATCGAAGCCGACGGCAATGCCGGCATCGTCAACGGCGCGGCCATCTATTCGGGCCAGTTCAAGGTCGCAAGGTCCGACAAGAATGGTGCCGACAAGAGTTCGGCGCAGCTTCAAGGCACCGACGGTGAGATGATGAAGGCCAGCGCAGGCAAGCCGGAGCCGGGGTTCAGGCTGAACGGCAAGTTTTCGCTCGACCACCAGAAACTTGGGGTCGACGAATTCCGCTTCGAGACCGGGCCGCTCGACAACCCATACACCGCCGACGGCAAGGCTGCCGTCGAGCTTGGGCCGAACCCAAGCTTTTCGATCGAGGCCGATGGCGCTCAGGTACAGTTCGATGAAGCCGTCGGCGCCGCGGCCGGCGCCGGGCTGACGCTGTCGGCGCGTGTCGCGGCGCTGGAGCAGGCTCTGCTCGATCTGCCCAAGCCGACCATACCGGGCACCGTCGAGGTGAAGCTGCCGGCGGTGGTGGCCGGCGACACGACGGTTCGCGACGTACGCCTTTCCGCTGAGCCGGCCGATGCTGGCTGGTCAGTGAAGTCGCTGGCCGCGACACTGCCCGGCCGTGCCAGGCTGGAAGCAAATGGCATGCTCAGCGTCGAGGATCACTTCGGCTTCACCGGTTCGCTGCTTCTGGCGGTGGCGCAGCCTTCCGGCTTTGCCGCCTGGCTGTCGAGGGATGTCGACGAAGCGATCCGCCGGCTGCCGGCCGCCGGCTTCAAGGCCAAGGTCGACCTGACCGGAAAGCGCCAAGCCTTCAGCGACCTCGAACTCGTTCTCGGCAAGGCGAAATTTTCCGGTCGCATCGATTCCAGCCAGCCCGACGAGGCCAGGCCGTCGGTGCTGATGCGGCTCGAAGGTGGCGAACTCGATGTCGACGGCCTCGCCGCCTTCGCCTCGATCTTCATCAGCGACAAGGGGGCCAACCGTTTTTCCGACCGCGACCTCGATTTCCAGATCAAGGCCGGACCGGTCAGTGCCGGCGGGCTGACCGCCGATACCGTCGATACGGCGCTCAGGCTGCGCGACGGTCTGCTCGAAATCGACCGGCTCTCGGTTGGCGGGCTCGCCGGCGCCTCGATCAGCGCCACCGGCCGGATCAAGGATTTCCCGGTGAGCCCGACCGGCAAGCTCGATGCCTCCGTAGTCGCCGTCGACCTCAAGCCGTTGGTCGATGTCGCGGCGCAGCACTATCCTAATAATGCCGTGCTGAAGGGGTTGGCGGGGCGTGCGGCGGCCTATCCCGAACTGTTCCAGGATGCGCGCGTCGATCTGGTGACGAGTGCCGCCGCCAATGGCGATGGCACGACAGGCCTGGCAGTCAGCGCGCAAGGCAAGGCCGGCGGTTCGGCGTTTTCGGCGTCGCTGTCCGGCAAAGGGGTGGCCGACCGGCTTCTCGAGGCGCCGGTGTCGCTAACCTTCAACGCCAGGAATACCGACGCCACCGCACTTCTGGCGCTTTACGGCCTGCCGGCGTTGCCACTCGGCATGCTTGGCGAGGCGACCACCGATGTCTCGGCAAAAGGCACGCTTGGCGGCGGCATGGCGACGAGCTTCAACCTCATCGGCAACGACTTCAAGGCCGGTTTCGACGGGACGATCGCGGGCACGCCACAAGGTCCCACCGCCAAAGGCAAGGTCAGTCTGGAAGCCGCCGACATCGAGCCGTGGCTGATGACGACAGGCGTTGGCTTGCCGGGGATGGGGACAGGCATGTCGACGTGGCTTGCGGCCGACGCCGATTTCGGCAACGGCCTTCTGGTTCTGTCCATGCTCAGCGGCGCTATCAACGAGGCGGCGGTTTCCGGTGATGTCAATGTCGACGTCAAGGACGGGCTGCCGCATCTTGCCGGCGCGCTGGCACTCGATGAGCTGGATCTCGATCCGATGGCAGTGGCTCTATTTGGCGACCAGGCCTTCCTGGGCGCCGGCGGGGCTTGGCCGACCGCCCCGTTCAGCCAGAAGTCCAGCCTGCCGTTCACCGCCGAGCTCGACCTGACCACGGCATCGCTGGCCGCCGGCCCGCTGGCCACGGCCTATGACGCAGCGCTTTCGCTGAGGCTCGATCAGGAAGGCATCCGCGTGTCGGACCTCAAGGCAAAGTTCGCCGGCGGTGCGCTTTCCGGGCTGTTCGAGCTGAAGAACAATGACGGCACCGGGCTTTTCTCCGGCCAGATGAAACTTGCCGGCGCCGATCTGGCCACCGTACTGCCACAGGCCGGCATCAGCGGAAGCGGCGATTTCTCGGCGGCGCTCTCGACCAGCGGCAAATCGGTCGATGCGATGGTTGCGGCGCTGTCCGGTTCCGGCACGGCGGCGCTGAAGGGCTTGACCATTGCCGGTGTCAATCCCGACGCCTTTGGCGCCTTCATCGCCAAGGCCGACGCGATCGGGCGCGATATCGATGCGGCAAAGACTGCCCGCTTCGCGCCGCAGATCGCCGCGGACGGCAGTTTTCCGGCCGGGGATATCGACATCGCCTTCACAGTCGCCGGTGGCACGCTGAGGGCACCGCCGGTCAATCTTGAAAATCCGGCGGCGAAGCTGTCCGCCGACATCACGGCGGACCTGAACGCCAGCACGGTCGCCGCCAGCGGTTCGATCACTTATCGGCCCGGCGACGAGGCGCTGGTCGGCTCCGATCCGACTGTGAACTTCAGCGTCGACGGGCCGCTCGGCGCCGCGAAGCGGCAATTCGACAGTGAGCCGCTGGCGCAGTTCCTGACCCAGCGCGCGCTGGAAAAGGAACAGCAGCGGGTCGAGGCCATGCAGGCGGCACTGCTTGAAAAACAGCGGCTGCGGCGCGAGGTGCGTTACTACGCGGCCCTGCAAGCCGAGCGTGAGAGGGCAGCCGAAGAATTGCGCAAACAGCAGGAGGCGGCGCGGCTGCAAGCCGAGGCAGATGCCAGGGCAAAGGCTGAAGCCGAGGCAAAGGCTCAAGCCGAAGCGGAGGCGAAGGCCAAAGCGGATGCGCAGGCGCGGGCTGAAGCCGAGGCTAAAGCCAAGGCCGAGGCGCAGGCCAGGGCTGAAGCGGAGGCCAGAGCCAAGGCGGATGCACAGGCGAAGGCTGAAGCGGAGGTCAAAGCCAAGGCGGATGCTGAGGCCAAGGCTAAGGCGGACGCCGAAACGAGAGCCAGGGCGGCGCAGAAAGCGGCGGACGAGGCGGCGGGGGCCGAAGAACAGCAACGCGGGAAGATGGAAGAGGCGATGCGGATCGCTGCGGAAGAAAAGGCAAAGCTCGACGCCGAACGCAGGGCCGCCGCTGAGCAGGCGCAGAAAATCGAGCGCGCGCCTCAGCCGCCGGCCAATGACAACCCGCCGCCAGCAGAATCCGCGCCAAAACCCACGCTTGAACCTTCGTCGATCGACAATCTGCTGAAGTCGCTGGGCGGCGGATAGCTCCACCTAGACTGGTTTCATCTTTCGCTTCGCCCAATCCAAGACGTAGAGCCTGAGCGCCGAGGACAGGTTGGCATCGCGCGGCCGGGCCTCGTCGATTTCGGCGACGAGGGCGGCGAGCGTCAGTTTGCGCGCGACCGCGATGGCGACGAGGTCGTCGAAAAACGGCTTTTCGAGCGAATAGCTGGTGCGATGGCCGCGAATGGTCACCGAGCGTTTCTCGACCGGGCTCACCGGACGTGACTCATTTCACTTCAAGCATCGGATTTATCCGAAAACCGCGGCGCACTTTTCGGTCCGATACCCGGGGAATCCGGATCGCCCGAGGCTTCGCGGCGATGGCCGGCGATAAACTTTTCTGCCTTGTCGGCGATCAGACGGTCACGCTCCCGGTCGGCCTTGGAACGGCCGTGCAGCGTCCGGTTCTGTTCGGCCAGGCGCCCCTTCTCGGCTCGTGCCTTCTGCTTGCGGGCCTGGCGGAGATTGACGATGTCGGCCATGTCGCGCGGCCCGTCGGATCACTTCTTGCGGAAGGCGTCGAGCGACACCACTTCGGCGCCTTTTGCGGCATCGGCCGCGGCAGGCTTCTTTTCAGCCTCTGCGGTCTTCTTCTTCTCAGGCTTTTTCTCGGCGACGACGGCCAGCGGTTCGGAAGCGGGCTGGCCGCCCAGTTCCTCTTCTGCCGAGGTCTCCGTCCTCACGTCGAACTCGAGCTCGAAATTGACGGACGGGTCGTAAAAGCCGCGCACGGCCGAGAACGGGATTTCCAGCTTTTCCGGCACGTCGGAGAAAGACAGCCCGACTTCGAAGCCGGTGTCGGTCACCTTCAGGTCCCAATACTGGAACTGGATGACGATGGTCATCTGTTCGGGATAGCGCTCGCGCAAGCGGGAAGATACGCGCACGCCCGGGGCGCCGGTCAGGAAAGTGATGAAGAAATGATGGTTGCCGGGAAGGCCGGTGCGCGCGACCTCGGCCAGGACCTTGCGCATGACGCCGCGCAATGCCTCCTGGGCCAGAATGTCGTAGCGGATGTGGTCGTCGGCCATGAGGCTGTCGGGTTCCGTTGAATCGTCCGCATAGCTGTAATCAAGCTTGAGCGCGGCGTAAACCGGATATAGACGCCGGCAGCGCAGATGCGAGAGGGCATGCCTCAGATTTGATCGCTCAGGCGCGAGCGAGCGCGCTGTGCTTTTGCGCGTCGACCGCCGGCTGCCGCTTGCCGAAGGCGCGCAGGAATGTGCGCACGCCATGTGTCGCCGATTGCAGCACCTCGTCATCGGTCGGCGTGCCGCCAAGCATGAAGGTGGTCTGCAATTCGGCATTGGCAAGGGCGAGGAACTGGCGCGCCGCGACATCGGGGTCCTCGATGTCGAGGAAACCGGCATGGGCGAGGCGGGCGAAACGGGCGGCGATCGCCGGCCATGTCCTGCCCGGTCCCTGTTCGCGCCATTCGGCAAAGAGCTCGGGATAGCGCTCGCCCTCGGTCTGAATCAGCTTGCGCAGGAATTTTCCGTCGCGGTTGCAGATACAGTTGCGGTTCATGCGCACAGCAAAAGCGATCAGATCGGCCTCGAGATCCTTCGGCTGGTCCGGAAAGGTGGAAATGGTGGCGAAGATGCCGGCATTGCAGCGCTCGGTGAGGTCGCGGACGATGGCGACGAAGAGTTTCTCCTTGTCGCCATGGTGGTTGTAGATCGTCTGGCGCGAAACGCCGGCCTCGGCGGCAATCATGTCGATATTGGCGCCGGCGAAGCTTTCGCGGCAGAACACCTCGCCGGCTGCGTCCATGATGGAGACGCGCTTGGCCTCGTGGCCGCGTGGCGTGATGGTGTCAGGAGAAACGCTGGGCTTCATGAAAACTATATAGAGGTGATTGACGAATTAGACAAGAGTGTCTAAATTTCTGGACTTTCCCTGAAAGAGGTTTCGCCCCGCATAAGAAGTCGGAATTTCATGGGATGGAGCGTCCTTGCATTACACGCCAGCCCGCGGCGGCAACCAGATTTGAAAGAAGCCTGCTATCATGAGTCCCCAATTCCTCCGCATCGCGATCGTGCTCGGCCTGTTGACCGCCATCGGTCCGTTTGCCATCGACATGTATCTTCCGGCGCTGCCTTCGATCGGCGCGGATCTGCAGGCCAGCACTGCTGCCGTGCAGATGAGTTTGCTGATCTTCTTCCTGTCCATGGGGTTTGGCCAGATCGTCGTCGGACCGATCTCCGACATGGTCGGGCGCAAGCTGCCGCTCTATGGCGGCCTCGCACTGTTCATGGTCGGCGGCATCGGCTCGGCGCTCGCTCCCTCGATCGAATGGCTGATCGCCTTCCGTTTCCTGCAAGGGCTCGGCGCCAGTGCAGGCATGGCGGTGCCGCGCGCCATCGTGCGTGACCTGCACACCGGCACCGACGCTGCCAAGCTGATGTCGCTCTTGATGCTGGTGTTTTCGGTGTCGCCGATCTTGGCGCCGCTGACCGGTAGCGTGATCATCGAGAATTTCGGCTGGCGTGCCGTGTTCTGGACGGTAACGGGTGGGGCGGTGCTCGCCACCATCCTGCTGGCGACCTCGCTCAAGGAGACGCGGCCGGTCGACGCGCGTGCAGGCAGTTCGTTCGGCACTGCGCTCACGGCCTATCGCTTCCTGATGGGCGACCGCAACTTCCTTGGCCTGGCGTCTATCGGCGGCTTCGGGATCGCGAGCTTCTTCGTCTATCTGTCGAGCTCCTCCTTCATCCTGATCGACCATTACGGGCTGTCGCCGTCGGTCTACAGCGTGTTCTTCTCGATCAACGCGGTCGCCTTCATCGGCATGTCGCAGTTGACGGGGGTGCTGTCCGAACGGTTCGGGCTAAGGCCCGTGGTGCGGGTCGCGGTGGTCGGCTATGCGACGACGATGGTGGTGCTGTTCGCGGTTATGGCGTCCGGCGTCGACCGGCTCGACGTGATGGCGGTGCTGCTGTTCGTCGGCTACGGGTTCCTCGGCCTGGTGATCCCGACGACTTCGGTGCTGGCCATGGAGGAGCATGGCGCGATCGCCGGCACGGCCTCGGCGCTGATGGGCACGCTGCACTTCGCGATCGGTGCGGTCGCCATGGGCATCGCCGGCGTGTTCTTCGACGGCACGCCGCTGCCGATGGTGGCCGGCATCACGCTTTGCGCGGTGATCTCGTTCGTGCTGGCCAAGGTGACGCTTGGCCGTGGGCGGGAGGTTGTCGAAGCGCCGGCAGAGTAGATGCTTTCCAGCGAGAGCATGAAAAGGCCGGGTCATTCCCGGCCTTTTTCACGTCTGGGCTCAAGCTGCAAGCCCGCCTCGGCCAAGATAATCGCAGTCGCGCCTCGAGCGGCGCCAAGAGCAACGGGACCAGTTCATAGCCCAATTCGGTGTAGATGCTGGCCAGCGCGTGATAGGTGCGTTCGGCTTCGTCGCTCGCAATCCTGCCAAAAAATCTCGCGCCATGGCGGGGCGATGAAGACATGACTGGCGTAGCGGAAGCGTTGGCGGCATTCCTGATGTGGTTGGGCACCGGCAGGCCAGTGAGGTGCAGATAACAAAGAGTGTCCGGCACGCCGCGATCGAAAGAAGACGGGACCGCTCTGTTCGAGGGCGGCTCGATAGGAGCGCAGCTCCCAGGACAGCAAGACAGCGTCGCGAAGGGGCATAGCGCAAGAAGCGCGGCCAGCAAGCCTGCTGCCGTTATCGTATTGAAGAGGTGGAATCGAAGGGGAGAAGTGGAGGTTTCTGTTGCCAGGTACCTCCGAACCCCGCCTAGAAGTGCGAACCACTAGGGCTTGAATTGAAGCTATCGCACCGCTTACGCGGCGAGACGTGCTTCCGCATAGTTGTCGTTGGCAACTATAAGTTTAGCCCGATAACGGTGGTACAATGCCGAGCAAAAGTACGATCTTTACACCTTCGTCGATCCTATTTCGCCCCCAGCAAAAGCCGCTCCTCGATAGCAGCGGTTTTTGGTGGAGGCGCCGGGTACCGCCCCCGGGTCCGAACGGCTTATTTCATCGCCTATTTATCGCCATAGTCGGTCAAGCCGACCAAACAGATATAGGGACCGATCGTGGAAAATGAAAGGCCTCAATTGATGCTTTGTCGCTGTGTCAAACAGCCTCGCGAAGGCTTGACTTGTCAACCGTCTCAACCGAAGATTGCGGCGGTGAGGAGTTACCGACTTAGCGCACATTTGCGGCAGCGCGCCACGACCCTCATCGACCGGATCCCGTGGCGCTGACGAGGGGAATTTTGATGGCCGATTATCTTGCAGACGTGAAGAAGTACGACGCCGCGGCAGATGCCGACGCGGTCGCCAAGATCGTGAAGCACTTGGGCATTGCGCTCAGGAATCGGGATTCCTCGCTGGTGTCCTGCACGGATCCCAAGGAACTCGATCGCGTCAAGGCCAACTGGGTTGCCAAAAAGCTCGGCATAGCCGACGGCAGCAAGGCGGACGCGGCCATCGAAAAGACTTGCAAGGCGATGGAGGCCGACAACACCAAGAGCCGCGTGACCTTCTATTACCTAGTCGCCAAGGATCTGGGTAAGCTCGCCAGCCTCTGAACAATCATCCTGCATCGGCGGATGCTGGCGCGATTCCCGCGCCAGCCCAGAGCATGGCCGCGAGTGTCTTGTCTGAAGATTCTGCGCTTTGATATGTTCGGCCAGCAGCCAGTCGGTTATGATGGCCGGTAACCCGAATCGAGTCCCCGAATCGAGCCGAAGCCGATGCGCCAGTACCTCGACCTCTTGAAGCACGTGCTGGAAAACGGCGCCGATCGCGGCGACCGCACCGGCACCGGAACGCGCTCGGTGTTCGGCTACCAGATGCGCTTCGATCTTGCGCGCGGCTTTCCGGTCACCACCACCAAGAAGCTTCACCTGAAGTCGATCGTGCATGAACTTCTGTGGTTTCTGGCCGGCGACACCAACATCAAATACCTCAACGACCACGGCGTCTCGATCTGGGACGAATGGGCCGATGAGAATGGCAACCTCGGCCCGGTCTATGGCAAGCAATGGCGCTCCTGGCCGGACGGCCATGGTGGCACCATCGACCAGATTGCCAATCTCTTGAAGGAGATACGCAAGAATCCTAATTCCCGAAGGCTGATCGTTTCGGCGTGGAACCCGGCCGAAGTGGAAGCCATGGCGCTGCCACCCTGTCATTGCCTGTTCCAGTTCTATGTCTCGGAAGGCAGGCTTTCCTGCCAGCTCTATCAGCGTTCCGGCGATATCTTTCTCGGCGTGCCGTTCAACATCGCTTCCTATGCGCTGCTCACCTTGATGGTGGCGCAGGTGACGGAGCTGAAGCCCGGCGATTTCGTCCACACGCTGGGCGACGCGCATCTTTACGCGAACCATTTCGAGCAAGCGCGCGAGCAGTTGCGGCGCACGCCCAAGGCGCTGCCGACGCTGTGGATCAATCCGGAGGTGAAGGACCTCTTTGCCTTCCGCTTCGAGGATTTCCGGCTGGAAAACTACATCGCCGATGCGACGATCAAGGCGCCGATCGCGGTGTGAGCCGCAAACATCGGGCTTCTACCTACCTTGTTTCGAAATTGTTCGGCTGTAGCGCTGTGCCGTCCGCCCGCGATGCCGACCACGACATCAGATGCTTTGACCTGCCTCGTCGGCCCTGCGATGTCGCGCTGTATCCACCGCTATTTATCGCGGCGGTGGCGGCAACACGCAATGCCATTGGCTGGGCCATTGTTCGGGCTAAGTCTGGCAAAAGCCCTTCCCTTGTTATATTCACATGGATATATCGATTGGCAGGCTCGCGACGATCGGATTTTTCAAGTCCCAGGAGAGTTCATGCTGGTGCGCAACGGTTTCGGATTGAAGGCGGCTGCCATTGGCGGCCTGATAGCGATGTTGATCGCCGCCATGCCGGTTGCCCATGCGGATGACAGACTGATCGTCTTCGCCGCGGCAAGCATGAAGAACGCCCTGGACGCCGTGAACACCGCCTGCGAGGCCGATGTCGGCGAGGTGGCAACCATTTCTTATGCGGCAAGCTCCGCCTTGGCCAAGCAGATCGAGGGCGGCGCGCCAGCCGATGTCTTCATCTCAGCCGACCTCGACTGGATGAAATATCTGTCCGACAAAAAGCTGACCAAGCCGGATACCGAAGTGAAGTTGCTCGGCAACGAGATCGTGCTGGTGGCGCCGAAGGATTCGTCGGTCGAAACCAGGATCGAAAAGGGTTTTGATCTTGCCGGGCTGATCGGCGACGGCAGGCTTGCCATGGGCGATTTCAAAGCGGTGCCGGCCGGCAAATATGGCAAGGCCGCACTTGAATCGCTCGGCGTCTGGTCCTCGATCGAAGGCAAGGTGGCACAGGCCGAGAATGTGCGCGCAGCGCTCAAGCTGGTCTCGACCGGCGAAGCAGCACTCGGCATCGTCTACGCCACCGACGCGCACGCCGAGCCCGGCGTCAAGGTGATCGGCACCCTCCCGGAGGATTCGCACCCGCCGATCGTCTACCCGGTTGCCCAGATGGCGGATTCGACGGACAAACATGCGCCGGCATTTTTGCAATGCCTGCAATCCGCCAAGACAGGCGAGATCTTCAAGGCGCAAGGTTTTACGGTTCTTACGCCGAGCAACTGAGGCACGCCAAAAAGATGAACTGGCTGCTGGATCTCACTCCCGACGAATGGAATGCGGTCCGGCTGTCGATCAAGGTGGCGACAGTGGCGATGATCGCCAGCCTGCCGCCCGGCATATTGATCGCGCTTGTGCTCGCCCGTGGACAATTCTGGGGCAAGACGCTGCTCAACGGGCTGGTTCATCTGCCGTTGATCCTGCCGCCGGTGGTTATCGGCTATCTGCTGCTGCTCTCCTTCGGCAGGCGCGGCCCGGCCGGGGCGTTTCTGGCCGAGCATTTCGGCATCGTTTTTTCCTTTCGCTGGACAGGTGCCGCACTGGCCTGCGCCGTCATGGGCTTTCCCCTGATGGTGCGGGCGATCCGGCTGTCGATCGAGGCGGTCGACCGCAGAATCGAGGCGGCGGCCGGAACGCTTGGCGCCAATCCGCTGTGGGTGTTCGGGACGATCACGCTGCCGCTGATCCTGCCCGGCCTGATTACAGGCGCGATCTTGTCTTTCGCCAAGGCGATGGGCGAATTCGGCGCAACGATCACCTTCGTTTCCAACATCCCAAACGAGACGCAGACACTGCCGTCGGCGATCTACACGTTCACGCAGGTGCCGGGCGGCGATGCCGGCGCGCTCAGGCTGACGCTGATCTCGATCGTCATCTCGATGGCAGCACTTGTCGCGTCGGAGATTCTGGCGCGGCGCGTCGGCAAGCGGATGGATATCGAATGACGGTAGCGCTCGATATCACCCATCGGCTTGGCGATTTGGGGCTCGACGTCCGCTTCGGGAGCGCCGGGCGGCTGACCGCGCTGTTCGGGCCCTCGGGCTCCGGTAAGACGACGCTGATCAACATGATTGCCGGATTAATCCGGCCCGAGAAGGGGCGGATCGAGGCCGACGGCCGCGTGCTGGTCGATACGGATGCGGGCCTGTTCGTGCCGAAGCACAAGCGCCGCATCGGCATGGTGTTCCAGGATGCGCGGCTGTTTCCGCATATGAGCGTGGCCAGCAATCTGCGTTACGGCCGCTGGTTCACGCCGGCGGCGGAACGCTATGCGGACATGACTGCCGTTGTCGACCTGCTCGGCATCGGTCCTTTGCTCGACCGGCGGCCGGCGAAGCTTTCCGGCGGCGAGAAACAGCGCGTGGCAATCGGCCGGGCGCTGCTCGCTAGTCCAAGGTTGTTGCTGATGGACGAGCCGCTGGCTTCGCTCGACGACGCCCGGAAGGCAGAAATCCTGCCTTACATCGAGCGGCTGCGCGACGAGACGAAAATCCCGATCGTCTATGTCAGCCATTCGATCCCGGAAGTGGCGCGGCTGGCAAGCGACGTCGTTGTGCTGGCGCAAGGCAAAGTCGCCGCTTGCGGCCCGACCGGAGCGATCATGCAGCGGCTCGACCTGTTGCCGGCAGAAGAGCGCGGCGAGGGGGGCGCGGTGCTGGATACTGCGGTGCTGCGCCACGACGAAGTCTTTGGCATGACCGTGCTTGGCTCGGCGGCGGGCGACATCCGCGTGCCGCTTCTGGCAGTGCCGGTGGGTGCGCCGGTGCGCATCCGCATCCGTGCCCGCGATGTGATGATCGCCATCGAACAGCCGACGGGTCTCAGCGCGCTCAACATTCTGCCGGGCAGGATCGTTGCGATAGAGCCGGGCGAGGGGCCTACGGTCGAGATCGGCATAGACTGCAATGGCGCAACCGTGCTTGCCCGGATCACCGAGCAATCGCGACAGACGCTGAAACTTCGGCTCGGTCGAAAAGCATACGCGGTGGTCAAGACGGTAAGCTTCGACCAGGCGAATACGAGCGCCGGCCCGCCTGTCGAGGCGGATGGATGACAGACGGATGATTGTCGCTATATCATTTTGAAATAGCGGTATCGCGGGAGAGCTGTTTAGGATGGATGTGGCGCGACTGCGGAGGAGCAAATGCCGTCGCTGAGCTTGCGGATAAACCTTGATCCAGAAGGGCGCATCGGGCCGGGCAAGATCGAGCTTCTCGAGCAGATCGCCGCCTTCGGATCGATCTCGGCGGCGGCGCGCGGCATGGAAATGTCCTACAAACACGCTTGGGATCTCGTCGAGGACATGAACAGGGTGTTCGGTAAGCCGCTGGTCGCGGCGCAGACCGGAGGGAAAAAGGGCGGCGGCGCCCAGTTGACGCCGGTGGGGCTTGCGGTTGTCAGCCGCTTTCGCGCCATCGAACGGGCTGCGGCTTCCGCGGCGGCGGCGCATATGGAGGCACTACAGGCGGAGATCGATGCCGGGTGAGGTCGATGATGGATTCTGTACCGGCCGAGCCTATTCCTCCGGCTCGCCGGGCTTGCGCAGCAGATAAGTGTCCATGATCCAGCCTTTTTTCCGGCGGGCCTCGTCGCGGGTCTTCACGATCTCGTCGCCGACGTCGCCAAGGCGACCGGAAATGAGAATCTCGTCGGGCGTGCCGAGATAGGCGCCCCAGTGGATGAGGAGATCCTTGTCATCCAGCGAATCGAAGGCGCATTTGCCGTCCAGCATGACGACGGTGCTGCCGGCATTGTCGGGCAAACCTTCTTCTGTAAGCCGGCGCCCGGTGGTGATCTGAACCGCGTCGCCGATGCGGTTCAGTGCCATCTTGTGGCTGGCGGCGAGCGCCTGGACGGCAGTGATGCCGGGGATCACCTCGAGCTCGAACCCGACATTGCCTCTCATGCGCACACGCTCCAGTATGCGCAGCGCGCTGTCGTAGAGCGAGGGATCGCCCCAGATCAGGAAGGCGCCGCAGCCATCTTGCGAGAGCTCGTCGCGGATCAGGCTTTCATAGATCGCGGCGATCGCCTCGTGCCAGTCATCGACGGTCGAGCGATAGGAGGGCGCTGGCGCGGCCCGCACCGGCACGTCGAATTCGACGCGACGTGAGTTTGGATTGGTGACGAATCGGTCGCAGATCTGGCGGCGCAGTTCTGCGAGGTCGTTCTTCTTCTCGCCCTTGTCGGGAATGAACAGTACGTCGGCGCGGTTCAAGCCGCCGATGGCCTGCACGGTCATGTGGTCGGGATTGCCGGCGCCGATGCCGATGACGAGAAGCTTGCGCATGGGCGAACTCCTGCCCGATCGGAACGTCGGTGTCCAGAGAGCCATGGCATGTGCGCCAGCGCGGAAGGGCTTTGAAACTCCACATTGAAACGGCTAGAGTCATACCGGCATCTCGCCAAGGGAGCTTCCATGTTCCGTTATGTTCTGACCGCAGCGCTGGCGCTCTCGGCCACGCCCGTATTCGCCAATGATTCGATTGCCGAATTGGGAACGGGCGGCCTGATCCTGTCGCGCAGCGACGCGGTCGCTATGGAGAGTGAGGACCTCTACATCTCGCCGGAAAAGGTGACGGTCGATTATGTCTTCCGAAACAACACCGACAAGGATGTCGACGCGATCGTTGCTTTTCCGATGCCCGACATCGAAGGCGATCCGAACGAGATGCCGGCGATCCCCGACGGGCAGAGCGACAATTTCCTGGGCTTCGAGGTGACGATCGACGGCGTGGCGGCAAAGCCGCAGCTCGAGCAGAAGGCATTTGCGCTCGGCATCGACATCAGCGCCGATTTGAAGGCGCAAAACGTGCCGCTCTACCCGTTCGGCGATGCGGCCAGTGCGGCTTTGGCAAAGCTGCCGCAGGCGGTTGCCCACGACTGGGTCGATCGCGGCCTCATCATCGAGGACACCGCCGACGACGGTTCGGGCATGAAGACCGTCTATGTGCCGTTCTGGCAATTGCGCTCGACCTACTGGTGGCGCTCGACCTTTCCAGCCAATAAGGCAGTCCACGTCGCCCACCGCTACAAACCGAGCGTCGGCGGCACGTCCTCGGTCAGCTTCTTCTACGATGGCCAGTTCCAGGGCCAATACGCCGCCTACAAGACCCGATACTGCATGGACGGCACGTTCGAGAAGGCGATCCGCAAGGCAGCGAAGAACAATCCCGACGGCACTCCGAAATATTTCGAGAACCGCATCGCCTATATCCTGACCACGGGCGGTAACTGGGCGACGGGCGCCATCGGCAAGTTCAAGCTCACCGTCGACAAGGGCGATCCAAAGAACCTGCTCTCGTTCTGTGGCGAAAACGTCAGGAAAGTCGGATCGACCCGTTTCGAGATGACGGCAGAAAATTTCTACCCTGAGCACGATATCGACATATTGCTGCTGGCGCCTTCGGGCGATGGCGGGAGCGGCGGCTGATGGACGTCGCGATCTATGTCGCCATCGCCGAAAACGGCGTGATCGGGCGCGATGGTGGTTTGCCGTGGCGGCTTTCCAGCGATCTCAAGCGGTTCAAGGCCGATACGATGGGCAAACCTATCATCATGGGTCGCAAGACCTATGAAGGCATCGGCCGGCCTCTGCCAGGCCGGCTCAACATCGTGGTGACCCGTGACAAGGCCTGGCGCGCCGAGGGCGTCGAAGTCGTGCATTCGCTCGACGAGGCGATCAGTCTGGCGAAGGTGCGCGGGCGCTGCATGGCCGGCGCCGACGAAATCTGCGTTATCGGCGGCGGCGAGATCTACGCCCAGGCGCTACCGCTGGCCGATCGCTTGCATGTCACCCATATCCTTGCCGCGGTCGACGGCGACGCGCATTTCCCGCCGATAGACCCGGATTTGTGGCGCATTGTCCGCTCGCAGGACGTTCCGGCCGGTGAAAAGGATACCCATGCGACACGCTATTCGGTTTACGAGCGACGCCGCGACGTGCATTGAGAGGCGATAAAGGGTCGCGACGGTCCAAAACGGGCGGTGACGACGACCGATCGCGTTGAAAGCGTGCCGTCGCGTCCCTATAGAAGGACGATACTGGATTTTTGCGTCGTCAGGCCGGCGCGTGAGGGAGCGAAAGGACATTCATGCCCTGGAATGACAAAAGCGGCGGAGGCGGCGGCCCATGGGGCGGCGGCAACAATCCAGGACCCTGGGGGCAGGGGCCGAAGGGGCCTAGCGGTCCGCAGGGCTCGCCTCCCGATCTCGAAGATATCATCCGGCGCGGCCAGGACAGGTTGCGGCGTGCTTTGCCGGGTGGCGGCGGCGCCAGCCCTGCCGTGTTCGGGCTGATCGCGGCGGCGCTTGTCGTGCTGTGGGCGTTCAAGGCGGTCTATACCGTGCAGCCCGATGAGGTTGCGGTCGAACTCAGATTCGGCGTGCCAAAGGCGGAGTTCTCGCAGCCAGGCCTGCATTTCCATTGGTGGCCCATCGAAACGGTCGAGACGGCCAACATCGCCGAACAACTCGTCAACATCGGCGGCGGCACGGCCGCCGGCAACGGTTCAGGTCTGATGCTTTCGGGCGACCAGAACATCGTCAACGTCCAGTTCTCTGTGGCCTATCAGGTCTCCGATCCGAGGGCCTATCTGTTCGACGTGTCCGATCCAGACGGCATGCTGCGGCAGGTCGCCGAAAGCGCCATGCGCGAAGCGGTCGGTCGGCGGCCGGCGCAGGACATCTTCCGCGACGATCGCGAGGGCATTGCGGCGTCCGTGCGCGAAATCATCCAGACGACGCTTGACGGCTACAGGGCCGGCCTGAACGTCAACGCGATTTCGATCGAGGATGCCGCACCGCCGCGCGAAGTGGCCGACGCCTTCGACGAGGTGCAACGCGCCGAACAGGACGAGGACAAGTTCGTCGAACAGGCCAACCAGTATTCCAACCAGAAGCTCGGCCAGGCACGCGGCGAGGCCGCACAGATCCGCGAGGAGGCGGCCGGCTACAAGAATCGGGTCGTGCAGGAGGCCGAAGGCGAGGCGCAGCGCTTCATCTCGGTCTATGACGAATACGCCAAGGCGCCGGATGTGACACGCCAGCGGCTTTATCTGGAAACGATGGAGAGGGTTCTGAAGGATTCCAGCAAGGTCATTATCGAGCAAGGCAGCGGACCAGGGGTAGTTCCCTATCTGCCGCTGCCTGCACTGCAGCAGAAAGCGCCGGCGCCGGTCCTCGGAGGAACCCAGTGATGGCCAACCGTCTTCCCATCATCGCCGTCATCGCCGCGGTTATCCTGTTCCTGCTCTATTCATCGGTCTTCGTTGTCAATGCGCGCCAGCAGGCGCTGGTGCTCAGGTTCGGCGAAATCGTAGACGTCAAGAGTCAGCCGGGCATCTATTTCAAGGCGCCGTTCGCCTTCTTCGACGCCGACAGCGTGCAGTTGATCGAAAACAGGGTGCTTCGCTTCGACCTCGACAACATCCGCGTCCAGGTTTCAGGCGGCAAGTTCTATGAGGTCGACGCCTTCATCGCTTATCGGATCTCCGATCCGCGCGTGTTCCGCTCCGCGGTATCCGGCCAGATCGAACTGGCCGAGGCACGGTTGAGAACGCGTCTCGACGCCGCCTTGCGTCGGGTTTACGGTTTGCGCGACTTCGAGGCAGCGCTCTCGGAAGAGCGAGCCGTGATGATGCGTGAAGTGCGCGACCAGCTGAGGCCCGACGCCACGTCGCTCGGCCTGCAAATCGAGGATGTCCGCATTCGCCGAACCGATTTGACGGCGGAAGTCTCGCAACAAACATATGACCGCATGAAGGCTGAGCGTCTGGCCGAAGCCGAGCGGCTGAGGGCGCGCGGCAACGAGGCGGCGCAACGCATCAGGGCGCGCGCCGACCGCGAAGTGGTGGAGATCGTCGCCGAGGCACGGAGAGAGTCTGAAATCCTGCGCGGTGAAGGCGAAGCTCAACGCAGCGCCACCTTCGCGAATGCCTACCAGCGCGATCCAGCCTTCTTCGACTTTTACCGGTCGATGAATGCCTACGGCACGGCGCTGGACAATACCGGGACGACGATGGTGCTGTCGCCGAATTCGGAATTCTTCCGTTTCTTCCGCAACCCCGCCGGCGCGGCTGCGCCGGCAGCGTCGCCCGCAGCACCTGCTGCACCGGCGCCCGCCGGCGCGGACACGCCGGCAGCGCCGCCCGCAGCACCTGCTGCACCGGCAGCGCAGCCAGGCATCGGCCAGTAACGGCCGGTGCAGGATTTTCTGGCGGCAATAGGCTTGGTTCTCGTGGTAGAGGGCCTGGTCTATGGCGGCTTTCCCGGCCTCGCCAAGAAACTTGCCGGCGAAGTTCTGTCGATGCCGGAGAATGCGCTGCGGGTCGCCGGGCTGATTGCCATCGCCGTTGGCGTCGGCATCGTCTGGCTGGTGCGAGGTGGATGACGGTCTATGATTTCGGGATAACGGAGGTTTTATCCTCCGCCGATAGCCATAGCCGCAAACGTGCCGTATTTCTTGCCAACATGGTTCGACGCAGCGTTTTCGGCGAGCGCTTTTCTTCTCAGAGACACCGGGAGACTTCTCGATGACATCCAACAGGTTTTTGCGCGCGGCGAGGCGGACGTTCACCGCGGGTGCTGCAGCACTTCTTATCGGCGCCGCTACCGTCCCGTCGCTGGTGACGCCTGCGGCCGCCGCCGACGGCCCGGCTTCGGTCGCCGATCTCGCGCAGGGCCTGCTCGGCGCCGTGGTCAACATATCGACCTCGCAGAGGGTGAAGGGCACGGAAGGCCCGGGCGCGGTACCGATGCCGCAGCTTCCGGAGGGCTCGCCCTTCCAGGATTTCTTCGACGATTTCTTCAAGAACCGCCCCGGCGAACAGGGCAACCCCTCGCAAAAGGTGCAGTCGCTGGGCTCCGGCTTCGTGGTCGACGCCGAGCAGGGCATCGTGGTGACGAATAATCACGTGATCGCCGATGCCGACGACATCGAGGTGAATTTCTCCGACGGCGTGACGCTAAAGGCGACGCTGGTCGGCACCGACACCAAGACCGACGTGGCGGTGCTGAAGGTCGATCCGAAAGGGCACAAACTGACGGCGGTGAAATTCGGCGATTCCAGCAAGATGCGTGTCGGGGACTGGGTGATGGCGATCGGCAATCCGTTCGGCCTCGGCGGCACCGTGACGGTTGGTATCGTCTCGGCCCGCAACCGCGACATCAATTCCGGTCCCTATGACGACTTCATCCAGACCGATGCCGCGATCAACCGAGGCAACTCCGGCGGACCGCTGTTCAACAGCGACGGCGAGGTGATCGGCATCAACACGGCGATCATCTCGCCGTCCGGCGGCTCGATCGGCATCGGCTTTTCCATTCCCTCGCAGCTTGCGTTGGGCGTCGTCGACCAACTCCGCCAGTTCGGCGAGACGCGGCGCGGCTGGCTCGGCGTGCGCATCCAGCCGGTGACGGACGACATTGCCGAAAGCCTCGGCATGGCCACCGCTAAGGGCGCCCTGGTCGCCGGCGTCATCAAGGGCGGGCCTGTCGACAACGGCACCATCCTGGCGGGCGACGTCATCATCAAGTTCGACGGCAGGGACGTCAATGAAATGCGCGACCTGCCGCGCGTCGTCGCGGAAAGCACGGTCGGCAAGGCTGTCGACGTGGTCATCGTGCGCAAGGGTGTCGAGCAGACCGTGAAGGTGACGCTCGGCCGGCTCGAAGATGGCGAAAAGCTTGCCAGCGGCGAGAATGGCACCGCCGACAAGGATAATGGCGACGAGGCGCCCGCCGTTTCGACGGCTTCCGTGCTCGGCATGACCGTTGGCGAGCTCAACGATGAGACGCGGACGAAATTCGGCATCGCCGCCGAAGTCTCCGGCGTCGTCATCACCGAAGTCACCAAGGATTCGGCCGCTGCCGAACGTGGCATCCAGGCCGGCGAGGTGATCACCGAGATCGCTCAGGAATCGGTCGCCACGCCCAAGGATGTCATGGACCGGATTGCTGCGTTGAAGGAGCAGGGACGCAAGAACGCGCTGCTGATGCTGGCGTCGAAGACCGGCGAATTGCGGTTTGTGACGATCCGGATGGACTGAGTCCGGCCGGCTTTGCTGTCTTGGCAGAACCGGTCGAACTGCACTTTCTCTGGCGCCCGCAATTGAATGATCCGAAGGATGAGATGGTGCTTGAGGCAGCGATCAATGGTCGGGCAGACGCATTGGTCACTCACAATCGCCGCGATTTTGTGACTGCGGCAGGCCGTTTTGAAGTTCCAGTGATCAGTCCCGCCGAATTGTTGGAAGGATTTCGAACACGAGCAAGGCGACCTATCCGTTGAAGCTTCCCTTGTCGATCAAGGAGGCGGCTGCACGTCTGGCAAAGGCTGATGGGGTGTCGCTGAACCAGTGGATCGCTTCAGCCGTGGCGCAAAGGTTGGAGCCATGGAGACAGCGGCCGATTTTCTACGTCGATGGGCTGGTGATGCATCAGGCGATGATTTCGCTAAAGTGCTCGATCGCGTCGGCGTCAAACCGCCGCAACCCGGCGACGAGCTTCCGTTTGACAAGCACTGATCAGGGCCGGTTTTTTTGCCAATCCTTGGCTGTCAACCTGTAGAACACATGCCGCTTGAGCATGGCATGGCTGTCCGGAATGCCGGGGTGGTCGAAATCGCTGGCCGGGTCGGCGATCATGCCCAGGCGCTTCATGACGGCTGTGGAACGGTTGTTATCCCTAACGGCGAAGGACACGATTTCGTCGAGGCCAAGCGTTTCGAAGCCATAGGCGAGCCACGCTTCGGCTGCCTCGGTGACATAGCCATGGCCCCAGAATTCGGGCGCCAGTCGCCAGCCGATCTCGACTGTGCCGGCAGGCAGGAAGGGCAAATGATCGGTGTCGAGGAGGCCGACGAAGCCGATGCATTGGCGCGTTTCAATTATCTCGGCGGCAGCGAAACCGTAGCCATCCTCGGCGATCCAGGCGCGGAACTCGTCCATTTTGGCGTCCGCAGCAGCGCGGTCGCGGCGAAATGGAAAGAATTCCATGACGCGTTCGTCGGAATTGATGCGGTAGAAGAGCTCACGGTCGCGATCCTCCCAGTTGCGCAGGATCAGGCGCTCGGTGCGGATCGGCGTCACTCCACAAATTCCTCCCGCCGGTAGCCCTGCAGATAGAGCAGCGCCGTCAGGTCGCCGTGGTCAATGCGGAATTTTGCCTCCGCCGCCACGACCTGCTTGGCATGAAGTGCCACACCGGTGCCGGCTAGGCGGATCATGTCGAGGTCGTTGGCGCCATCGCCGACAGCCATGGCGTCGGCGGTCGTCAGCCCGAGTCGCGCCGAAATCTCGAGCAGCGCATCGGCCTTGGCGGCACGCCCCAGGATCGGCTCGGCCACCAGCCCGGTGAAGCGGCCGTCCTGCTCGATCAGGCGGTTGGCGCGGTTCTCCTGAAAGCCGAGCATGGCGGCGATGCGTGAGGTGAAGACGTTGAAGCCACCCGACACGAGTGCAGTCCATGCGCCATTGGCCCGCATGGTCTGGACAAGTGCGCGGCCGCCGGAGGCCAGCGTCAAGCGGTTGGCGATGACGCGGTCGACCACGGCAGCGTCGAGGCCTTTCAGCAGCGCCACCCGCTCGCGCAAGGCCGGCTCGAATGCGATCTCGCCATTCATCGATCGCGCCGTGATGGCGGCGACGTAATCCTTGACGCCGATCTCGTCGGCAAGCTCGTCGATGCACTCCTGGTCGATAACAGTCGAATCCATATCGGCGATGAGGATTTTCTTCCGCCTTCCCTCGGCCTGCTGGACGATCACGTCGACCGGTTCGGGTGCGAGCACGGCGCGCAGGCCGGCGGTCGTTTCAACGGCTTCGGCCGCCTCGGGCAAAGCGAATTCGCAGGCGATGCCTTCGGCCAGCCAGCGAACAGTGCTTGCGCCAACCGACCGTGACACCATATTCGCAAGCGCCGGCGACAATGCGCGGCCGGCGGGATGGGACACAAGCGTGGCGACCAAGGGCGTGGCAAGCGGGGGCATCGAAAATTCCGGCAGGCAGGCGGGCGAGGGCCGCGTTAAGAACGCGATCCTGATAGCCGGGCCGACCGCCAGCGGCAAGTCCGCCCTTGCGGTCGACCTCGCCGAGCGCAATGGCGGCGTCATCGTCAACACCGATTCCATGCAAGGCTATTCGGTGCTCGACGTGCTGACGGCGCGGCCGACTGCTGCCGAACTCGCTCGCGTCCCGCATTTCCTCTACGGACATGTCCATCCCTCCACCGCATATTCCACCGGCGCCTGGCTGCGCGATGTGATGAAGCTCATCGACAACGGTGCGTTCTTGGAACGGCGGGTCGGCACGTTCTTCGAACGGCCGGTGATTTTCGTCGGTGGTACGGGGCTTTATTTTCGGGCGCTTGCGGAAGGCATTTCGGAAATGCCCGACATTCCGCAGTCGATCCGTGATCGCTGGCGCTACGAACTCCAGGAGCAGGGCGCAGCCAAGCTGCACCGCATCCTGCTGCGCGAGGATTCCGCAACCGGCATGATGCTGAAGCCGACCGACGGCCAGCGCATCGTGCGGGCGCTGGAGGTGCTCGACGCATCGGGCCGTTCCATCCTGGAATGGCAGGCGGCGCGCGGCCGTCCACTGATCGACAGGGCCAGCACGCGTTTCTTTGTGATCGAACCGGACCGAGCGGAGCTGGTGGAACGGATCGAGGCGCGGTTCGACCGCATGCTGGAGAAGGGCGCTCTCGACGAGGTCAGGCGGCTGACCGACCTTGGCCTCGATCCCGACTTGCCGGCGATGAAAGCGATCGGCGTTCGCGAACTCCAGGCCGCAATGGCCGGCGAGTTGAGTTTCCCCGAAGCGATCGAGCGCGCGAAGATCGCGACGCGACAATATGCCAAGCGCCAGGCGACCTGGTTCAGGCATCAGTTGGGTCCGGAATGGATGAGATTGCGCCCTGGTGATCCTGTGGAATCCACGATCTCGGATCCCCTTTCTAGTGCAACCTGAAAAGTTGATTTTGAGGGGAGACTTCCCGTCGAAGTTGTCCTAATTAACCCTCCGTAAGCCCGTCCATGCCATAACGTCTTTGGGAATTTTCCAACGGGGAGCAGATGCGTTTTCACAAGGCGGAATCAGCCTTTTTCGTGTTTATATTCGTGATCCTGGCCGCCGGCCTAGTGACGCTTCACGCCTATGGGCTTCTGCAGGCCTTCGCCGAAGACGTTCATACACCCGCAAGGGTCGACAAGATCATCTATCTCAACAAGCTGCTGTTTGGGACCGGCGTTCTTTTGGCGACTGCCCTGTTCTTCGGCATTTTCTTCATCTATCCGCTGATCCGCAAGCAGGCGACAGAAGAAGGCAAGCTGCGCGCCATGACGGTTTCGCTCAGCGCCCGTTCGGAAACGCTGGAACATGCGGCGCTGACCGACAGCCTGACCGGTATGCAGAACCGGCGCTATTTCGATGACGCACTGAAGGAATATCTCGAGGAATTCCGCCGCATCGAGAAGCCGGTCGGGCTGATGATCCTTGATCTCGACCATTTCAAGCAGGTCAACGACACCCACGGCCATGATGTTGGTGACGAGGTGTTGCGGGCGGTCGCCAACTGTCTCAAGGACATGACACGCTATCACGATGTGGTGGCGCGTCTGGGTGGCGAGGAGTTCGCAGTGGTCACGCCCAACATGGACGCCGAACTTCTGTCCAAATTCGCCGAGCGCATCCGCAAGGCGATTGCCAACATGTCGATACTGTCAGGCAATGTCCGTCTAAAGATCACCACGAGCGTCGGCCTTGCCGTCTGGGACCGTAAGGAAACCGCCGAAGAGTTCTACCGCCGCGCCGACCGCCAGCTGTATGAGGCCAAGAGGCAAGGCCGAAACCGCGTCTGCGCCTAAAATCCCGGAGAGAATTCATGAGGCCGGCCGACTGACGCAGCTTTCTCGACTTCCGGTGCTCATGGACTCAAACGTCTACTCCGCTCCGGGTTTTCGAAAGCCACGTCATTCGATCCGGCCTGATGAATCGAATCGCCGGGAACAAAAGACATCGGCGATCATGTTGATATCGTAGTCAAGCGACAGCTGGGCTGGGCACCGGCGCGGCTCACTTGCGATACTGCTGGTCATTGACATGATCCAGCCATTCCACCGGCTTGCCATCAAGCGATTCCTGGATAGCGAGATGCGTCATCGCCGTGGTGGGAGACGCGCCATGCCAATGCTTCATGCCAGGCGGAATCCAGACCACATCGCCTGGCCGGATTTCTTCGACTGGCCCGCCTTCGCGCTGGACCCAGCCGAGACCGGCCGTGATGATCAGCGTCTGGCCGAGTGGATGCGTGTGCCACGCGGTGCGGGCGCCAGGCTCGAACGTGACGCTGGCGCCACCGACGCGCGCCGGCTCGGGCGCCCGGAAGAGCGGATCGATGCGCACCTCGCCGGTAAAGTAATCGGCCGGCCCGGGGCCGGACGGCTGTGATCCAACTCGAGTGATCTTCATTGTCTCATTCCTTCCTTGTACAGCCGCTGCGCCAACCTGGCCTGCTGCAGCCACAGCGGCGAAAGCACTTGTCGCGGCAAGGACGTCTCTGCGGGTGATGATCATGTCTTAAGCCCCTTCGTTTTCGACAAGGTCGGTCAGAGCAGCTTGTCCGGCGTGATGGGCAGTTCGCGGACGCGCTTTCCGGTAGCGTGGAAGATGGCGTTGGCGATGGCCGGCGCGACGCCGACCATGGCGATCTCGCCGAGGCCCTTCACGCCGAGCGGGTTCACGTGCGGGTCGTGCTCGTCGACGAAGGTGACATCCATGACCGGCGGTGCGTCGGCATGCACCGGCACAGCGTATTCGGCGAAGTTGGCGTTCGTGACCCGCCCGTTGCGGCGGTCGACAACAGCATGCTCCATCAGCGCCATACCGATACCGCCGATCATGCCGCCGATGCACTGGCTGCGCGCGATCTTTGGGTTGACGACGCGGCCGGCGCCATAGGCGCCGACGATGCGCCGCACGCGCGTCTCGCCGAGATCAGGATCGACAGCGACTTCCACAAACACGGCGCCGAAAGCGTGCATGGAAAACCGCTTCGTCTCATCTCCTGGTCCGACGTCGGCCGTCGCCTCGACCGGCTCGTCAAGGCGGGCTATGGCCTCTTCGAGATCATTGGCGCCGGCATGCGCAAGCGCCTCCTCGCGCACCTTTCGGCAGGCGGCCTGCACCGCGCTGCCGACGCTGGCCATGGTCATGGAACCGCCATGGATGGGGGCGCGCGGCAGGCGGGTATCGCCGAGCGTGAATTTTACGCGATCGATGGGAAGGCCAAGCGTGTCCGCTGCGACCTGTGTCATCGATGTCCAGGTGCCTGGCCCCATGTCGCTCGATGCGCTCATCACCTCGGCGGTGCCATCCGGCAATAGTCGGGCCATCGCCGAGGCGGGTGCGTAGTTCATCGGATAGGTGGCGCTGGCCATGCCCCAGCCGATCAGAAGGCGGCCATCGCGCATGGAGCGCGGCTCCGGATTGCGCTCACGCCACCCGAAGCGCTCAGCGCCGGCCCGGTAGCATTCCTTGGTCGATCGGCTGGAAAACGGGAGGTTCTTGAACTCGTCCTTTTCCGGCTCGTTACGCAGGCGCAGCTCGACGGGGTCGATGTTCAAAGCGAGGGCCAATTCATCCATGGCCGATTCCAGCGCGTACACACCGCTCGCCTCACCGGGCGCGCGCATGTAAGTCGGAGTATGGACGTTCATGGGGGCGATGCGGTGGCGTGTATAGACATTGGGGCAGGAATGCAGGAACCGCGTCGCGCTGAGCAGCGCCTCGGTAAACTCCTCGTAAGTCGATGTTTCCTGATGACCCTCGTGCCTAATGGCCGTCAGCCTGCCCTCTCGGGACGCGCCAAGCGCGACGTGCTGTACCGTGTGGGGACGATAGCCGACGCTGTAATACATGTCGCGTCGTGTGAGCATCAGCTTGACCGGGCGTCCGGCGACACGGGCCGCCAGTGCGGCGAGCGTGACCTGCGGCCAGCACCGCAGCCCCGAACCGAATGCGCCGCCGACAAAGGGTGAGATGACACGCACGTTTTCGGCAGCAATGCCGAACACGGCGGCGATCTCCTCCGAAACGTTGTGCACCCATTGGGTCTTGTCCCACAAGGTGAGGCCGTCGCCCTCCCATGCGGCGATGGTGGCGAACATCTCGATCGGATTGTGGTTCTCGCGCAGGATCACATAGGTCTGGTCGACCCGGAATTCCGCCTGTTCGAATGCGCTGTCGGGCTCGCCTCGCCGTATCTCCCACTCCGCCGGTTTCCCGGTAGGCAGAACTGGATCGACGCCGGCTACATCGGTGGCCGCCGCTTCATTCCGGTAGGTAACCCGCACGACCTCCGCCGCGTGAACCGCCTGTTCAAGCGTCTCGGCGACCACCAGCGCGATCGGCTGGCCCTGGTGGTTCACCCGGTCGTCCTGCAGCACATGCAGGCGCTCGCCAACGGCTGCGTCCGGGAGGCCTTTGTGCGGTTGGTAGGCGAGCCTGGGCGCGTTGCGGTGTGTCACAACCGCGATTACGCCGGGCACCCGTTCGGCCTCCGCCGCGTCGATGGATGCAATGCGGCCGTTCGCGACAATGCTCCTGACGACGGCGGCATGGGCGAGGTTCGGCACCTCGAACTCGGCGGCATAGGTCGCAGCGCCGGTAACTTTCAGGCGGCCATCGACGCGGCTGACGGATTTTCCGATCAAGGCGGCAGTCATGCGCGTGCTCCCGCGATTTCGACCGCACGCACGATGGCGCGCTGCATGAGTTCGATCTTGAAGTCGTTGTGGCCGCGACCTTGCGCACCTTCGGCGGCAAGGGTCGCTGCCGAGCGCAACTCACCGGGCTCAAGGCTTCTGTCAGCTAACGCTTGCTCGACGTTCGGCAGGCGCCAGGGTTTCGTTCCAACGCCGCCGAGCGCTACGCGGGCCTGCCGGATGCGAGCGCCGTCCGTCTCGATTGCGACCGCGGCCGAGACGACGGCGAACTCGAAGGAGGCGCGATCGCGTACCTTCAGATAGTGAGACCGCAGTCCTGCCGCATTGGCCGGGACCGTGATCGCGGTGATCACTTCGTCCGGTTCCAAAACGGTTTCGAGGTGGGGCGTATCGCGGGGAAGGCGATGAAGATCGGAGAGCGGCACGGAACGGTCACCGCCAGTTCCTCGCAGCTCGACCGACGCATCGAGCGCCACCAGGGCAACCGCGAGGTCCGACGGTTGAACGGCGATACAGTTGTCGCTCGTGCCGAGCACTGCGTGCCAGCGGTTCTCGCCGTCCAGGGCGGCGCAACCGGAGCCAGGCGCGCGCTTGTTGCATGCCTCGTAGCCGACATCGCGAAAGTAGGGACAGCGTGTGCGCTGAAGCAGATTGCCGCCCATAGTCGCCTGGTTGCGGACCTGCGGGCTCGCCGAATTCAGCAGCGCCTGGGATATCAGAGGGAACTGCTCGGCGACATCTTGATCGGCCGCCACCTTCGCCATCGTCGCGGCGGCGCCAAGCCTCAGGCCTTGCGGACCGATCTCGATGCCGTCGTCCAGAATGCCTGCGAGACTCACAAGCCGATCCGGTCGGCGGACATACTCCTGCAGAAGCTGCACCATGTCGGTGCCGCCGGCGATGTATTCGACCGGCGCATCATTGCGGCCGGCCTGGGCGCCGAGGGCGAAGACAGCGGCAAGGTCGTGCGGACGTTCGAGCACAAAGGGATGCATGGCTTAGCCCTCCTGCTTCGAACTGGACACGGCAGCCGCGTCCTGGATAGCCGCGACGATATGGTCGTAGGCGCCGCAGCGGCAGAGATTGCCGCTCATCCATTCGCGGATCTCCTGCGGCGACCCGGCATGGCCTTCGCTGATGCAGGCGACGCCGGCCATGATCTGCCCCGACGTGCAATAGCCGCACTGGAAGGCATCGCGCTCGATGAAGGACGCCTGCAGCGGGTGAAGCTCCTCGCCCTGCGCCAATCCTTCGATGGTTTTTATTTCGCGCCCCTGAGCCAGCGCCGCGAGCGAGAGGCACGCCTTCACGCGCATGCCATCCATCAACACCGTGCAGGCGCCGCACTGGCCGAGGCCGCAGCCCTTCTTCGAGCCCGTCAGATGCAGGTGCTCGCGTAGCGCATCCAGCAGCGTCGTGCGCGGATCGAGCGAAAGCCGGCGCTCCGTCCCGTTGATGCGCAGCGATACATCGAGCGGCGCCGTCGCGGCGCCGGCAGCCTGTGCCAGCGCCGGCGACATAGCCCCGGGCACGAGTTGTTCTCCTAAAAGAGCACCGCCAGTCACAGCAGCCGCTTGCATGAGCTCCCGGCGCGTTATGTCTGAACTGGCTGTCGAGGTTCTTTGGCTATCAGACATGTCGATTGTCGCTTTCGTGATGATCCGCCAATTCGCGGCCCAAGATATGGATGGCCCCCGGCCCGAAGACACGCTGGGTGCGTGTGCGACGCTAAAACCTTAGGGCGCTTCAGGCGCCTTGATTAGCGCCCGCTTCCCGATAGGACCTATCGGTCGGGGCCATGAATGGCAGCGACGCGAATGAACTGCCGCCGGTTCTTCCTTCATCGTCATCGCTCAGCCGGGTTCGCGCCACCGTTCGGGAAATTTGCGGGGCTCTCGGCAATCGCGATCGATTGAGTGTGTGCAGTTCGCTCGATTAGCCCGTATAATCCGCACAAACTTATGGGGTGGAGTGATAAATGCAGCGCGGACGAACCGATATGCTTCTGGCCTTCCTGGCGGTTGCGCGGGAGGGCAGCTTCACGCGCGCCGCTGCGCAGCTCGGGATTTCGCAGTCCACGCTCAGCCACACGATCCGCGATCTGGAAGAGCGCCTGGGCATTCGGCTGCTGACCCGAACGACCCGCAGCGTTTCACCTACGGAGGCCGGCGAGCGGCTGCTGCGCAATATCGGCCCGCGCTTTGAAGAGATCGAGGCCGAGGTCGAAGCATTGAGCGAATTGCGGGAGAAGCCCGCCGGCACCATTCGGCTCACGGCAAGCGATCACGCGTTCAACGCCGTCATCTGGCCGAAGCTGGCGAAGCTCCTGCCGGACTATCCCGACGTCACCGTCGAGGTCTTCCTCGACAACGCACTGACGGATATTGCTGCCGAACGGTTCGACGCGGGCGTGCGAATGGGAGAGCGTGTTGCAAAAGACATGATCGCGGTGCGCGTCGGACCGGACATCCGCTTCGCCGTCGTCGGGACGAAGTCGTATTTCGCCAAGCGGCCGGCGCCAACGACGCCGCAGGAGCTGACCGACCACGTTTGCATCAACCAGCGCTTTTCCATCAATGGGGGGCTTTGGGCGTGGGATTTCGAGCGCGACGGTCGCGAACTGAAGGTGCGGGTGGACGGCCAGATCGTCCTCAATGGCACCCTCGAGATTCTCGAAGCCGCGCTGGCTGGTTTCGGCCTCGCCTATGTGCCGGAGGATGTCGCGGAGCGTCATCTCGAGAGCGGACGCCTTGTGCGGGTGCTGGATGAGTGGTCACCGCCTTGGCCGGGCTATCACCTCTATTATCCAAGCCGCCGTCAAACCTCGCCCGCTTTCGCTCTGCTCGTTGATGCGCTCCGCTTCTCGGCATGAGGCTACGCGGTTGCGATGGCGAGCCGGGGACACGGTGTCGATGCCGAGAACACTGTGATCAGCGGGTTCACGCTCGGCCCGCCAACCAGCCCTGTTACGCCGCACCTAACCGCAACCTCATCGCGGCGTTGCCCCCGAGGTCACCGCCTCGCGCGGTGTCCAAAGGGCCCGGCTGATCGAAATGCACCTATAGCAGTTGCCCCACTAAGCCAGGGCCCTGAGGGCCTGGCGGCTCCCGGTCCTTAGGAGGCGGGGGATTACCTCTTCCGGGTCAGCGATGGCTGACAGATTCCCTTCCGGGATTTGCCTCGATTTCCTAGGTGACAAGCGCTTTGGCCTCCTAGGCTAAAGCCGTCCGGCTCAATCGTTCTGCGGGCGCAGGCCGAAGGTTGCGGGTTTCAAGCCATAACGCATGTCGAAATCGTCGTCGGGTTGGACGCGCGGGACGGGTGGCTTTCGGTAGTTGGGGTCACCGGCCTGTCGGGCGGAATCCACGACTTCGGCGAAGGCCATCGCCTGCTGTGGTTTTGGCACGTTGCGCAGCCTTTCGACTATCGCCACGAGGTCGACATCATTGCCGGTTTCGGACGGCAAGGCTTCCTCGCGCTTGGCCGTGCCTGGAATCAGGTCATCGGACATTTTCTCGAACTTCAGCCGCATGGTCGTTGCCACGCCCTCACCGAAGGCGATGGCTTCGCGCTGGCCCATCGAAGACAGGAATGCCAGCGTCGAGGCCGAGGAATCGGCGATCGCCGAGCGGATGATCGCCTGGTCCTGCTCGTTGGCAAGCCGCATAGCGAAAAAGGTCGAGCACTGCGACAGGATGGTGGGATCGAGCTCGCCCGGGCGCTGGGTGACGATGCCGAGATAACAGCCATATTTGCGGCCTTCCTTGGCGATGCGCGACAGCGCGTGTCGGGTCGGCGCAAAACCAAGGCGCGGATCGGCCGGCATATAGCGGTGTGCTTCCTCGCACAGCAAAAGCAGCCGCAGCCGGCCTTCGCTCCACAGCGCAAGGTCGAAGGCCAGGCGCGCCAGCACCGAACAGACGGAATTGACCACTTCCGACGGCATGCCGGCCATCTCGAAGCAGGTCACCGGGCGCCCGTGATGCGGCACGCGGAAAATATTGCCGATCGTCTCGTGGATGGTATCTTCGATCAGCCGCGAATTGAACATGAAGCGGTAGCGCGGATCCGAGGCTGCCGATTCGATGCGCGTCTTCAGCGATTTGAGGGTGGGGCGGTCGTTCTTGCTTTCCAGCAGTCCCATGCGCTCGTCGATCTGCTTGATAAGATCGACAACGCGATAGGGCACCGGGGTGTCGGCGGTCAGTGTATCGTTGCCACGCCTGAGATAGGTGCCGGAATTCGGGTTGCGATACAGGTTCTTGGCTGCGGGAATGAGATCGCGCAAAGCATCGACCTCTTCCGGCACGGTCTCGCGCCCGCGAAACAGCACTTCGGCAAATTCCTCGAGCTTGAACATCCAGAAGGGTAGGTCCAGCGTCGTCGAATCGACCCTGACGCAGTGCTCGGGCAAGGACGCGGCGAACTCGTTGTGCGGATCGAGGATGAGAACGCGCAGGTCGGGTCGAGCGGCGATCGATTTGCGCAAAAGCAGCGAGACGGCGGTGGATTTGCCGACGCCGGTGGTGCCCACAATGGCGAAATGGCGCGCCAGCGTGTCGTCAATGGCGATGTTGGCGTCGATCGCCTCATCCTGTGACAGCGTTCCGATGGTAATCGAATGACGTCCGGCGAGATCATAGACCGCCTGCAAGTCGCGGCTGCGGATGCGGTGGGCGATGGCGCCGATATGCGGATAGGTGGTGATACCGCGGTCGAAAATCGGTTTGGTGCCGGGCTCGGCGCCGTCGCGCACCTCGCCGATGAGCTCGATACTGACCTCGATTGGGTTCTGGCCCGCATTGCTCCAGGCGCGATCCGACTTGCCGATCTCGTAGACCAGGCCGACGGTTCGCGTGGCGCCAAGGTTGATGGAGATCATCTTGCCGACGCTCCAATGGCCGGTGACCGTGCCTTCGACATCGGCGGCATAGGCGCTGATGGTGGCGCGCGCGCCGTCGCACTGGACGACATTGCCCAGAATGCGCTTGTCGTTCTGCTCCGCCTTGCGGCGCTCCTGCAATGTCGGCTCTCCGACGGAGGCTTCGCGGTCGACGAACATGGACAGGCTGTTTCCCATTTCCCCAGGCGATCGACCTTACATCGACGGGGTTAAGGTCGGGTGAGGTCGGATGGTGTAAGAGCAATTAAGCCATTCGTGAAAATTGAATTTGATCGACGCCTTGCTCTAGGCCAGAATTTCGATATACCGGATGAATGACTGATATAGCGAACGACATCTCCTCGACCATCGGCAGGCGAATACGCTCCGAAAGAGCCTTGAGGGAGTGGTCGCTGGCGGAGCTCGCAGACCGGTCCGACGTGTCGAAAGCTATGCTAAGCACGATAGAGCGCGGCAAGACGAGCCCGACCGCAGCACTTCTCGTGCGGGTCGCCGCGGCCTTTGGCATGACGCTTTCCACCCTCATCGCGCGGGCCGAGCTGCAAGGCGGCGGGCTGCTTCGCGAAAGCGATCAACCGCTTTGGCGCGATCCCGCAACAGGCTATGTCAGGCGGCATCTTTCGCCGGTCTCGGATATGCCGCTCGAGCTGATCCGGGTTCAATTGCCGGCGGGAGCCAAGGTGAGCTTTCCGGCAGCGTCCTATGCCTTCATCAGACAACAGATATGGCTGATCTCCGGACGGCTGGAATTCACCGAGGGCGATATCGTGCACAGTCTCGAACCGGGTGACTGCCTGGCGCTTGGCGCGCCGTCGGATTGCAGCTTCCACGCCCCTGGACCGGACGCCGCCGACTATCTGGTCGCGCTGGCAAGGGGCTGAGCAATGGCGCGCCGTCCGAAACGTACCGACAATGGCGGCCCGCCTCTCGACGACTATGATGGCCCGCCATGGGGCGAGGGCGACGCCTACATCTTCCTTGCCTGGCAGGCGGCTCACGCCAAAGCCTGGAAAGCGCCAAACCGTGACGTCATGCTGATGCGGCTGGACAAGGCCGAGCGGCTGGGCCTGACCTATGAGGAATACACGCTCGAACTGCTGGAGCGGGGGCGCCATCTGCAGGAAGAAGACACCGAACGCATTGCCGAAATCCGTCGGGCCAGGAGGCGGAGGCGGTTCAGTCATTTCGGCTGATGGCAGGGCCGCATCTCGTGGCCCGACCGACGCTCACGCATTCACAGCCATTTTCATCTTATTCTAGGGATCTTGCACGCATGAGTTCCATCGAAATCAAGACTCTGACCCTGGCTGCGGAAACGCACGCAATGCTGGTCGATATGCTGATCGAGACGGTAGCGGCCGGTGGATCGGTCAGTTTCATGCATCCGCTGGCGCCGGACGCGGCAGGCGCCTTCTGGGGCAAGTCGCTTATGGCGGCTGAAAGGGGCGAAAGAGCGGTGCTCGGCGCCTGGGACGGTGAGGTTCTGGTCGGCACCGTTACCTTGCTGCTCGATTGTCCTCCCAACCAGCCGCACCGGGCCGAAATCGCCAAGCTGATGACTCGCGTCGATCATCGCGGCAAGGGCGTGGCAACCCGCCTGATGCGGGCGGCCGAGGATCTCGCGGTCGAGAAAGGCCGCGCGCTGCTGGTGCTGGACACGGCGGGAGAGGACGGCGCTTCCGGTCTCTATGAGAGGCTGGGATTCACCCTGGCCGGCGAAATACCGGACTATGCGTTGAAACCTCACGGCGGGCTGACCAGCACGCTTGTCTACTGGAAGCGTATCGGTATGTCGCCGCAGTAGTTCGTGCCGTTCAAGTCGGTGCTGCGCCGGAGAGGACAACTTGCTGTTGCGCTTGTTCCGATGTATTAGCCGCGCCCGACATGCGGCCCTTTTTTGCCGCACCGTACAGACTTTTGAAGGAGGCGACGATGAGATCTTGTTCACGCGTTTTGCGCCTTCGCGGCGCTCGGACGGGCTGACTCGCGCCATAGCAGGGTTTTCCAACTTCCTGACAATCTGAGAACGGCTATGCCGCGATGCGGGTCATCGCTGTACACGATTCGTCAAGCCGCAACGGCGCCGATGCTGCGTGGGTTCCATTAAAAACGGTGGGCGCTGAGAGCTCCCCGCCGACGATCGCGGCTGTCTGAAGATCTGAGATGCGCCTTTGCAACACCCGGTCAGGCCATTGTAAGCATTGGAAGAATGGCTCTTGCCTCGAGTTCGCTGTGAGCGTAGAGACGCCGCCCATTCCCAACCCATCATCCCCAGAGGAGACCTGTCAATGACCCGGCAATCCAGATCGACACATTCCGTGCCGGCGCTGGAATTGCGTGCGGCTGACAGGGGTCCAATTGGGAAGAACGGCCATGGCAAAGTCCATGATCCAGCGCAGGCAGGATGCCGAGCGCGAACGCATTGACGCATATAAGGCAACGCTGCGACGCGTTTCTCCCGTCCCGCGTCCCGCTCCGGATTTCGAGCAGGCGCTTGACGAGGCACGCCGAGGCCTTGCCGGCCTGGCGATCCGCGACGGCGCGTTGTGGCGCCCGAAGCTGAAGACGCGCGACCCTGCGCGGCTGCGGCTGGCGGCCGCTCGCCATCTCTATGCTCGCTATCCGGTCTCGGCCGCGCTCGAAGCCATCTGGCTGGATAGGTCGGGGCTGGATGGACAGGAGATCGCGCTTCGCATGGCTTGGTACGTGGCGGTCGCAGGTGGCAACTCGCTCTACATGGCAGGTGCCAATGCCTGGCTGTCCCGCAAAGAGGTGCATTGCTTCCTGAATGTGACCGGTGACTTCTCGTTCAACGAGGCTTTTTGGTTGGCGATTGCGCGGTCCTATACGGATGATCCGGGATTGGCGGCCCGACTTGCGCGGACGAAAATCGCGCGCACGCCGCGCGGGGAGCTGGTCTTCTGGCGCGAGGTGACGCGATTTTTCTGCGGGCATCCAGCGTCGAAGGAGGAGATCGATGACCTCTGCGACTACATCGATGCCATGCACGAGCGCGATGCAGGGTACAGCTTGAAGGGGCGCACACTGGCTTCGCTGCGTCGGCAGATGTTGGAATGGCACCGCGACATTGCCGCGATCGAACGCATCGAGGCAATGCGCCGCCGCGCTGCCGGCAGGGCTCCGCCAACTGCCGGATTGCAGTCGCAACGCCGTGCCTGGGACGGCTCGCTCCTCGAGGACTGGGAATGGCAGCCATCGGCCAAGGAGGCGAAGGCGCATGGCGAGCGTTTCTTCGTCCGCCAGCTGAAGACCGCCGAGGATCTGGTCGCCGAGAGCCGGGCGATGCATCATTGCGTCTCGATGTATGCAGCCAAATGCATCGCCGGCAACGCCTCGATCTGGGTGCTGCGACGCACGGCGCTCGGCAAGATCGAGCGGTTGCTGACGATTGAGCTCGACCCGCAAAACCGTGCGGTGCAGGTGCGCGGTTTCGGCAATCGTCTCGCCTCGCTGGACGAGCGCAAGATCGTCGAGCGCTGGGCCAAGGCGAGGGGTGTGGTGCTCAGGGCCTGAAACGGAAGACCCCGCGCGGTGGAAAACGCCGCGCGGGCTGTACGGTTGTGCCGATGTCGGGCGCAGTCGCTGACCGGCACGCTCATCTACTGGAAACGTATCGGTCAGTCTCGGTGACGGCTCCGCTGTCGCAGGTCCGGCTTGCTATCTCTTCTCTCCGGATATTCGGCTGGGCAAGTATCCCGGATGGCATCGCCGTGCAGATAGACAGTCAAGTACTGGTTCGAGTATCCTTCGGCCTCTCGCGGTGCTGCCTGTGTCCGTCCGAAGATGCGCCGAGCGCGCCTCGCCGCCTGAGCGACGCGAAGCAAACGATAGCTGTCACGAAGATTTCGTTGCATTGGACGGACCTGCCGAGCATTGCAAGCCAACAAGGAGCTATTCCATGTCCGATTTGATCGCCATCGTCTATCCAACCGAAGCCAAAGCGGAAGAGGTGCGCAAGCGGCTGTTCGAATTGCAGAAGGAATACCTGATCGAACTCAGCGATGCAGTGATCGCCGTGAAACAGGAGAGCGGCGACGTCAAGCTCAATCAACTCTTCAACCCAACTGCCGCTGGAGCGGTCTCCGGCAGCTTCTGGGGGCTCCTCGTCGGAATGATCTTCCTGATGCCGGTCGTAGGGGCGGCCGTTGGCGCGGCCTCGGGCGCACTTGGCGGCGCGCTGAGCGATTTCGGCATCAACGATAAGTTCATGAAGGATCTAGGGTCGAGCCTGCAGCCCGGCAGCGCGGCACTCTTCGTGCTGGTGCGCAAGATGACAGCCGACAAGGTGCTCGAGGATCTGAAGGGATCGGGCGGCACCGTGTTGAAAACATCGCTCGACCATACCAAGGAGCAGGCCCTGCGAGATGCGCTGGCAGCCACACAGAGCCAGCCGGTATCCGCACCCGACGCACCTGCCGCCTGATTATAGAGGGAGGCGCGGCATTCACCGCGCCTCCCTCTATGCCTTATCCCGCCTGCTATCCTTTATGATGGACCTGCTGCAGCCCGTAGACCGGCGTTGCGATGCCTTCGTGCCGTGCCTTCAACTGCAGCGACAGGAACTGCGAATAGTGGCGTGACTGGTGCAGATTGCCGCCGTGGAACCAGAGCGCTTCCTGTTGTGTCGGCTTCCACATGTTGCGCTGTTCGCCCTCCCAGGGGCCGGGGTCCTTGGTGGTGTTCGAGCCGAGACCCCAGCACTTCCCGACTTTGTCGGCGACTTCTTTCGAGATCAGCTCCGCCGCCCAGCCGTTCATCGAACCGTAGCCGGTGGCGTAGACGACGACATCGGCCGACAGCTCGGTGCCGTCGCTGAGCAGGACCGAATGTTCCTTGATCTCGGTCACGTCGACGCCGCTTTTCAGCTTGATGGCGCCGTCGATGATCAGCTGGGAGGCGCCGATGTCGATGTAGTAGCCGGAACCGCGCCTGAGATATTTCATGAATAGGCCCGAACCGTCGTCGCCCCAGTCGAGCATGAAGCCGGCCCTTTCCAGGCCCTCATAGAAGGCGGCATCGCGCTTCTTCATCTTTTCGTAGAGCGGGATCTGGAACTCGTGCAGGATCTTGTAGGGCAGGGAGGCGAAGATGAGGTCGGCCTTGGCCGTGGTCATGCCGTTTTGCACGGCCTGCTCCGAATAGAGCGCGCCGAGCCCGACATCCATCAGCGTGTCGGATTTGACGATATGCGTGGTCGAGCGCTGCACCATGGTGACGTCGACGCCGGCTTCCCAGAGTGCGGCGCAGATATCGTGCGCGGAATTGTTCGAACCGATGACGACGACCTTCTTGCCAACGTAGCTGTCCGGACCGGGATGTTTCGCAGAATGGTGCTGATCACCCTTGAAATTCTCCATGCCCTTGAACTTCGGGATGTTGGGCCGGCCCGACATGCCGGTGGCCAGCACCAGCTGCTTCGGCTTCAGCGTTATGTCCTTGCCACCGCGATGGACGACGACCGTCCACTCCTTTTTCTCGTCGTCATAGGCGGCGCTCTTGGCCTCCGTGGAGGACCAGTAGTTCAGCTCCATGACCTTGGTGTACATTTCCAGCCAGTCGCCGATCTTGTCCTTGGGCGAGAAGACCGGCCAGTTCCTGGGGAAGTCGATATAGGGCAGATGATCGTACCAGACCGGGTCGTGCAGGCAGAGCGACTTGTAGCGCCTGCGCCATGAATCGCCGGCACGCTCGTTCTTCTCGACGATGATGGTCGGCACGCCGAGCTGCCTCAGCCGGGCACCGAGCGCGATGCCGCCCTGGCCGCCGCCGATGATCAGCGTGTAGGGCTGACTGACAAAGCCAAGTTCGGCGGCTTCTTTCTCACGCTCCTCTTTCCAGGTCGGCCGGTTTTTTCCGTGACCATGCTTGGCGCCCAACGGCCGGGCGAAGCCGGCGGGTTCCTCATGACCCTTCAACTCGACCATAGTGGTGAGGAGCGTCCAGATCTTGCCGTTCTTCAACCTGATATGGCCGAAGCCGCGCGCAACCTCCGTTTCGAAGCTGATCCAACCTTCGAGCAGCCCGTCGCTCTCTTTGGCCTCTTCGCCTTTCGCAAGCGCCCAGTTCGAAGGTTTCGTCTTCGCCAACTGGCTCGTCAGCATGTCGTGCACCTGCTCGCGACCTTCCGTGGTCTTGATATTCCAGGTGAAGGTCACCAGGTCGCGCCAGTAGCAGTCTTCCTGAAAGCACCCGACCGCCTTGTCGATGTCGCCGGCGGCAAGCGCTGCGCCGAATTGGTCGAGCAGGTCGGACAGTTTCTTGCCTGGGGCCTTGTCGAGCATCAAATTTCCTCCCGTGAAGTCCTGGTCGTCATCGTGGCTATGCCGGACCCTCCCAGCCCGGTTGACCGGAGTATCGCGGCAAACTGTGCGCCGCGTCACGTCGTCAAATAGTTTGGCGTGGTTTCAATGGCTTATCGGGACGATCGTGAACTCTGGTCCTGCCGGCGATCGTACCGGAACGGTGCCTTGTGGCGGAACCAACTGGCTCAATGCGATGATCGTCAACCGGCCGTCCGATATGACCAACGGGTTCAAACCCTTTTGGCGTCGTGCACATTCGCCGTTGACAGCGGCGCAAAACCAATTCTATTGTCCGCCACCATGAAAACGGCACTCATTCTCGTAGTAGGAAAGCGCGTGGGCAAGGCGGTGTAACCGCCGGGCGAAAACCTCCCATGCGCAAGACACAGGCTCCCTCGGGGGCCTTTTTTATTGCCCGAAACACGACTAAACGACCAGCAATCGCCGCATGGCGGACAGTACGGGACCAGACCGATGAGCAGTGGACAGAACGAGCGGCGCGAAATGACCGGTGCCGAAATGGTGGTGCAGGCGCTGAAGGATAACGGCGTCAAACATGTTTTCGGCTATCCGGGCGGCGCGGTTCTCCCGATCTATGATGAAATCTTCCAACAGGACGAGGTCGAGCACATCCTCGTCCGTCACGAGCAAGGCGCGGGTCATGCGGCGGAGGGCTATGCGCGCTCGACCGGCAAGGCCGGCGTCATGCTGGTGACATCGGGGCCGGGCGCCACCAACGCGGTGACGCCCTTGCAGGATGCGCTGATGGATTCGATCCCGCTGGTCTGCCTGACCGGTCAGGTACCGACCTCGCTGATCGGCTCGGACGCGTTCCAGGAGTGCGACACGATCGGCATCACGCGCCCCTGCACCAAACACAATTGGCTGGTGAAGGACGTCAACGAGCTCGCGGCAATCATCCACGAGGCCTTCCACGTCGCAACGACAGGACGTCCCGGTCCGGTCGTCGTCGATATTCCGAAGGACGTGCAGTTCGCCAAGGGCATCTACGTGCCGCCACAGACGGCGCCGCGCACGAGCTATCACCCTAAGGTCCAGGGCGACCTGGAAAAGATCAAGGCGGCGGTCGAATTGATGGCCAACGCGAAAAGGCCGATCCTCTATACGGGCGGCGGTGTCATCAATTCCGGCCCGGAAGCCAGCCATTTGCTGCGCGAACTGGTCGATCTGACCGGCTTCCCGATCACCTCGACGCTGATGGGCCTTGGCGCCTATCCGGCGTCGGGCAAGAACTGGATGGGCATGCTCGGCATGCACGGCACCTATGAAGCCAATATGGCGATGCATGATTGCGACGTCATGGTCTGCATCGGCGCGCGCTTCGACGATCGTATCACCGGTCGGCTCACCGCGTTCTCGCCGAACTCGAAGAAGATCCATATCGACATCGATCCATCGTCGATCAACAAGAACGTCCACACCGATGTGCCCATCATCGGCGATGTCGGCCGGGTGCTGGAGGATCTGGTGCGGCTGTGGCGGGCGACCGCCAAAGCCGACAAGAAGGCGCTCCACCCGTGGTGGGAGCAGATCGCGAAATGGCGGGCGCGGGATTCGCTTGCCTACAAGATGAACCACGACGTGATCATGCCGCAATATGCCGTCCAGCGGCTCTACGCGCTGACCAAGGACATGGACACCTACATCACCACCGAGGTCGGCCAGCACCAGATGTGGGCGGCGCAGCACTACCATTTCGAGAAGCCGAACCGCTGGATGACCTCCGGTGGGCTCGGCACGATGGGCTACGGCCTGCCGGCGGCGCTCGGCGTCCAGATCGCGCACCCGGATGCGCTGGTCATCGACATTGCTGGCGACGCCTCGGTGCAGATGACGATGCAGGAGATGAGTGCCGCGGTGCAGCACGAAGCGCCGATCAAGATCTTCATCCTCAACAACCAGTATATGGGCATGGTGCGGCAGTGGCAGCAGCTTCTGCACGGCAACCGGCTGTCGCATTCCTACACCGAAGCGATGCCGGATTTCGTCAAGCTTGCCGAAGCCTATGGCGGCCACGGCATCCGCTGCGAGAAGCCGGACGAGCTGGACGACGCGATCAAGGAGATGATTTCGGTGAAGAAGCCGGTGATCTTCGATTGCCGGGTGGCGACACTTGCCAACTGCTTCCCGATGATCCCGTCGGGCAAGGCGCACAACGAGATGCTTCTGCCGGATGAGGCGACCGACGAGGCGGTGGCCAACGCCATCGACGCCAAGGGCAGGGAACTGGTGTAACTGTCAGCCGGGGCAGGGCTGTCGGAAGAAGCCGTGCGGAAACAGAGAATTGGCTCAAAAGTTTGAAATCGAGATTCATGTCATGAACGCACAGCTTCAACCGACCGGCTCCGCCTACTTCATCGCCAAGGAAACGGAAAAGCCGGAGACTCACACGCTTTCCGTGCTGGTCGACAACGAGCCGGGCGTGCTGGCCCGGGTCATCGGCCTGTTTTCCGGACGCGGCTACAACATCGAGAGCCTGACGGTCTCCGAAACCGAACATGAAAAGCATCTGTCGCGCATCACCATCGTAACGCGGGGTACGCCGCATGTGCTGGAGCAGATCAAGCATCAGCTCGAGCGCATCGTGCCGGTGCACCGTGTCGTCGATCTCACCGTGCGCTCGCATGAACTCGGCCAGGACCGGCCGCTGGAGCGGGAGCTCGCGCTGGTGAAAGTGGCCGGCACCGGCGAAGGTCGCGTCGAGGCGCTGAGGCTGGCCGATGCCTTCCGCGCTAGCGTCATCGACGCCAATACCGAGCATTTCATCTTCGAGATCACCGGCAAGGGCTCCAAGATCGACCAGTTCATCGCCATCATGAAACCGCTCGGCCTGGTCGAGATCTGCCGGACCGGCGTGGCGGCGATGAATCGCGGCCCGCAAGGGATGTAAACCGTCCGGCGCTATGGCTCCAACGCGCTGGCGCCGCCTACACCTGTCTGTTGCTTTTGGTGCTGATCCTCTGGGCCGGCTGCCGGCGCGGGGTGGCCTTTGTGCGCCTGAACCAAAAAGACAATATTGCTGACCTGCTTGGGAAGAAGCCATGACCCTCGATGCATTTCTTGCCCTGCTGGTCTATGCCTTCGTGACTTCGATCACGCCGGGCCCGAACAACTTCATGCTTTTGGCTTCCGGCGTGAATTTCGGTTTTGCCAAAACCATTCCGCACATGCTGGGCATCAGCATCGGCTTTCTCGTGCTGCTGCTGGCCGTCGGCTTCGGTCTCGGCGCCGTGCTGACTGCGTTTCCGGCGCTGCACACCGGGTTGAAGGTCGCTGGCGGCGTCTACCTGCTCTATCTCGCCTGGAAGATCGCCATGTCGCGTTCGCTCAGCGGCAAGGGCGAGGCCAATGCGCGCCCGATGCGTTTCATCGATGCGGCAGCGTTCCAGTGGGTCAATCCCAAGGCTTGGGTGATGGCTATCACTGCCATGGCCGTCTATGCCATTCCGGAGCATCCGTTTCTGTCGGTGGCGTTGATCTCGATAGCCTTCACCGTCGTCAACCTGCCGAGTGTTTCGGTGTGGGCAGGTTTCGGCATGGCGCTGCGCGGTTATCTGTCGGATCCGGTACGGCTGAAATGGTTCAACATCGCCATGGGCGTTCTGCTGGCGGCGACGCTGTGGCCGATGCTTCGGTAGCTGCCTTTTATTGTGCACTGCACATTAAATCTTCGTAATGCCGGGTTTTGGCACTTTTTCGCCTTCGGCGCCTGCTATCTTACTTGGTGAAAACCGCGGCACTAGGCTGCGAGTTACGTCAAGATATGACCACCGAACCACGGCGTGTCGGATAGAAGGCTTTTGACAATGCGTGGGAAGATCGTGCTTGCGGTGCTTGCGGCCGCCTGCCTTGTCGCAGCCGGGCTCTACCTTTCGCCCGCGGCAACGGACAAGGTCCGGCAGATGCTGTCAGCGGGGGAGGCGGCTCCTGACAAACCGGCGGCCGCCGCAAATGCCGCACGTTCGACCTCGGTGGTTGCCGCCACCGCTTCGACGGCCGACTTCCCGATCCGGCGCTACGCCATCGGCTTCGTATCCTCCCCCGCCGTGGTCAGCGTGAACGCACGGATCTCGAGCCAGATCACATCGATCGCCGTCAAGGACGGGCAGATGGTGAGGGCTGGCGACCTTCTGTTCTCGCTGGACGACCGCTCACTGAAGGCGCAACAGGCCCGTGACCAGGCGACGCTCGCCAAGGACGAGGCGCTGCTTGCCAGTGCCACGGCCGATCTTGAGCGCGCCAAGAACCTTGTCGCCAGGCAGGCTGGCACGCAGCAAACCTATGATCAGGCAATCGCCGCGCAGAAGTCCGCTGCGGCCACAGTCGATGCCGACAAGGCGTCGCTCGATGCCGACGCTGTCCAACTCGGCTTTGCCACGATCACGGCGCCGATTTCCGGCAGGCTGGGCGCGGTCAACGTCGCGATCGGCGATCTCGTCACCACCAGCAACGGCAACAGCACGTCGACCCCGCTGGTGACCATCACCCAGGTGGACCCGTTGCAGGTGAACTTCACTCATCCGGAAAGCGATCTTGCCTTGCTGCACAAGGCGCTGACGGAGCCAAGGGAAGGCGCAGTCACGCTGACCAGGGACGGCGATCCGACGCCGATCGGCAAGGGGACCCTCGATTTCGTCGATTCCAGCGTCGACACAGCCTCCGGCACGATCGCAACGCGTGCCCGCGTGCCCAATGCCGATCTTTCGCTGTGGCCGGGCCAATATGTGAATGTCGTTCTCGATGCCGGCATCATGCCGCAAATGACCTCCGTTCCCACGGTTGCGGTCCAGCCCAGCCAGAAGGGACCGTTCGTCTATGTGATCAAGCCTGACGAGACGGTGGAGATGCGGCCCGTGCAGGTCGCGCTGACCGAAGGCGACAGCAGCGCTATCGGCGAGGGGCTGAAAAGCGGCGAACGTGTCGTCGTCGAGGGCCAGGCAAAGCTGAAGAACGGTTCGCCGATCCGCGAAGCCGAGGTCGGAACCGGCGATCAGGCGTCTCCAAGGGTTGCGGAGGCTGGCAAGGCGGCCGGGACGCGCCCATGATCTCCGAATTCTGCATCCGCAGGCCCGTCGCCACCCTGCTCATGGCCTTTGCCCTCGTGCTGGGCGGGCTGTTCGCTTACAAGTTCCTGCCAGTGGCCGCTCTGCCGAGCGCCGAGTTTCCGGTTGTCAACGTCTCGGCCTCGCTGCCCGGCGCCTCGCCGGAAACCATGGCGACCTCGGTGGCAACGCCGCTGATCAAGCAGTTCGCCACCATCGCCGGCATCGATTCGATCTCGACCACGAATTCGCTTGGCTCCACCTCGATCGCCATCCAGTTCGTGCTCAATCGCGACATCGACGCCGCGGCGGCCGACGTGCAGGCGGCGATCGCGCGAACGCAGCGGCAATTGCCGCCCGAGATGACCAGCCCGCCGAGCTACCGCAAGGTCAATCCGGCCGATGCGCCGATCCTCCTGATGTCGCTGGTCAGCGACACGGTTCCGCTGACCGATCTCGATGCCTTTGCCGAGAATGTGATCTCGCCGTCGCTGTCGACGATCGAAGGCGTGGCGCAGGTCTCGATCTTCGGGCAGCAGAAATACGCCGTGCGCGTCCAGATCGATCCGACGGCGCTCGCCGCACGCGGCATCTCGATCGACCAGCTGCAGACGGCGATCGCCTCGGCCAACAGCAACACGCCGCTCGGCGTGCTGCAAAACGACAAGCAGCAGCTGACGATCACCGCCAATACGCAGCTGAACAACGCGGCGGGATTTTCCAACATCATTATAGCCACCAGGAACGGCCGTCCGGTGCGGCTCGGCGAGGTGACCCGCGTCATCGATTCGGTCGAGACCACGACGACGGCAAGCTGGTACGACGGCACCCGCGCGATCATCATGGCGGTGCAGCGCCAGCCCGATGCCAACACCGTCGACGTCGTTGACCGCGTCAAGGCGATGCTGCCGTCCTTCCAGGATCAAATGCCGGCGGCGGCCAGTATCCAGTTGCTCAACGACCGCTCGACTTCGATCCGCGAGGCGGTCGACGACGTGCAGTTCACGCTGCTGCTCACCATCGCACTGGTGGTGATGGTGATCTTCCTGTTCCTGCGCCGGGTAACGGCGACAATCATCCCGGCGGTGGCGGTGCCGATCTCGCTGATCGCCACGCTCGGCGCCATGTTCCTGTTCGGCTTTTCCATCGACAACATATCGCTGATGGGGCTGACGCTGGCGGTCGGCCTTGTCGTCGACGATGCGATCGTCATGCTGGAGAACATCTTCCGCCACATGGAGGAGGATGGGCTCCCGGCCCTCGACGCGGCGCTCAAAGGTGCGCGGGAAATCGGCTTCACCATCATTTCGATCTCGATCTCGCTGGTGGCGGTGTTCATCCCCGTGCTTTTGATGGGCGGAGTGATCGGCCGCATTTTCAACGAGTTCGCGGTGGTGGTGACAGTCGCCATCCTGGCGTCGATGTTCGTGTCGCTGACACTGACGCCGATGCTGTGCTCGCGGCTTTTATCGGTGTCGAAGGCCGAGCGCGAAGCAGCGCAGGGCGGAGGTCACAGGCACAATTTCTTCATGCGAGGCTATGACTGGCTGCTGACCTTCTGCCTGCGGCACAGTTTCCTGGTTTTTCTCGTCTTTATCGGAACGGCCGCACTGTCGGTCTGGCTGATCCAGACCTCGCCGAAGGGTTTTTTCCCGCAGGAGGATATCGGCCAGATTTCGGTGACGACCACGGCGCGCCAGGACATTTCGTTCGACGCCATGGTGAAGCTGCAGGGGCAAGTGGCTGATGTCTTCACCCATTCACCCTATGTCTCGCATGTAGGGTGGTCGGTAGGCGGCGGAGACAACGCGCTCAACCAGGGCCGGCTCTATGTGCAATTGAAGGACAAGGACCAGCGCCCCGATATCGACAAGGTGCTCTCGGATCTGCGGTGGCAGCTGGCCAATGTTCCCGGCATCGAAACTTTCATGCAGCCGGTGCAGAATCTGCGGCTCGGCGCGCGCGCTTCGGCCAGCGCCTATCAGCTCGTCGTGCAGGGCCTCGACATCGGCGCGGCCGACAGCTGGGCGCAGAAGCTCACCGACGCGATGGCCGCGGATCACGCAGCCTTCACAGACGTCACCAATGATTTGCAGAATAACGCCTTGCAGGCGTCTTTGGTGGTCGACCGCGACAAGGCGGCGACGCTCGGCATCGACACCGATACGCTGCGCTCCAGCCTCTATGGCGGTTTCGGCACCGAGCAAGTGTCGACCATCTTCGGTTCGGCCGACAGCTATGAGGTGATCATGGAGCTCGACCCGAGGATCGAGTGGTCGCCAGAAAGGATGCTGGCGATCAAGGTGAGGACGGCCAGCGGCAGCTTGGTGCCGCTCGGCGCTTTCGCCAGTGTCGATCGGACCGCCGGCGCCTTGACCGTCAATCAGCTCGGCCAGCTTCCGGCGGTGACCATCTCCTATAACCTGCCGCAGGGCGTCGCGCTCGGTGACAGCGTGACCCACATCAATGCGCTGAAGGAAAAGATCGGCATGCCGGCGACGATCTCGACCACTTTTTCGGGCACGGCGAAAACGTTCCAGGATTCGCTTGCCAACCAGGGCCTGCTGATCGGCGGCGCGATCCTGACCATCTACATCGTCCTCGGCATCCTCTACGAGAGCTTCATCCATCCCCTCACCATCCTGACCGGACTGCCGTCGGCCGTGCTCGGCGCACTGGTGGCGTTGCGGCTTACGGGCATGGACCTATCGGTGATCGCGGTCATCGGCATCCTGATGCTGATCGGCATCGTCAAGAAGAACGGCATCATGATGATCGACGTTGCGCTCGAACTCAGGCGCGAGGGGATGTCGCCGCTCGATTCCATCCACAAGGCCTGCCTGATGCGCGTTCGTCCGATCATGATGACGACGCTGGCGGCGCTGATGGGCACGATCCCGATCGCGCTCGGGACCGGCGCCAGCGCGGAACTGCGCCAGCCGCTCGGCGTTGCGGTGGTCGGCGGCCTGGTCGCTTCACAAGCGCTGACGCTGTTTGTCACGCCGGTCATCTATGTCTACATGGAGCATTTTTCCGGCTGGCTTCTCGGGCTGTGGCCGCAGCGTCGGGACGAGCAGCTACCGGTCGAAACCGTCGACCAGCCGTCGCTGTTCGAGGGCGGAGAAGAGTTGCAGGGCGAGCCGCAAAAGGCGGCTGCAGAGTAAAGCCGATGGGTTTCACTGGCCCAAGCGGTGGCGCTTGCCGCCGGCGGCTCGCGATCGTAATTTGACGCCCATGTCCCATGATCACGACCACGACAACGAGCTTGATCCTTTTGCCGCCCGGGTGCGCGCGCTGGAGATGATCCTTACCCAGAAAGGGCTGATCGATCCGGCCGCCATCGACGTGATCGTCGACACCTACGAGACAAAAATCGGTCCGCGCAACGGCGCCAAGGTGGTGGCGAAAGCCTGGGTCGATCCTGACTTTGCTGCCTTGCTGAAACGCGACGCGACGGTGGCGATTGGCTCGCTCGGCTACACCGGACGGCAAGGTGAGCATATGCAGGCCGTCTTCAACACGGTTGACACGCACAACCTCGTCGTCTGCACGCTGTGCTCGTGCTACCCGTGGTCGGTGCTCGGCCTGCCGCCGGTCTGGTATAAGGCGCCGCCCTATCGTTCGCGTGCAGTGATCGATCCGCGCGGCGTGCTCGAAGAATTCGGGCTGACCTTGCCGGCAACGACCAAAATCCGGGTGTGGGACTCTACTGCCGAGCTCCGCTATCTGGTCGTGCCGACGCGGCCGAAGGGCACCGAGGACTGGAGCGAGGAGCGGCTGGCGGATCTGGTGACGCGCGACGCGATGATCGGCACCGGACTGGCCGGGGCGCCGAAATGAACGGGCCGCAGGATCTCGGCGGACAGATGGGGTTCGGGCCGGTCGCGCCTGAGAAGGACGAGCCCTATTTCCATGCCGCCTGGGAAAGGCGTGCACTGGGCGTGACGCTGTGCGCCGGCGCGATGGGGGCGTGGAACATCGACGAGAGCCGGCATGCGCGGGAGTCGCTGCATCCAGCCGACTACTATGCCTCCAGCTACTACGAGATCTGGATCAAGGCGCTGGAAACCTTGCTCAAGCGGCATGGCTTCGTCAGCGATCGCGATTTGGTCGCGGGCAAGGCGGTCGATCCAGCGGCGGCGCCCAAAAGGGTGCTGAAGGCGGAAAACGTGCTGGCGGTGCTGGCCAAGGGCGGCCCATGCGACCGGCCTATCGCCACCCCGGCTCGGTTCAAGGCGGGCGACCTCGTGCGGACGAAGAATTTTCATCCGACCGGCCATACGCGGCTGCCGCGCTACGCACGCGGCAAGCAAGGCGCCGTCGAGGCGGTGCGCGATGGTTTTGTCTTTCCCGACACCAACGCGCATGGGCAAGGCGAAAACCCGCAATGGGTCTATACGGTGGTTTTTGAGGGCGCGGAAATCTGGGGCGAGGGCGCCGACCCGACGCTGACCGTGTCGATCGACGCCTGGGAGAGCTATCTTGAACCGGCATGAGGCGAAGTCAGTCACCGCGCTGCCGGACGGCGTCGATGCGCCGGTTTTCGCCGAGCCATGGCAAGCGGAAGCCTTCGCCATGACGGTCGCGCTGCACGACAAGGGCCTGTTCTCTTGGAGCGAATGGGCGGACGCCTTGTCCGCCGAGGTCAAGAAGCCGGGTACCGCGAGCGATGGCCATGATTATTACGAGCACTGGCTGGCAGCACTGGAAAAGTTGTTGTCGGCCAAAGGCGTCGCCGGCAAGAGCGATGTCGATACGCTTGCCGCTGCCTGGGAACGCGCCGCGCACGCAACGCCCCATGGCAAGCCGATCCTGCTGGAGAACGATCCCAGCCGGACCGAAGGTCGTAGCGGCCCGACCGGTTAGGTCGTGGCGGCTCGACTTTGTTCCCTTTACGTTCCGACATCTGCCTGATAACTTGCGTCATTGTCGGCGGTAGGCCCGCCAATGATGAGCTTAGTGCCGGTAGTCGTCGGCCTTGTCTTTCCCTCGCGAATCCGGTCTCTCGCGCTGATGGAATTCTCTCCTCAACAGGACGATGCGCTGAAAGCGGTCGCCACCTGGCTCAAGACCGGAAAGCCGCAGCTCTTCCGGCTGTTCGGCTTTGCCGGTACCGGCAAGACGACGCTGGCGCGCTATTTTGCCGAGCATGTCGACGGCCAGGTGCAGTTCGCCGCCTTCACCGGTAAGGCGGCGCAGGTGCTGCGTTCCAAGGGCGCGGTCAATGCCCGCACCATCCATTCGCTGATCTACCGGCCGAAGGGCGAGGAGACGGTAGCGGACGAGGTGACCGGCAAGACTTCGATGTCGCCGACCTTCTCGCTCAACCGGCAGAGCCCGATCTCGCGGGCGAAGCTCGTGGTCATAGACGAATGTTCGATGGTCGACGAACAGCTCGGCCGCGACCTGATGAGTTTCGGCACGCCGATCCTCGTTCTCGGCGATCCCGGCCAGTTGCCCCCGATCTCGGGCGGCGGCTTCTTCACCGACCATGAGCCGGATATTCTGCTCACCGAGATCCACCGGCAGGCGCGCGACAACCCGATCATCCGGCTGGCGCTCGACGTGCGCGAGGGACGCGAATTCATGCGCGGCGACTATGGCACGGCGCAGGTGATCGGCAAGGAAGATGTCACCCAGGAACTGGTGCTGAAGGCGGACCAGGTGCTGGTCGGCACCAACAGGACGCGGCGTCGGTATAATCAGCGGCTGCGCGAACTGAAGGGGTTCAATGCCGACTACCCGCAGGCCGGCGACAAGCTCGTCTGCCTGCGCAACGACCCGGCCAAGGGATTGCTCAACGGCTCGCTGTGGAAGGTGATGACCTCGTCGCGCGAGACGGTGAAACCCGGCATCAATTTGCTGGTCTCACCGGAGGAGGACGATCCGGACCGCGGCGTTGCCAAGATCAAGCTGCTCAAAGCGGCGTTCGAGGACCCGGACGCCGATATTCCCTGGCAGCAGAAAAAGCGCTTCGACGATTTCGACTATGGCTACGCGCTGACCGTGCATAAGGCGCAGGGCTCGCAGTGGAACGAAATCGTGCTTTTCGACGAAAGCTGGGCGTTCAAGGAAACCCGCCAGCGCTGGCTCTACACCGCGATCACGCGCGCGGCCGAACGGCTGACGATCGTCAGATAGGATCGATCCCGCGTCACCATCATGACCCTGCTGGCATCACCGGCGCACTAAGCGGCTTGGCGCCCAGCCATTCCCAGGCGGCCGCTTCGTCCTCGGCCTCGAAATGCCGGAACTCGATTGGCACGGAGGCGGGCAAGATGCCTTGTGCGCCCGGTATCCAGTTTGGCTCGCCGATTGCCGCACAGCGGCCGATATGCGCCACGGCATCGGCGGTGCCCTGTTCGATAGTACTGTCCGACACATCGGCCCAGTCGACGCCGTCATGATCGACCAGACGCACCAGCACGTCGATTCTCGGGTGCAGCGCGTAAGCCGCCTCCAGCAAACCGAACAGATTCTCCGCGTCGGCGGCCGTGATATGGCCGACGACGTCGATGGCGAACAGGTCGTCGCGGTCGGTGTCGATGCGGCGAACCGCCGGCACGGCTTCAAGATAATTCACGGGCCTTCCTCTTGCTGGATATTATTCGTTCCTCTGGAACACCGGAAACCCCCTGTCTGTTCCCGCCAAAGGCGTTATAGGTGGCCGCAAATACGTCCGGACCCGAGAAGCCATGCCTGCAAAACTCTCCGTCAATCTCAATGCCATCGCCATGCTGCGCAACCGGCGCGATCTGCCGTGGCCAAGCGTCACCGGGCTCGGACGCATCGCACTTGCCGCGGGCGCGCATGGGCTGACAGTGCATCCGCGGCCCGACGAGCGGCACACCAGGCATTCCGACCTGCCGCAGATCAGGGCGCTGATCGACGACGAATTCCCTCAGGCGGAGTTCAACATCGAGGGCTATCCGAGCGAGGATTTCCTGGCGCTTGTGGAAAAGCACCAGCCGGAGCAAGTGACGCTGGTGCCCGACGACCCTGCCCAGGCCACCTCCGACCATGGCTGGAACTTTGCCGCCGAGGCGGCGTTCCTGACGCTGGTAGTCAAACGCCTGAAAAAGGGGGGCTTTCGCGTGTCGTTGTTTTCCGACCCGGATCCGGCAGGCATGAAGGCCGCGCGCGACACCGGCGCCGACCGGATCGAGCTCTACACGGGTCCATATGGCAGCTATCATTCCGATTCGGCAGAAGCGGCGAAGGAGCTGGAAAGATTAGGGAAAACCGCGGATGCCGCGCTTGCCGCCGGACTTCAGGTCAATGCCGGGCACGATCTGGTGGTGAACAACCTGCCGGCATTGGCAAAGCGCATCCCGGCACTGGCCGAAGTGTCGATCGGACATGGGTTGACAGCCGATGCGTTGGAGTATGGCATGGCCGGTACGGTCAAAAGATTTCTGAAGGCCTGTGGGTGGTAGCGATGGAAGCCTCGCTTTGCGGACATGGCAGCCATCACGTTGGGGCACTTGATATTGCATCGCAGCAAGCGTAGAGCACCGCGCGCTTATCGGAGTGTCGTCCATGGCCCTTACCAACAGTGGTAGTGAGGCAGAACCAGTCGAACAATCAAGCCATCCTGAGGTCGAAAAGCACAGCACCAAGGTTTTGATGCTGGGCGCTCTCGGCGTGGTCTACGGCGATATCGGCACCAGCCCGATCTATGCGCTTCGCGAAGCACTGCATGCTTCGTCCGGCACCGATCCGCGCAGTGCCGTTCTGGGCATTCTGTCGCTGATCGTCTGGGCACTGACGATTATCGTGACAATCAAATACGTCGCCTTCGTGCTTCGGGCGGATAACAAGGGTGAAGGCGGTACCCTGTCGCTTATGGCGCTGGCCCGGAAAGCTTATCCGGCTGGTTCCGGCATCATTCTTGCCATTGGTCTCTGCGGAGCCGCACTGTTTTTCGGCGACGCGATCATAACGCCGGCCATCTCGGTGCTTTCAGCGGTGGAAGGCCTGAGCGTCGTGACCCCGGCGTTCGATCCGTACGTGGTTCCCATTACATTGGTGATTCTTGCCGTCTTGTTTGCCGTGCAGCGCTTCGGGACCGGTAGAGTGGCCTCCGTTTTCGGGCCGGTGACGGCGCTCTGGTTCCTGGCGATCGGCATTGCCGGATTGGTGCATATTCTTGACGATGTGTCGGTGCTTTTGGCAATCAACCCCTACTATGCGGTCGCCTACCTTGCCGAAGCCAAAACGGGTGCATTTCTCACAGTCGGTGCGGTTTTTCTGGCGGTTACCGGTGCTGAAGCGCTTTACGTCGATCTCGGGCACTTCGGTCGCCGTCCAATCGTGCTAGCCTGGTTCTGGATCGTCTTCCCCTGCCTGCTACTCAGCTATTTTGGGCAAGGCGCGTTCGTTCTTGCTCACGGGGGGCTGCCCGACAATCCGTTCTTCCAGATGCTGCCAGATTGGGCGCTGATACCGATGGTCGGGCTCGCCACAGCAGCGACTGTCATCGCCAGTCAAGCCGTTATCTCCGGGGCGTTTTCGCTGACCAGGCAGGCGGTGCAGCTCAATCTTCTGCCCAGAATCGAAGTTCAGCATACTTCCGAGATGCAACTCGGCCAAATTTACATGCCGCGCGTGAATCTCATTCTCGCGCTCGGCGTAATGCTGCTGGTCGTCGGCTTTGGCAGTTCGAGTTCCCTGGCTTCCGCCTATGGAATTTCGGTGACAGGCGAAATGCTAATGACGACTATTTTGCTATTCGTGGTGATGCGGTGGCAATGGAAATGGCAGACCGCACTCGCTGCGGCGCTTGCGCTGCTCTTTGGCACGATAGACACCGGCTTCTTCCTGGCAAATATCGTGAAATTCGTGGAAGGCGGATGGGTTTCAATCGCTGTCGCCTGCATCATGGGGCTGGTCATGGGAACCTGGATACGCGGGAGTCGCTACCTATTCGACAAGACCCGCAGGAACGAGATTCCGCTCGATTTCCTTGCCGGCAATTTGTTGAAGAAGAAACCGCAGCTGGTGTCCGGTACGGCCGTGTTCCTGACCAGCGATCCCGTCAGCGCTCCGACGGCGCTGATGCACAGCCTGAAGCACTACAAGGTGCTGCACGAACAGAATGTCATCCTCTCGGTGGTGACGGCGCAGCAGCCCGTGGTGCCCGACAGCGAGCGGGTCAAGATGGAAACGATCAACGAGCTGTTCATGCGGGTGACGCTGACCTTCGGCTACATGGAACAGCCCAACATCCCGCGTGCGCTGGCGATCTGCCGCAAGCAGGGCTGGAAGTTCGACATCATGACGACCTCCTTCTTCCTGTCGCGGCGCTCGCTCAAGGCGTCACCCAATTCCGGCATGCCGGTGTGGCAGGACAAGCTGTTCATCGGGCTGGCGCGCACGGCAGCGGATGCGACGGAGTATTTTCAGATCCCGACCGGACGTGTGGTTGAGATCGGAACGCAGGTGGCTATCTAGGGCATGCCGATATTCAGGTGAGGCCGGCCTGCGAACGGCGGGTTCCTGCGCTTCGGGTACTCACGGACCAAATGTCCGCTCCGTTCCGGTTCTCGGAACCCACCATTCTCGACTCGGCCTGACCTGAATCTCGACATGCCCTGACCACGGCGGACTTCAGCCGGCTAGCACTGCCTTGTTCGCTTCAAGAAATTGCTTCAGCGATTGCGGCTTTTTGCCTGAAAGTGTCTCGATCGCGTCGGTCACCATGCCGATGCGGCCGGAGCGCGTGTTGGTGTCGAAGGAAACGACAACGGGAGCAAAATCCGAGGGAACGCCGGCGGCCGTCAGACCCTCGGTCAAGGCTTCATCCGAAAGCTGAACGACCTCGATGGGCTTGCCGGTGACGTCGGTGACCAGGGCCGCGATCTCGGCGACCGTGTAGGCCTGCGGACCCGTCAGCGTGTATGTGGTGCTTTCGGTATCGCCCGAGGCAAGACCGGCGGCGATCGCCACGGCCATGTCGTCGCGAGCGCCATGGGCGATGCGGCCGTCGGCCGCCGATGTGTACCACTGCCCCGAAGCAATGGCATGCGGCAGCGACATGAACAGGTTCTCCTGATACCAGCCGTTGCGGAAAATCGTGTAGGGGATGCCGCTCGCCTTGATCGCCTGCTCGGTCTCGTAGTGATCGTCCGCAAACAGCACCGGCGATACCGGCTCAGGATTGGGCATCGAGGTGTAGAGCAGATGCGAAACGCCGGCCTCCCTGGCGGCTGCGACTGCATTCTCGTGCTGCTTGAGGCGCTTGCCCCCAAGGTCGATCTCGCCGGTTGAGATGATCAGGACCCTGCCGGCGCCCTTGAATGCCTCGACGAGCGACGCCGTGTCATCGAAATCGGCTTGCCTGATGGCAACGCCGCGCGTCGCGAGGTCGGCGAGGTTTTCCGGATTACGGGTGGCGGCGATGATCCGTGCGGGCGGAACCTTGAGCGTGTCCAGCAGATGATGGATGACGCCGCGGCCGAGCTGGCCGGAGGCGCCGGTGACGAGAAGGGTTTCGGTCATGGGAAGTCCTGTCGTTGCGCCGGAGCGGCGGGTGCTTATATAAGTCTCAAAAAGAGACCAGCACTAAAATAGGAATTGACCGACCCTCGTAAAGAAGGCAGTTTTGCGGGAGGTAGGCAGGCGCAGGGAACCAGCGATGGACAGCAAAATCGTCGGTCTGAGATCGAAGCTCGAGATTTACAAAGCGGGCAGCGGCGGGGGGAACATTGCGGACTGTCCGGTTCGCGATGTGATCCAAGGCATCAGCAACAAATGGAGTTCGCTGCTGATGATGGCGCTGGCAGAAAAGCCCTACCGGTTCGGCGAATTGCGGCGGCTGGTACCCGACATTTCACAGCGCATGCTCACCCAGACGCTGCACGATTTGCAGCGCGACGGTTACGTCCATCGCGAGGTGTTCCCGACCAAGCCACCGAGCGTCGAATACAGTCTGACCGATCTCGGACGCTCGATGTTCGGACCCCTGCACCAGCTGCTCCAGTGGGCCGAGCTCAATCATGGCGCTGTGCGCGACGCGCGGAACGCATTCGACGCTACCGAGACTTAACCATCAATGCCGGAGTGGCAACGCCAAGTGCGACGGCATGATTGGCGATACCGCTGAAGGATTGTCCGGCTTGGGCGAGAAGATTCGGCGGGCAATGGGCATTTCTCTGGACATCGCGATTGCCGGCGCCGGCCCGGCCGGACTGACCGCGGCACTCTATCTGAAGCGTGCCGGGCACCGGGTCACCATCTTCGAGCGCTTCGACGCGCCAAAGCCAGTCGGGTCCGGATTGATCCTGCAGCCGACCGGGCTGACGGTGCTTGCCGATCTCGGCCTGCTCGACGACATCCTGGTGCTGGGCAGCCGCATCGACCGCCTGCATGGCGCCGATGCGAAAACCGGCCGCACCGTGCTCGACGTCCGCTATGATGCGCAGCGCGGCGGCAGTTTCGGGCTGGCGGTGCACCGGGCGGGCGAAGGATAGGGCCGTTCGATCTGGTGGTCGATGCCAGCGGTTCGCGCTCCAAATTGCGGCAGCGTGTGCAGAATCCGGGTAAACCGCGGCCGCTCGCCTGCGGCGCGTTCTGGGCGTCGCTCGGCTGGCACGGCGACGGTTTCGACGAGCACGCCCTGCCGCAGCGCTACGACAGAGCGAGCGTGATGATCGGCGTGCTGCCGATCGGCAGGCCGGAACCCGGAGCCGAAAAGATGGCCGCATTCATCTGGAGCTTGAAGCCGGCGGACGCAGAGCAGGTCAGGGCGACAGGCCTCGACGCGTGGAAGGCGAGCGGGGTTTGGCTGTGGTCCGAATGGCGTTCACGAGCCAGATCGACAGTTTCGACCAGCTCTCGCTGGCGCGTTACGGCCATCACACGCTCAATCTGCCGGCCGGAAGGCGATGGGCGGTCATCGGCGATGCGGCGCATTCGACCAGCCCGCAGCTCGGGCAAGGGGCTAACATGGCGCTGCTCGACGCGGCAGCGCTCAATTACGCGCTCATAGGAACGGATCGTGTCGATACTGGGCTGGAGGCCTACGTCCGAGCGCGGCGGTGGCATGTCCGGGTGTTTCAGGCGCTGTCGCTGATGCTGACGCCGTTCTACCAGTCGGATTCGACCGTGATGCCGTTGGTCCGCGACAGGCTGGTGGCGTCAGTGGCGAAAATCCACCAGTGCCAAACATCCTTGCCTCGATGGTGGCTGGAACCGTGGTCGATCCGTTTAGGCGGATCGGTATCAAGGAAGCGCGTTGGCCGCCTCGTTGCGGCGGATAAGTTTCGAAAGGTGCGAACCCTTCGCTTGCAGGAATGCATGAAGGCGCTGTGGATAATCCGGGGCGACAGCGTTCTTCACCGACTTGCGTTCGCGCAACTCCTTCCGCCAGGCCTCGACTAGCGACTTTCCGTTCAGGATGCGGAAATCGTCGATCCGATCGAACGCGTCGAGATAGCGGAAGATTGGTCCATAGACAGCATCGACCAGTGAAAAGCGCTGGCCGGCAAACCATGGCCCAGCTCGGCCAGCCGCCAGTTCTATTTCGAGACGATCGAACATTGCCGACAGACCTTGGCTTTCGGCAAGGAAGGCGGCCTCGGTCGGTGCGGAATAGAGTCGACCGATTGCGTTGAGGATGGCCGAGCCGAACTCGATCCAGGCGCGATGCCGGGCGCGGGCCAGCGGGTCGGCAGGGTGGAGTGGGTTGGCCAGCGTTTCCTCAAGAAATTCGAGGATGACCGCCGATTCGAAGATCGCGGTTTCCTCGCCATTCTGCTGCACGCGCAGCAGCGGTACCTTGCCGAGCGGCGATATCGCCTTGAACCAGGCCGGCTTGTTGGCGAGATCGATGGTGAGGCGTTCGAACGGCACGTCCTTTTCGGCGAGTGAGATAGCCGCGCGCTGCACATAGGGACAAAGGTGATGGCTGACGAGAACGAGCTTGTCGGTCACCAGTCTGCCCGTCTCCGGGATATCGGCGATCTTGCAGATTTCATGTTTCATGGCAGTGTCTTCCGATTATCGATGCAACTGCATCTATATAGATGCATCCGCATTAACCGTCAAGCTTGATGCAATTGCATCTATCGCCTATGCTGCAATCATGACGGAGAAAACCAGTCCTTCGCCCGCTGCCATCAAAGCCTGGGCGCGCCTGATGCGCGTTTCGCGCCAGCTGATGGAAAGAGCTGAAGACGCGCTGAAGGACAGCAGCTTACCGCCGCTTGCCTGGTACGACGTGCTGCATGAGCTTGCCGAAGCGGGCGAGGGCGGCTTGCGGCCATTCCAGCTGATCGAGCGCACATTGTTTGCGCAATACAACATCTCCCGACTGTTGGCGCGGCTCGAAGCGGACGGGCTGGTCGAGAAGCTCAGGGTTGCCGATGACGGGCGGGGACAGACTATCCGCATTACGGGGAAGGGGCGCGAGACGCGCCGCCGCATGTGGGCCGTCTACGGACGATCGATCGCGGAACTGGTCGGCGCCAGGCTTTCAGATGATGATCTCGACACCTTGTCGGCTCTGCTTGGGCGGCTGCGCCATCCAGCCGCCTTGGAGTAATGTGGCCTTTTGGCGCTGAAAATCGTTGCAGCGACGTCAGACACTTCCCCACAGGAATGCCAGTGCCGCCAGCACGCCAAGCGCGACGCGAACCAGATGCAGATTGCCCCATTTGACGATCAACGCCCGGGCTTGCGGGTTGGTGGCGTCCGCGTCCATCGCCTCCAGCAGTCGATTTGTCGGCATCATTGCGATCAGCGTCCATGGCCAGGGCAGGATGATCAGCACCGCCCCGACCAGATAGGCGAGATTGCCGGTCTGCCACCAGGCAACGGCACCAAGAACACAGGCGACGATGGCGATCGACGCCTGCATAGCTGCGCCGCGCTTGTAGGAGGGCTGCCATTCCTGCAGCAGTGCCCTGTCATGGAGACGAAGCCGCGCCGGCTGCTCGGCAACGCTGACATAGATGGCGGCGCCCGCGAAAGCGGCGGTAACGGTCAATGCAAGCAGACCGACAAGCATCTTCCCTCCGTGCTACCCCGTTCCAGTCTGGAAGGCCTCAAAAAGCGAGATAGGGCTTGCACCGGGTCCGACAATACGGCATAGACATGCCGAACCGTAACGTACGGTACTGACCTGGCTGCCGCCGTCATCGAGCAGGAAAAGATTTGTTGCAGGCAAGCGTCGACATCGACACCGGCGAAGCGCTGACGGCACGGCAGAAAGCCGTGCTCGACGCCGCACTTCGCCTTCTGGTCGAGGAGGGCGATCAGTTGACCATGACCGCCGTGGCGCGGCGGGCGAGCTGTTCCAAGGAAACGCTCTACAAATGGTTCGGCGATCGCGACGGGCTTTTGACGGCAACGGTGCAATGGCAAGCGTCCAAGGTGCGCGTAGTGCCGGTCGACCGCAAGGGGCTCGACCTTGCCTCGCTGACGGCGAGCCTAGAACGCTTCGCCTCGGATTGGCTGAGGGTGATTTCGAGCGACACTTCGATCGCGCTCAACCGTATTGCGGTCAGTCACGCCGGATCCGGCAAGGACGATCTCGGCGGCATCGTGCTGGAGAACGGCCGCTTCGCGCTGGCCAGGCGCCTGAAGCCGGTGCTGGAAGCCGGTCGGCGGGCCGGGTTTCTCGAGTTCTCGGATGCCGAAGCGGCATTCCGTACCTTTTTCGGGCTGGTCGCCCGCGACGTGCAGATCCGCCTGCTGCTCGGCGACCGGCTGGAATTGACTGATGCGGCAATCGGCGGCGATGCCGTCCGGGCAACGCAGCAGTTTCTCGCTCTTTACGGAGCAAAAACCGGGCCGCAAGGCCTCTGAATTCACAACGGGAAGGAAAGAAAAATGCGTGTCTATTACGATCGCGATGCCGATCTCAACCTGATCAAGGGCAAGAAGGTCGCCATCATCGGCTATGGCAGCCAGGGCAGGGCGCATGCGCTCAATCTCAAGGATTCCGGCGTTAAGGATATCGCAATCGGCCTGAAGGCCGGCTCGGCGACCGCCCAGAAGGTCGAGGCAGACGGGCTCAAGGTGATGAGCGTGGCGGAGGCCGCCAAATGGGCCGACCTGATGATGATGGCGACGCCCGACGAGCTGCAGGCCGACATCTATAAATCCGAGATCGCGCCGAACATCCGCGACGGCGCGGCGATCGCCTTCGCCCACGGCCTCAACGTGCACTTCGGCCTGATCGAGCCAAAGGCCTCGGTCGACGTCGTGATGATCGCGCCGAAGGGGCCCGGCCACACGGTGCGCGGCGAATACCAGAAGGGCGGCGGCGTGCCGTGCCTGGTCGCCGTTAACCAGGACGCTTCGGGCAATGCGCTCGATCTCGCTCTGTCCTATGCCTGCGGCGTCGGCGGCGGTCGTTCGGGCATCATCGAGACCAATTTCCGCGAGGAGTGCGAGACGGACCTGTTCGGCGAGCAGGTGGTGCTGTGCGGCGGTCTGGTCGAGCTGATCCGGGCCGGTTTCGAGACGCTGGTGGAAGCCGGCTACGCGCCGGAAATGGCCTATTTCGAGTGCCTGCACGAGGTCAAGCTGATCGTCGACCTGATCTATGAGGGCGGCATCGCCAACATGAACTACTCGATCTCGAACACTGCCGAATGGGGCGAATATGTTTCGGGCCCGCGCATCATCACCGCCGAGACCAAGGCCGAGATGAAGCGCGTGCTGAAGGATATCCAGACCGGCAAGTTCACCTCGGAATGGATGCAGGAGTATCGCGCCGGCATGTCGCGCTTCAAGGGCATCCGCCGCAACAATGACAGCCATCAGATCGAGGAAGTCGGCGCCAAGCTGCGCGCGATGATGCCGTGGATTTCCAAGAACAAGCTGGTCGACAAGGCCAAGAACTGATCCGCAATTTCATCTTTGCGTAAGAGCCGGCGGAGCGATCCGCCGGCCCAGGATGCGAGGCCTTTGGGTCCTGTGGGCCTCCGCCTCTATCTTACTTGCCGGGGCTGCACTGCTCGTCGGGTATTCTAGGAGATTTTTCTCTCGCCTAACTTCGTCGACTGCTTAAAGGGCCCCGTGCAGAGGATTTAGCCGTAGTGCCAGTGGGGCTTTGGCTCGGTGCCGGTGAACATGATGCCGATGCGGTCCTCGCGGCGCCAGCGGACCACTGCCTTGTAGGCGATGCCGTCGGTCGGCACATAGAGCAGGAACTCGTCGGGCACGCGTGCGTCGATCGAGACCTTCAGTTCGGCGCCGCCGTCATGCATGTTGCGCACCGTGCACGTGACCTCGGAATTGGTCATGCCGGTCAGGATCGTCGCGCCCTTGAAGACGCGCTGCCTGCGTTTGTCCCTGTTTTCGTCTTCAGCCATCGCGCGCCAATCCCCGGCGATCGTCGCATTTCATGTGGTGCGATCGGCAAGATAATTAGGCCCGCCTGATAAACATAGCGTTATCATCGCTCAGAAAAGGGCGGCAAGAACTTCAGATGAAGTGGCGCCAGATAAAAAAAACGGCGCCGCGCGGCGCGGCGCCGTCTGGAGTCCATCAGTCGCTCCGCTCAGCTGTAAGGCGACCAGCACTGCTGGCGCCGACCGCCATAGGGCTGGAATGTGTTGTCCCAGGCGCGATACGACCGGTAGCGGTCGTAGCACCAGCGGACATGGGCGCTGGAGAGCCTTTGTGTGCGATACTGACGCCGAGGCGGGTAATAGCCCGGCTCATAGTAGCTCGGCCCGCTATAATAGTTGTAGGCGGGCAACCCGAGGCCGAGGCCGAAAAAGATCGCGGAATCGTTGAAATGACGGCGATGATGACGACGGTGGCGCCAGCGCCAGCCATCGTCGTGATCACGCCATCTCCAGGCTTCGTCGCGACCGCGCCATCTCCGATGATCGCCGCCGCCCCGCCACTCCCGGGTGCCGTGCCGATTGCGCCAGCGCCATTCGCTCAGCATCCGCCTGTCGTTGCCGCCGGCCCAACTCTCGCGGACCGGCACAATGTCGGGGGCGACGGCGTTGGCCGGCACCGGAAGGACAGGGTTGGCAATTGGGCCGGCAAGCGAGGGAGCTGTCAGGCCGGCCAGAAGACCCAGCGCCAGCAGCCCGGATCTGACAGAAAGAGAAAAGAGCGGTTTCATTGCACTCTCCAAGAAATTTCAGGCCCCACGCCCGAATACCCCGAGGAAGAATGTCATTCATGGAACTTCGCGCCTGAACGGAGGATGAACGGAAAGTTTTCGTCAACCATGACGGGCAGGGCAGGCCCTTGTTTTCGGGCGCGCTTGTGGGCAAAGGTCACCGCCATGTCGCTGCGCCTCGCCACCTTCAATGTCGAAAACCTGATGAACAGGTTCGATTTTTCCGGATACCGCAACCAGCTCAACGAAGATCGCACGCTGGCGCTCTTCGACATCCAGAGCGAGGCCGAATACAAGATGCTGGAGCAGGCGCGGGCGATTGCGCAATCCGACGATACGCGCCAGCTGACGGCATTGGCCATCGCGGCTACCCGCGCCGACATCATCTGCATGCAGGAGGTCGACAATATCGAGGCGCTGAAGGCTTTCGAATACGGTTATCTGTTCAAGATGGTCGGGCATGGCTACCGCCAGAAATACACTACCGCCGGCAACGATTCGCGCGGCATCGACGTCGCCGTGATGATGCGCAACGAGACCGCTCAGGGTCAGCCGATCGAATTCGTGCGCATGACAAGCCACGCCCATGTCACGTTCGAACAATTCGGCCTGCACACGCCGGAACTGGCAGCGCTTGGGCATCACGCAAACCAGCGCATCTTCCGGCGCGACTGCCTGGAGATCGACCTGACCGTCGGTCGCGTGCCGCTGACGCTCTATCTGGTGCACTTCAAGTCGATGGGCTCGCCCCGCAACGGTCTCGACGGGCGCCAGGCGACAATGCCGCTGCGCATCGCCGAGGCGCAAGCGGTGCGCCGGATCATCGAGGAGCGTTTCGGTGGGGATCACGCCGCCGACAAGTACTGGGCGATCTGCGGCGACATGAACGATTATCGGCAGCGCGTGAAGATCTCCGGCGACGCCTTTGACGGCTACCGCTTCGAGGTGATCGATGAGAGCCAGTCCTGCCTCAACGTGCTCACCGCCGGCGGCTTTTGCGAGAATGCGGTCGAGCGGCGCCCGGAGATGGATCGTTGGACCTTATACCATACGCGCGGACCGCAAGAGCGGCATCTGTGCCAGCTCGACTACATCCTGTTGTCGAAGGCACTGGCAGCCAAGAACGCGACGGCCGTTCCCGACATCATCCGCAACGGCCAGCCCTGGCGCACGATCTTTCCGGCGGGCCAGGAGGTGGACCGCTTTCCGCGTGCCGGCTGGGATCGGCCGAAAGCGTCGGATCATTGTCCGGTGGCGATCACCCTTGAAATGGCCTGAGGGTCGCTCCGTTGAGCTTCGACCTGCCGCGCAACATCATCCTGCCGGTCGACGCCGTCGACGTCAGGCTCGACCCCGGCCCGCATCCGTTCGAACGCGATAATGCGCAAGCGATCGCCGAGAATTGGCGGCGCGAGACCGCAGCCAATCCGGCGTTGTTCGACGGCACCGTGGTGCTGCTTTCGGCGCTCAGCTATCGCGATAACAGCCTCGTGGGCCGCTGCCATGCGGTGCGCTACTCGACCTTCATGCTTTGGCGCGGCAACCGGCAGGTGGCTGGGGCCGAGCACGCCTATGCCCATGCCATGCTGGTCGCCGGCGACAATGCGCTGGTAGCGATCCGCATGGCGTCGCACACGGTCAATGCCGGCCGCGTCTACTTCGCCGCCGGCTCGTTCGAGCCAACCGATTTCCGAGACGGCCTTGTCGATGTCGACTTCAACATGATCCGCGAGGTGCGGGAAGAAACCGGCCTCGACCTTGCCGGCGCGACACGCGGCAGGCGCTACTATGCCCTGTCGACGGCAATCGGCACGGTGATCTTTCGCCGCTATCGCGAGACGGCATCCGCCGACGAGGTCGCGCAGCGCATCAGTGCCTTTGTCGCCGGTGAGGCAGAGCCGGAAATCGACGGGCCTGTTATCATCCGCAATGCCGATGACCTGCCGGACGGGCTGATGCCGCATATGAAGCCACTGATCGAGTGGCATTTTGCCGGCAAGGACTGACGCATCGGCCCGAAATCGGAAAGCACCATGCAAAGATTCAAAGTGTTAGAGCGACGTGCGTCCAAGTGGACGCACGTCGCTCTAACGACGCATTTTGTTTTCGATGGCTTTGCGGTCGTTGCGGGCGGCGACGAAAAACAGCATGACGCCGATACCCAGCAGCGCACCCATCGCCGTTCCCATCGTCCGACCGACAACCTGCTGGAAATCGGCGGTGACATGATCGGGGTTGGCCATGCCATAGCTGGCCAAGTACCACCAAAGGCCCGCCAATGCGGCCTCGATGATCACCGTCACCAAAATCACACGCTCTTTCTTGCTCATCCCACTATTCCCCCATATCCCCAAGGCGATTGCTATCACCGCGGATTGTTTCGCGACAGGGGGAGGGCGACGGCAGCGTCAAAATTTTGGGGGACATCTGAAGGCGGCGCGCGCTCCGCCGCGCTATTCATGCCTCAGCGCGTCGATCGGATCGAGCCGCGCGCCACGCAGCGCCGGGAAGAAACCGAACACCATGCCGATCAGCGCCGAGAAACCGACGGCGAGCAGGATTACCGCCGGGCTTGGCGCGAAGGGGATGGTCAGCGTCAGCGAGGCGAGGCCGGCCAGCGCCAAGCCGATCAGGATGCCGATGATGCCGCCGAGCAGCGACAGCACGGTCGCCTCGACCAGGAACTGGATGAGGATGTGTTTTTCATGCGCGCCGATGGCCAGCCGGATGCCGATCTCGCGGGTGCGCTCGGTGACCGACACCAGCATGATGTTCATGATGCCGATGCCGCCGACCAACAGGCTGACGCCGGCGACCGCACCCAGCATGCCAGTCATCGTCGTGGTGGCGCTCGCCATGGCGTCGGCGATCTGGGTCATGTCGCGTATCGAGAAATCGTCTTCGCGGTCGGGCGTGATGCGGCGTGTGTCGCGCAAGATGTCCTCGACGCGCGGCAGCAGCTCGGTCGTCGGCGTCCGGTCGTCGGCGGCGACGTAAATCGAGTCGATGTCGCGGTTGCCGGCGATGCGGCGCTGATAGGCGGCGAGCGGCATCAATACGACGTTGTCCTGGTCCTGGCCGAAGCCGGTATAGCCCTTCGGCTCGAGCAGGCCGATGATCTTGCAGGATGTGCGATTGACGCGAATGAACTCGCCTTCGGGGTCGCCTGCGCCGAAAAACTGCTGGCGCACCGTTTCGCCGATCAGGCAAACGCCGGTACCCGAGCGGGTCTCCGAATCGCTGAACGGGCGGCCTGAAACCAGCTTCCAGTCGCGCGCATCGAGATAGGCGCTATCGGTGCCGGTGATACCCGATGTCAGGCTCTCGGTGCCGAAGATGACGCGGACCTGCTTTTGCGAGGCAGGTGAAATGGCGCGGGCGCCGCTCAGATGGGTGACGAGCGCGGCAAGGTCCTTTTGGGCAAGCGGACGGACCACCTGGTCGAGCCCTCCCGGTCCGCCGGGTCCGGCGGGGCGGCCGGAACGGACGACAAGCAGATTGCTACCGAGCTTGGAGATATCGGCCTTTACCTTTTCGGTGGTGCCCGAGCCGATGGTGAGCATGGCGATGACGGCGGCGACGCCGATGACGATGCCGAGCAGCGTCAGGAACGAGCGCAGCACGTTGCGGCGGACCGACAGCAGCGAGAGGCGGACAGTTTCCCAGATCACGGTTACACCACCTCAAGGTTCATGGTGTCGGATGCGACATGTCCGTCGAGGAAGCGGATTGTGCGCTCGGCATACCCGGCGACATCGGCCTCGTGCGTGACCATGGCGATGGTGAGGCCAAGCTCGGTGTTCAGCCTGGTCAAGAGTTCCATGATCTCGTGGGTGCGGGCGGTGTCGAGATTGCCGGTCGGCTCGTCGGCCACGAGCAGGGTCGGCCTGGTGACAATGGCGCGCGCGATCGCCACGCGCTGCTGCTGGCCGCCGGAAAGCTCGGCCGGCGTGTGGTGCTCGCGGCCGATAAGGCCGACCTCGGCCAGCGCTTTCATTGCGAGGTCATGACGCTCGCGGGCGGCAACGCCGCGATAGATCAGCGGCAATTCGACATTCTCCACCGCCGTGGTGCGCGGCAGGAGATTGTAGCCCTGAAAGACGAAGCCGACATAGAGGTTGCGCAGCATGGCGCGGCGGTTGCGGTCGAGACGGCCAGCATCGATGCCCATGAAGCTGTAGGTTCCGGCCGTCGGCGTGTCGAGGCAGCCGATGATGTTCATCGCCGTCGACTTGCCGGAGCCGGACGGTCCCATGATGGCGACGAATTCGCTGCTGCGGATAGCAAGGTCCACACCAGCCAGCGCATGGACCGTGGCCTCGCCCTGGCCATAGCTTTTCCAGACCTTGTCGAAGGTGATGAGCAGCGAACCTGACATGATTTCAGCTCCGCTGCTGCGCTGCGGTGATGACGTGCGCGCCTTCTTCGAGGCCGGAGGTGATCTCGGTCAGTTCGCCATCGGTGGAGCCGACCTTGACGCTGACCGGCCGAGGCCGGCCGTTCTCCAGCACGTAGAGCGTGCGCGAGCCGTCGGTAGGCTGCGACGTCGCCAGGCGCTGGCGGTTGCCGCCTGGACGGCCCATGCGGCCCGTGAACAGGTCGCTCAGGCTCCACGCGCGGGCGGCTGTTTGCGCCGGCCGATAGCGAAAGGCGATCGCCGGCACTGTGAGCACGCCCTTGGCCTGCCTGGTGACGACCGAAACGGTGGCAGTCATCCCAGGCCGCAACAGAAGCTCGTTGTTGTCGACCTCGAACCGTGCATCGTAGGTGACGACGCCGTCGGTGGTGACCGAAGCATACGAAATGTCGCGGATCTCGGCATCGAACCGCCGTTCCGGAAAGGCGTCGACGGTGAAGCGCGCATGCTGGCCGGGCCTGACCGCGCCGATGTCGGCCTCGTCGACCGCTGCCTTCAATTCCATATTTCTGAGATCGGCGGCGATGACGAACAACACCGGCGCCTGCAGCGAGGAGGCAACCGTCTGGCCGGGATCGACCGAGCGCGTCAGAACGATGCCGTCGATGGGCGCATAGATGGTGCTCTTGGCGAAGTCCGTCTGCTGCGCCTTGAGATCGGCATTGGCGATGGCAAGACTGGCTTTGGCGCTGTCGAGCGCTGCCTTGGAGCGGTCGCGCGTCGCGGTCGCCGCTTCAAGCGACTGGTCCGTCGCCATGCCGCGCTTGGTGAGTGCCGCCGCGCGCACAAGCGCCCTTTCGTTTTCGGTGAGGGTTACGGTGGCGGTCTCGACATTGGCGGCCGCCGCCTTGGCGGAAGCCTCGGCGCGCTCGATCTGCACCTCCAGCTTGGCCGTATCGAGCGCAGCCAGCACATCGCCCTTCTTCACCTGCTGGTTCTCGTTGACCGCGACCGAGCGGACGACGCCGGACAGTTCGCTCGAAATGTCGACCTGGGTGAGGGGCTGCAGCGTGCCGGTCGCCGATACCTCGACCGTGAGATCGGCGACAGCGGCCGGCGCCGTGGTATAGTCGATCCTGGCGGGAGACGCGGCGTACCATTGATAGCCGGCGAGGCTTGCGGCGATGACGACCAGCACAAGCAGGCCATAAAGCCAGCCGCGATGGCGTTTCTTCTTCAGACCCAGGTGGTCAAGCCCGAGTGCCGTCTCTATGTCGGAAGTGGATTCCGTCTTTGGCAGATTGACAATCTGGTCCACGCCGGACCCCTATGAACAGTGGTAATCCCATCAGTGCACAGATCAGGCCGAATGGTTCAAATATCAAATTAAATTTCGCCCATGTTGGGATTGAGGCAGAAGGCTTTGTACAATGCTGACCCGGAACTACTTATTGTACGACGTGTTCACGACCGAGCGGCTGGCCGGCAATCCGCTGGCCGTCGTGCTTGACAGCAAGGGGCTGGACACGACCGCGATGCAGGCCATCGCACGCGAGTTCAACCTGTCGGAAACCGTTTTCGTGCTGCCGCCTGACAATCCCAAGCACCGCGCCCGCATCCGCATCTTCACGCCCGATTATGAGATGCCGTTCGCTGGCCATCCGACTGTCGGTTCCGCGATCGCGCTTGCCGAAATAGCTGGCGATGGCGACACCGCCGGCATCTTCGTCCTGGAGGAGAATATCGGCCCGGTGCGCTGCGCCGTCAGCAAGCATGATGGCACCATCTTTGCCGAGTTCGACCTGGCCAAGCTGCCGGAACAACTGGAATTGTCCGCCGACCCGGTGGCGATCGGCGCCGCACTTGGGTTGGGTCCGCACGAAATCGGCTTCGAGAATCACCGCGTCTCGTTCTGGTCGGCCGGAGTGCCCTATGTGACCGTTCCGGTCGCCGATCTGGAGGCCGCCGCCCGGATAAGGCTGGATAACCAGGCGTGGTCGGAATTAGCACCCCGCAAGAGCGATTGGGCCTTCGCCAGCCCGTATGTCTACTGCCGCGAGACGGTGAACCACGACAGCGCCTTCCATGTCCGCATGATCGTGCCGGGCAGTCCCTCCTATGAAGATCCGGCGACCGGTTCGGCGGCGGCCGCCTTCGCTGGCGCTATCATGCATTTCGACGGCCCGCGAGACGGGGTCTCGCGACTGTGGATCGAGCAAGGGCTTGAGATGGGCCGGCCTTCGCGCATTCGCCTCGAACTGAATGTCGAAGGCGGCAGGCTGGCCGCCGCCCGCATCGGTGGCCATGCCGTCAAAGTAGCGGAAGGCCGATTGTTTGTCTGATCGCGAGTAACTCCTGCCGATTTGTCGGGAAATGAATCCGGCAGGGCTGGACATGCCGGATGGCGGCGGCTATATGCCCGCCGACGCTGGTTTTACCGGCGAGTGGGTGCGTAGCTCAGTTGGTAGAGCAGCTGACTCTTAATCAGCGGGTCACAGGTTCGATCCCTGTCGCACCCACCAAAGATTTCAAAGACTTAGGTGGCAAGACCCTGAGAACGGGGCGAGAATGTGAGACTGAAAATCTCAGTCTCACGCCCCTGTATCGAGCCGTGTCGCCTCTCATGAGTTTGCGAGCATTTACTTCTCCGACACCCCAGCCTCGGCGAAGCTTGCCATGCGGGCATGACATTCGAGCGCCGAACGGACAATGTTGACGGCGAGGCATGCGCCGGAGCCTTCGCCGAGCCGCATGCCGAGATCGAGCAAGGGCGGCAGGCCGAGCGCTTCGAGCAGGCGGCGGTGACCGGATTCGGCCGAGACGTGAGCTGCCAGCGTGTGGGCGAGGCCGGTGGGGTGCAGCCCGGCCAAAGGGGCCGCGGCGGCAGTGCAGACGAAGCCGTCGAGCAGCACCGGCACGCCGAGATGACGCGCTGCCAGCGTAGAGCCAAAGATGGCGGCGAGTTCGCGTCCGCCAAGGGCTGCTGCGATCTTCAGCGGGTCGGCAAGCGCCTCGGCGTGGCGCTTGAGGCCGGCCTCGATGGCCGTGATCTTGCGCACCAGGCCGGCATCGTCGACGCCGGTGCCGCGCCCGGTCCATTTTTCCGCGCCGCCGCCGAACAGGGCGGCCGAAATGGCTGCCGCCGGCGTGGTGTTGCCGATGCCCATTTCGCCGAAACAGACTAGGTCGAGGTCTTTCGTCACCGCGCCGTACCCGGCCGAGACGGCGGCGAGGAAGGCTTCGTCGTCCATTGCCGGCACTTGCGTGAAATCGCCGGTCGGATGATCGAGATCGAGCGGAATGACGTCGAGTTCGGCACCGGCGATGCGGGCGATCTGGTTGATGGCGGCACCGCCGCCGGCGAAATTCGCCACCATCTGCACGGTGACCTCCGACGGGAAGGCGGACACGCCCTGTCCGGTGACGCCGTGATTGCCGGCAAAGACGAAGACTTTGACGCGGCCGAGCTTCGGCATGTCGCGGCCCTGCCAGCGCGCAAGCCAGGCCGCTATGGTTTCCAGCCGGCCGAGACTGCCTTGCGGCTTGGTCAACGTGTCCTGGCGGCGGGCGACAGCATTTGCCGCGGCGTCGCTGCCGGCAGGCAGGTCGAGGCAGGCCGCGCGTAATTCATCAAGCGATTTGAAAGACATGGGGGGAAAGTCTCCGAAACAGAGTCAGGAAAGGCAAACGGAAGCGACGAGCAGTATTGCGATCTCGCCAAACTGCTGCAGCGCGCCGACCGTATCGCCGGTCTGGCCGCCGATCTGGTTGAGGCACAGCATACGGAAGGCGGCAAACAACAGGCCGAGCAGGATGAGCGCGGCGACCGCGCCACCGAACCCTAGCGTCAGCACCGCCACAGCGCCGAGCACGGCGCCGGCAATGGCGGTTTCGGCCGACACGGTGCCTGCGTCAACCGAGAGACCGTCGCTGCGCGCCGGCGGCAACAGATGCATGAAAGCGCCGAGCAGGCCGCGCGAAGCGGCATGCGCGGCAAGGAGAGCGGCGAGAACCTGCGCCGGGCTGGCGAATTCGGAAAGCACGCTCCAGCGGATCAGCAGCGAGATGCCGAGCGCACAAGCGCCATAGGCGCCGATGCGGCTGTCGCGCATGATCTCCAGTTTTTTCTCGCGTGTCTTGCCGCCACCAAAACCGTCGGCGACATCCGAAAGTCCGTCTTCATGCATGCAGCCGGTGGCGAGCAAGGTCGCGGCAAGGGCAAGTGCCGCTGCCGGGCCAGATGCAAGGCCGAGCCAGGTCCCGATCGCGTAAACCAAGGCGCCAATCAGAGCGACGGCGAGGCCGGCGACCGGCGCTGCCCAGATCGCGGCAGCAAGGCTGCGGTCCCGGAAATCGACGACCGGCAGCGGCAGCCGGGTGAAGAAGACGAAGCAGAGCGCGATGTCATCGAGCGCTTGGCGGGGCGAAGGGGGCATGTCCTTGAGTTTGAGCATGATCTATTCCGAAAACCGGTTCCCACTTTTCGCTGACGCGGACCTCCGGTTCGGGATCATGCTCTAGCCTCTCGCAATGGCATGGAAGAACGTGCCGCTGACATGGCCGCGGCGGTAACCGGAGGCGCCGAGCGGATTGCCCTGGCCGTCAGCGAGGTCGGCCAATGGCTCATCATTGCCAGTTGCGCTCATCTGCGCATAGTGGAATTCGTGGCCACGGATCAGCGTGCCCTGGGGTCCCAGTGGACAATCGGCGCGCAGCCGCGCCTCGCGGTAGCCGAGATTCATCTTTCGCTTGGCAAAACTGGTCGAGTGACCGAGCAGGCCGAGCATCCTGTGCGTCTCTGCCGATGCGTCCTCCAGCGCTTCGCCGAGCACCATGAAGCCGCCGCACTCACCATGCACCGGCCGTGTTGCCGAAAACGCCTCAATGCCGGCCCGGAAATTCGCAGCCGCCGCAAGGCGGCCGGCGTGAAGTTCGGGATAGCCGCCGGGCAGCCAGCAGACATCGCAACTGTCGCTGGGCGCTTCGTCGGCGAGCGGCGAGAAGGGGACGATTTCCGCCCCGGCTTTGCGCCAATACGCCGCGACATGCGGATAGATAAAGGCGAAGCCAGCGTCCTCGGCCAGTGCGATGCGCTGGCCGGGCGGTGGCAGCGCGTCGCTGAAGTTGCCCGGCGCGGGCGCAATTGGCGCCGCCAGCGCCATGATGGCCTCGAGGTCGAGCGATCTTTCGACCATCTCGGCCAACCGGTCGAGATGGGCCATCAAATCCTCATATTCGCCGGCCTGGACGAGGCCGAGATGGCGCTCCGGCAGGTTGAGCGATGGATCGCGCAGGATCGCGCCGACAACAGGCAGGCCGATCGCCTCGATCGCGTCGCTGCAAAGCCGGCGGTGGCGCTCGCTGCCCAGCCGGTTGAGCACGACGCCGGCCATGCGCACATCGGGGTCATAGGCGGCAAAACCCTTGGCGACGGCCGCCGCCGTGGTCGACTGTCCGGAAACGTCGAGCACCAGCAGCACCGGCAGGCCGTAAAGCCGGGCAAGATCTGCGGCCGAGCCGGTGCGGCCCGGAGCAGCGGGAATCCCGTCGAACAAGCCCATCGCGCTTTCGAGGAAGATGAAATCGGCATCTTCAGTTGCGTCACCGGCTAGCGCGTTGAGCAAGGCGGGCGGCATTGCCCAACTGTCGAGATTGACGCCGGAAAGGCCTGTCGCGGCGGTGTGGAAGCCGGGGTCGATATAGTCCGGCCCGGATTTGGCGCCACGCACTTTCAGACCGCGCCGGGCGAGCGCGCGCAGGATACCGATTGTGACGCTGGTCTTGCCCGAGCCCGAGCGCGGCGCGCCGATGATGATCGCGCGGGTCATGGCTCGCCCGCCAATGCCGCGCGCATCGCGACGATGCCGCCGACGACGATCAGCGCCGGCGAGGTCAACCCGGCGGCGGCCGCCTCCTCGGCGATGGTGGCGAGCGTGGCGACGACGATGCGCTCCTGCGGCGTCGTCGCGGCGACGATCACTGCAGCAGGCGTGGAAGGCGGCAGGCCGCCCTCGAGCAGCGAGGCTGATATCAGCGGCAGATTGGCCATTCCCATATAGACGACGACCGGCTGGCCGGTCCGGGCGATTGCCGCCCAGTCGAGGTCGTCATCGGTGCCGGCAGCGTGGCCGGTGGCCAGGATCACCGCCTTGTTGACGCCGCGCATGGTGGCCGGGATGCCGGCTCCAGCCAGCGCGCTGAGACCTGAAGTCAGGCCGGACAGGATGCGGAACGGGATGTTTTCGCGCGCCAGCGCCAGGGCCTCTTCGCCGCCGCGACCAAAAACATAGGGGTCGCCGCCTTTCAGCCTGACGACGCGGCGGCCTTCTCGCGCCAGCCGCACAAGCAAGGCGGTGATGTCTTCCTGCTTCATCGACGGTTGGCGGCCGCGCTTGCCGGCATAGAACAGCTCGGCACTCGCCGCCACTGCCACGACATCGGGAGATACCAGCGCGTCGTAGACGAGGGCGTCGCACTGCCCAAGCGCGGCCAGCGCTTCCAGCGTCAGGCAGCCTGGATCGCCGGGGCCGGCGCCGGCCAGCCAGACATGGCCCGGCTCCAGCTGGCGCGGTTTGAAGTTCAGCCGGGCCAAAGCCTGTTCGATCGTCGCGTTTCCACCTCTGTTTCCGGTGCCGTCGTTCACAATCCGTCCCGCCCGCGAAAACGCCGCTGATAGTGGGCGTCGTAAAGTGAACTCTCGCCAAAGCCCTCCGCTGCCAGCGAGCGGCCGACGAATATAATCGCCGTTCGTTCCATCGGATCGGCGGCCAATTGCGCCGCGATGGTGGCCAGCGTGCCGGTCAGCACGCGCTCGTCCGGCCAGGAGGCGCGGAAGACAACCGCCACTGGGCAATCGGCGCCATAGAATGGCGTCAGCTCGGCGACGACACGGTCGATGGCGTGGATGGCAAGGTGAATGGCCAGCGTCGCGCCGGTGCGGCCGAAGCCGGCCAGGGTTTCGCCGGGCGGCATTTTCGAGGCACGACCGGAGATGCGGGTCAGCACCAGGCTTTGTGCGATTTCGGGAATGGTCAGTTCGCGGCGCAGCGCTGCCGCAGCGGCCGCGAATGACGGCACGCCCGGCGTCAGCGTATAGGCGATGCCGTGCCTCTCCAGCCGGCGGATCTGCTCGGCAACGGCGCTCCACACTGACAGGTCGCCGGAATGCAGGCGGGCGACGTCGTGGCCGGCCTGGTGGGCCGCCACATATTCCGCTTCGATCTCGTCGAGCGACATCGGCGCGGTGTCGATCAATTTCGTGCCGGGCGCGCAGTGCTGCAACAGTTCCAGGGCGACGATCGAGCCGGCATAGAGGCAGACCGGGCAGCTTGCCAGCAGCCGGCTGCCGCGCAACGTAATGAGGTCGGCCGCGCCCGGTCCGGCGCCGATGAAGTGGACGGTCATACCGCGTCTCCGCTGATGGCGATGGCACAGGTGACCGGGCCGAGCACGATGCGGGACCCAAGCAGTTTTGCGCCTTTCCCGGCGGCGGCAAGCGCGGAGGCTTCGGAAACCGACGGCGTGCCGGCATGTTCCTGCGACAGGCTCGAGCGGCTGATTGCGCGCGAAGACGCGGCCCTGAGCGCATCGTCCTCGACAACGATCACTGGCAGGGCGAGCTCGCGCCCCGCCGAGAAGACTGCCTGCTCGTCCTGCTTCAGAGAAGCGGTGGCGAGCGCCGAAAGCGCCGTCATCGCCAGCCCATGCGCTTCCAGCGCGGTTTCTATGGCCGCAAGAACGTCTTGCACATTCACGCCTTTGCGGCTGCCGATGCCCGCGATCATCATGGCTTGACCCAGCTCCATTGGGTGACCGGCATAGCCGGCCGCCATGCCTGCATCGAACCAACCGGTGAAGCACGGGAGATAAAGATGTGGGTGAGATCGCCGCCGACCGCGGCGTGACGGGCGAGAAGCAGCGCCTCCATCTCCAGCGTCACTGCGTTGGCGACCAGCCGGCCGCCAACACGCAGGGCCTTGATCGCCGCGCCCAGCACGCCGGTATCGCTGCCGCCGCCGCCGATGAAGATCGCGTCGGGCGTGCCTAGCCTGGCAAGCGCCTTCGGTGCCGAGCCTTCGACCACGACAAGGCCAGGCACGCCACAGTGTGAAGCGTTGCGGCGGATGCGGGCGGCGCGGGTTGGATCGGCCTCGATGGCAATGGCGCGCATGGAGGGATGGGCGAGCATCCATTCGATGCCGATCGAACCCGAGCCGGCGCCGATGTCCCACAGCAATTCGCCGCGCCTGGGGGCGAGGGCGGACAGGGTGATGGCGCGCACCTCGCGCTTGGTGATCTGGCCGTCATGCTCGAACAAATGATCGCCAAGGCCTGACGTCAGCGGCAGGATGCGTCCTTCTGAAGTCGATCCAACTTCGATTGCCAGCACGTTGAGCGGGTTGATCTTTTCGAGGTCGAAGGCGTCCGCACGCGTCGAACGCAGCCTTTCGTTCGGGCCGCCCAGTGCCTCCAGAATCGTTAGACGCGACGCGCCGAAGTCGAGTTCGGTCAGCAGGCGCGCAATCGCGGCTGGTGCATCGCCGTCCGAGGTCAGCGCAAGGATGCGGGTGCCCGGATGCAGCAGTGGCCGGATCAGGTCGAGCGAGCGGCCGTGCAGCGAAATGGTCTCGATATCCTGCAGCGCCCAGCCGAGGCGGGCGGCGGCCAGCGATGTGGCCGAAGGGGCGGGAATCACCTGCATCTCTTGCGAAGGAATCTTGCGAGCAAGGGTGACGCCGACACCATGGAAGAACGGATCGCCGGAGGCCAGCACACAGACCTTTTTACCCGCAAGTGCCAGCACGTCGCCCATTTCTGCATCGAAAGGGGTCGGCCAGGCGCGTGCTTCGCCTTTGGTGAGCGATGCGACAAGGGCAAGGTGGCGCGTGCCGCCGAAGACGAATTCGGCCTCGGCGATCAACCGCTTGGCCTCTTCGCCGAGACCCGCTACACCGTCCTCGCCGATGCCGACAATTGTTAGCCATCTTGAGTTGAGCTTGGCGCCGCGCGGACCGTCAGCAGGCATGATGACCCACCGTATTCTGATCCTCGGCGGAACCACCGAAGCCCGGCAACTGGCGGGAAAGCTGGTCGCGCGCAACGATGTGTCGCTCACGCTGTCGCTGGCCGGCCGCACCGAAAATCCTGTCGCGCAAGACGTGCCCACCCGTACGGGTGGTTTCGGTGGTGCCGCCGGGCTGGCGGCATATCTGCGCGAGACCCACATCGACCTGCTGATCGACGCCACGCATCCCTATGCGGCGCAAATCTCCGCCAATGCCACGGAAGCGGCGCATGAGGCCGGCGTGCCGATCATTGCGCTCAGGCGCCCGGGCTGGGAGCCTGCCGAAGGCGACCGGTGGACGCTGGTCGACAGTGTTGCCAGCGCGGTGACGGCGCTGGGGTCGGCTCCACGCCACGTTTTCCTGGCGCTCGGGCGGCAGGAGGTCGCCGCTTTTGAGGCCGCACCCCAACATCACTATCTTATCCGCAGCGTCGATCCGGTCGAGCCAAGGCTCGCTGTGCCCGATGCGACCTATCTCTTGGCGCGCGGGCCGTTCCGGGAAGCCGACGAACGTGCACTGCTTCTGGAACACCGCATCGACGTCGTCGTTTCCAAGAACAGCGGCGGCGAGGCGACCTACGGCAAGATCGCCGCAGCGCGGGCGCTCGGCATCGAGGTGGTCATGATCCGTAGGTCGACGCTGCCGGATGTCCCGTCGGCGGAAACCGTCGAAGCGCTTGCCGCGATGGTCGATCATTTTCTGGTCAGTCATTTTCTTGGGCCCGCCGCCGAACGCGGCGTGTAGACCAGCGCCGGTTTTTCGCCGCGCTTGATGATCCTGGTTTCCGGCGAGCCGATGATGATGCAGGTCGCCATGTCGGCCTTTTCCGCATCGGCTTCCGCCAGCAAAAACACCTCGATGCGCTCGTCGGGACGGCCGGCGGCGCGACCGAAGACGACCGGCGTGGTGCCGGGCAAGATCGCCGTGAGGCATTCGAAGGCGCGGCCAAGCTGCCAGGGGCGCGCCTTGCTGATCGGATTGTAGAGCGCGATGACGAAGCCGGCGCCCGCCGCCGCCAGCAGCCGCAGCTCGATCAGGTCCCAGGGTTTTAGATTGTCCGACAACGAGATGGCGCAGAAATCATGGCCGAGCGGTGCACCGATGCGGGCAGCGACCGCGAGCATTGCGGTGATACCCGGCAGCATCGCGACGTCAACGGCACGCCATTCGGCCGGGCCGGCCTCGATCGCCTCGCAGACGGCCGCTGCCATGGCAAAGACGCCGGGGTCGCCGCCCGAGACGACGGCGACAGCGTGGCCCTGCGCAGCCTTTACCAGCGCGTCCCTGGCGCGGGACAGCTCCTCGCGATTGTCCGAGGCGACGCGGGTCTGGTCGGGGCGCAGATCGAGCCGGTCGAGATAGGGCTTGTAGCCGTAGAAGAATTTTGCCTCGGCGACGGCGCGGCTTGCCTCCGGCGTCACCTGGTCGGCATTGCCTGGTCCGAGGCCGATGACCGTCAGGCGGCCGCTCATGTTTCGGCTCCCAATGCGGCGGGCCGGCCTGACCAGCCGGCCACCAGCACGATGGCGAAGTAGGGCGCCTTGTCGTCCTGCTTGTCGGCCAGCCGCATCGAAACGCCGCCCCGCATGGTGCCGCGCTCGACATAGACGGCACGCGCCAGCTTGTCGGTCGCTTCCAGTGCACGCCTGATCTTGGGCAGGTTACGGCCGACCTTCATGATGACGGCGGCATCGGTGTCGGCCAGGCGGCGGGTCAGCTCGAATTCGCTCATCGTGCCCGGCAGCACGGTCAATACATCGTCGCCCTGGACGATCGGCGTTCCGGTCGCCGACCAGCAGCCGGACATGGCGGTGACGCCGGGAATGACCTCGGTCGGGAAGCGGTGCGCCAGCCTGACATGCAGATGCATGTAGGAGCCGTAGAACAGCGGGTCGCCTTCCGAAAGCACCGCGACCGTCCTGCCGGCGCTGAGGTGCTCGGCGATTTTTTCGGCCGACTCTTCGTAGAAATCCGTTATCTGCAACCGGTAATCGCTGTGCTCCTTGTCGATTTCGGTGGTCACGGGATAGAGCAGCGGCAACTCTATCAAATCGGGACGAAAATGCGCGCCGACGACGGCACGCGCATTGCTGTTGTTGCCGCGCTTGGCGAAATGCGCGACCACATCGGCTTCGGCCAGCGCGCGCACGGCCTTGAGCGTCAGCAGTTCGGGGTCGCCGGGACCGGTGCCGACGCCGACAAGCCTGCCTTTTGCAATCGCGTTCACAGACCCGGCCTCGCCAGTGCGTTGAGTGCGGCGGCCGTCATGGCGCTGCCGCCAAGCCTGCCGCGCACGATCGCGTAGGGCACGCCATAGGAATTCTCGGCCAGCGCATCCTTCGATTCGGCAGCACCGACGAAACCGACCGGCATGCCGATTATAACAGCCGGTTTCGGCGCGCCGTCGCGCAATCTTTCCAGCAGGTAGAAAAGTGCTGTCGGCGCATTGCCGATGGCGACGACCGAACCGGCCATGCGTTCGCCCCACAGGTCTATGGCTGCAGCGGAGCGGGTGTTGCCGATCTTTTTCGCGACGTCAGACGTTTGCGGGTCGCGCAGCGTGCAGATCACCTCGTTACCGGCCGGCAACCGGGCGCGGGTGACACCGTGCGAGACCATCTCCGCGTCGCAGAAGATCGGCGCGCCACCCGCCAAAGCCGTGCGTGCGGCGGCGACGAAATCGCTGGAAAAAACAAAGTGCCTGCTGGCCTCGACCTGGCCGCAGGCATGGATCATGCGGATGGCAACATCGGCCTCGGCATCGGAAAAGCGCGACAGGTCGGCCTCGGCGCGAATGATGGCGAAGGAGCGCTCATAGATGGCCGTGCCGTCATGGATATAGTCGTAGGCGGCCATGTTTATTCCTGTCGATAGAGTTCGGCGACACCGGCCGCGCCAAGCCTTGTCAGGCAGGCGGCGGTGGTATCGCCTCGAAGTCGTGCTTCGCGGATCGCTGCCGCAATGCGGCCAACGCCGCGCGCGGCGTCATAGCCTGGCCTGTATCCGGCAGGAAGGGCCTTTGCCGTCCCGTCCACGACAAGACCGGCTCCGTTTTCGCCGCCGATCAGCGTCAGCGCCGCCGGGCCGGGATGCGCGCAGCCCTTGGCGCAGCCGGAAATATGAAGCGTGAGCGAGGAATCGAGGATGTCGCGGTTTTCCGCAGCGATGGTCTCGGCGATGTCGCGCGTTGCGATCCGGCCGGAGGCGCAGGCTGGCGCACCAGGGCAAGCGGCGATCCTGGTGCGCGGATCAGCAGCGTCGGTGACGAAGCCGAGGGTGGCGGCGGCATCTCTCAGGGAAGAGCAGCCGGACAACTGAAGACCAAGGAACAGCAGCGCGCGGCCCGGCGCCAGGCGAACTTCGATGGCGCCAAGGGCGAGGGCCTGTTGTATGAGGTCGATGAGTTTTTGCGCCGGCATGCTGCCGAAGGGCAGGCCGATGCAGAGGGCGGTTGCATCACCGCCGAGAGGGAATAGGCCGATTGGCGAAGGAGCTGGCGCAGCCGTGAGAGGAAGGCATTCCTTCGCGAGCGCGAAGGAATGCCAACTGGCGAGAGATGTTAGCTGCCTCTCCGACAAATCCCTTGCATGGGCTTCACGGCCTTTTTCGGCAACCATTCTTAGAATCGCGACGGCGATATCACGGGCCGCATCTTCCTCGACCATGACGAGCGGCGTCGCATTCTGCCTGTCGCCGGCAACGGCTACCAGCCACTGGACACCCGCATCAATCCGCATCGCAGCCAGCCTGACATCGGCCGAAACCGCATCCATGGTCAGCCGCCCGCCGCCATCGACAATGACCGAAACCTTCGGCCCGAGGCGCTGTCCCAGCCCGGCGTCCTCGATTGCCGCCCGAATCCGCTCCGCCAGCGGGCGCGGATCGGCGATCTCTTCGGGATCGAGCCCCGCAAGCGGCCCGGTCTCGACCGGCACGCCGGTGCGTACGGCGATACCCGTTGCATCGACCTCCACCGCCAGCAGCCGGGCGCTTGCCGGCGTCAGGCCGCGTATCTGCAGGCTACCACGTGCGGTCACTTCCATGATGCCGTTGCCATGCCGCAAGGCGGATTCACCGAGTCCGAGCAAGGACTTCGGCGAGAGTCCTCCGGCGACCGGATTGAGCCGCACCAGACGCCCGTCGCCGGTCTGCATCGGCGCGGACAAAGCGGGGCAGGCACCGCGACGTGAGAAGGCGTTCATGCGGCCACCCCCAGCGCCTGGGCCTCTGCGATCAGTGCGGCGAGGTCGTCATCGATGGAATTGCGTAGCGGATGCCAGAGACCGCGCCGCCGCGCCGACAGAAACCGCTCGGCGATCACCTTCGCGGCGGAAGGGTTCTCGCGCAAGATGAAGGCGCGAACCACGGGATCGCCGAGATAGGCGTCGTGCACGACCTCGATCAGCGTGCCCGATATGGCATGGGTGGTCTCAGCGAAGCCGACCAGCCGGTCGACCGTCTCGGCGAATTCCGAAGCACCACGCGGCCCGTGCCGCATCTGGCCTGATATGAAGCGCGGGTTGACCGCGCGGGCGCGAACTACCCGAGATACGGCTTCTCCAACCGAACGCGGCTTCGGCTTTTGCGGATCCGTGGTGTCGAGGACGATCACGTCGGCATTCTTGCCGAGTGCCGCAAGCGCCGCCGAAAAACCGCCGATGAAGGCGACGTCGGCCGAGCCTTCCAAAATATCGCGGCCGGGATCATCTCCCGTATGGACGAGAAGGTCGGCCTCGGCGACACGATCCTCGAACGCGCCGGGCGCCGAGATACCTTCGCCGTCGGCGCCGCCATAGGCATGCGAGGTGGCGTCGAGATAGGCGCGACCGATCTCTTCGCGCGCGGCCCAGTCGCCGCTCGACAGCAAATCCTCGCCGCCGGCGCCGTAGGTGCCGGGCGAGGTGCCGAAAATGCGCGGGCTGATCTTCCCCTCGGCGCGGGTCTTGGCCGCGAGCGGGTTTTCCGAAGCGCCCTCGTCGCGGGCGGCGACGGCGCTGGCGGCAGCATCGATCAGCGCGATCTGGGTCGGGAACATATCACGAAACAGGCCTGATATGCGCCAGGTGACATCGACGCGCGGGCGGCCAAGCGTTGCCGGCGGCAGCACCTCGATGCCGGTGACGCGGCCGGTGGCAGAGTCCCATTGCGGCCGGCAGCCCATCAGCGCCAGGCCTTGCGCGATCTCCTCGCCGCCGGTGCGCAGCGAGGCCGAGCCCCAGAGGTCGATGACCAGCGAGCGCGGCCAGTCGCCATGCGATTGCATGTAGCTGCGCAAGACCTCGTCGGACGCCACCCTGCCGAGATCGAAGGATGTCGGCGTCGGCATGTTGCGTGGATCTGATGTGAACAGATTGCGGCCGGTCGGCAGCACATCGCGCCGGCCACGCGCCGGTGCCCCGGCCGGACCGGCAGCGACATGGCGGCCGTCGAGCACTGCGATGACTGCCGCCTTCTCGGCCGCCGCACTTTGCTCGCGCAGCGGATCGGTCTCACCCTCGGCTGAGCGGCCATAGATGTGAAGGCCGTCCTTGATAGCAAAATCCTTGAGGTCGCAGAGCCAGGCGTCGATGCGGCGCAGCGCCTCGTCGGGCGCGTCGGTTCCGGCGACGCCGGCTTCGGAGGCGAGGCCGGTCTTTTGTGCGGTTTCGACGATCAGTTTCGCCAGGCGATCGCGGCGGCGGCGGTCGAGCCCGTCGGCCTGGGCGTATTCGTCGACCAGCCGTTCAAGCTGGTGCTGGTTCTCATCGAGCCCGGCGCCGGTCAGCGGCGGCGGTAAATGGCCGAGGGTGACGGCGGCAATGCGCCGCTTGGCCTGTGCTGCCTCTCCCGGGTTGGAGACGATGAACGGATAGACGACGGGCAGGGGGCCAGTGACGATCTCGGGGAAGCAGTTTTCGCTGAGTGCAACTGTCTTGCCTGGCAGCCATTCCAGCGTGCCATGGGCGCCGACATGGATGAGGGCATGGACGCCGACTGTCTTGCGCAGCCAGAGGCCAAAGGCGATCAGCGCATGACGCGGCGGCAATGTCGGGTCGTGGTAGTCGGCGCGGCGGTCGAGTGAGCGCCCACGGTCAGGCGCGAGCGCCACGGTGATGTTGCCGAAGCTGGCGGCGCGGAAGGGGAAATTTGCGGTGGTGGGCGCTTGAACACCCCCCTCTGTCCTGCCGGGCATGTCCGGCAGGACAGAGGGGGGTGCGTCGCACAAACCTGTCTCATCTGCCGCATTCCCCCACGCGGCCGTCACGGCAGCTATTGCCTCAGCCGGCAATTCCGCCGAAAGGTCGAGATAGTCCCCTAGTCCCAATCCACCTTCGCTGCGCTCCAGTTCATCCAGCAACTCACGCGGCGTTTGCGGAATCCCTTCAACGGCGTAGCCCTGTTCGCTCAGGTCGTGCAGCATTGCCAGCACGCTGGACGGCACGTCGAGGCCGACGGCGTAGCCGGTGCGGCCGGGTGCGCTCGGATAGTCGGGGATCAGGATGGCGAGCTTGCGTTCCGCGCGCGGCGTGCGCTGCAGGCGGATGAAGGCTTGGACACGGTTCGCCACCTGCGCGACGCGGTCCGGCTCCGGCCGGTTGGCGAAGGCGCGGAAGGCCAGTGCCGGGTCGGTTTCGCTCTCGCCTTTGAAGGAAATGGCGCCGGCCAGAATGCGGCCGTCGAGCTCCGGCAATACGATATGCATGGCGAGGTCGGCGGGCGCCAGCCCGCGCTGATTGTTTTGCCAGATGTCACGACGAGTCGTCGCGACGATGACCTGGAAGACCGGCACGCCGGCGCGGTCGAACAGGGTTTCGACGCCGGGCTCGGCGCCGGAGGCGAAAGCCGTCGCGGTGATGATCGCGGCAGGGTTCAGCGCTGCGAGCGCGGTTTCGACGAAGGCGAGCGATGCTGGGTCCTTGAGGCTGGAGACGAAGATGGGGACGGGGGCCATTCCGCGCGCGCTCAGCGCCTCAAAAAGAGCGTCGATGGGCGCGACATCGGCGGCGAGCAGCATCGAGCGATAGAACAGGATGGGAATGACAGGCGCGGCGTATCCCTCCCCCTCGAGGGGAGGGTGGCCCGCAGGGCCGGGTGGGGTCGTTGCGGCAGTGCGCGACGTTTCTTTCTGTCGAAGCGCTTCAGGGTGTCGGCGCACTTCAGAGCGGACCCCACCCCCGGCCTGCGGCCGGACCCTCCCCTCAAGGGGGAGGGGGACGACACCGCGTCCCGGCTCATAATAGCCCGCCTTCGGCACGCTGACCGGCTCCGCGACCGCCATGTCCGATCCCGCCAGCCGGGCCAGCCTCTGCACCAGCGCCGTCATGTTGGCCGGGCCGCCCTCGCGAAAATAATTGAGCAGTCCGTCGAGCTCTTCGCGGGGCAGCGTCGAGCATTCGATCAGCCGCAGATCCTCGTCGTGGCTCTCGCCGGGCAGCAGCGCCAGTTTTATGCCGCGTGCGCGGGCGGTCGAGGCAAGCTGGTCGCAGCCATAGCGCCACCAGTCATAGCCGCCGAGAATGCGAACCAAAATAACCCTGGCGTGGCGGGCGACGCTGTCGATCCAGAGGTCGACGGACATGGGATGGCGCAGGTCGCGTAAAGCCGCAAGGCGCATCGACGGCAGGCGATCCGCATCTGTTTTCCACGCCGCCGCCAGCCCGGCCAGATCGCTGTCGGTGAAGGACAGCGCCACGACATCCGCAGGCGTCTGCCTGAGATCAACGGGCTCGGCGAGATCGTCGAGCGAGGCGGATGTTGTGGTGAGTATGTGCATCGCGGCTCGTGCCTGGGGTCAGCCGGCGAGGATACGCTCGATGGCCGGGCGGTTCAGCCCTTTCAGACCGATGACGACGAGACGCGAACGGCGGTCGTCCTCAGCGGTCCAGGCGCGGTCGTAATAGTGATTGACGCGCGGACCGACAGCCTGCAGCAACAGCCGCATCGGCTTGCCGCCGACGTCGACGAAACCCTTGACGCGCAGCACGTTCTCTTCCTCCGCCGCCGTGGCGACACGCAAAGCCAGCTCATCGGGATTGGCGATCGACGGAATGTTGATGACGAAGGAATCGAAGTCGTCATGCTCGTGGTCGAGTTCGTCGTCGTGGTGGGTCTTGCGGTTCTCGATGTCGTCCTCGACGGCAAGGCCGAGGCCGAGCAGCACAGACGGATCGACCTTACCTTGCGAGGTCGGCACGATCTTGACGGCGCGCGCGGTGTGCTCGCCGATGATGGCATTGGCGCGGGCCGAACCGGCGGCGTCCATCAAGTCGCTCTTCGACAATATGATCAGGTCGGCGCAAGCGAGTTGGTCCTCGAACACCTCCTCGACCGGGTCGTCGTGGTCGAGCGTCTCGTCCTGCGCGCGCTGCGCCTGCAGGGCGTCCATGTCGTTGGCGACGCGGCCTTCGGCCAGCGCCGGTCCGTCGACCACGGCGACGACGCCGTCCACGGTCACCCGGCTCTTCACCGACGGCCACTGGAAGGCCTGGACCAGCGGCTTGGGCAGAGCCAGCCCAGAGGTTTCGATCAGGATATGGTCGACCTTCGGCGTCAGCGACAGGATCTGGTCGAGCGCCGGGACAAAGTCGTCGGCGACGGTGCAGCAGATGCAGCCATTGGCCAGCTCGACGATATTCTCCTCGGGGCAGGTGTCGATGCCGCATCCCTTGAGGATCTCGCCGTCGATGCCGATGTCGCCGAACTCGTTGACGATGATGGCCAGCCGCTTGCCCCCGGCGTTTTCGAGCAGATGGCGGATCAGCGTCGTCTTGCCGGCGCCGAGGAAGCCGGTGACGACGGTGCAGGGCACGCGGGAAACGGAAGCGGTCATGTCAGGTCCTTCAAAAGGTCGAGGGGAGGGATGCGGGCGACGAGGCCGCGCTTCAGACTATCGGGGCGGCCGCGCCATGGAATGAGACCGTCCGTCGAGGTGGCGAAGAGCTTTGCGCCAGTGACGAGATCGGCGCCGCTGGTCGCGGTCAGGTCGCCGAAGACATAGCTCCAGCAGCCGTCGCGCAGGATCGCGGCGCTCAGCCGGCGCTTGCAGTTGCCGAGGCATTCGACGCTGCGGATACGGACATTTTCGCCGGAAGCGGCTCGGCGCGTGTCTTCGGCCAACAATTCGCCGGCGCGGGGATGGGCGTCGGAGCCGGTCTCGTCACGGCAGGAGGCGCAGACAATCACCGTGATGCCGGCCAGGGGATCACTATCGGGCAATACGTCCGCTGTCTCAGCCGAAAAACTGCTGTCGCGTTCCAAATCAGGCTCCTTGCCCGGAAAACCCGCCAGGCGATCGGATTCTTATGTCCTAGACGGCAGGTCTCCTGGCTCGCGGGTCATCGCCTTGGTGCCGCCTTCCCGGGACCGTCCCAGTGGTTTTCGGCCTTGGCTCGTCGCTTACAGTTGCGGGGACAGCCGCGGATTTGAAATCGGAATTTCGCACCGCATTCCCTCTTGGCTCCTCCCTTTGCCGAGAGGAGACCGTCTGGATTGGATTTAGGCCTGTGGGTATGGGCCTGTCAACGCGTGACTGCTATGCTCGTCTTCCAACTGTTCTCCCGCCCCGCCCTCCGGCAGTGCCAGGATAACTTGCCGGATTGCTTGGTAGCCATCGCCGTAGTCCCAATCCTGACGGACAGCCAGATTTTCGCCTTCTGGCCAAACCTCGTTGTCCAGAAGAACCTCAGCGCTAATAAGCGTTCCATTCAAGCCTGCCAGAAAGGTCCGCACAAAATGACTGCCGGGGGGCACGGAAGCCGTGAACAGCTTTTCCAACTGGGCATAGAATGCCGGGTACCCCCGGGTCAGTGAGCACAGCTCCGTAGTAGCTTGGGAGATGACCGGTCCGCCATAGATTTTCCAACTGACATTGTTTCGCCAGAACTTCCAACTGGCACGGTTTCGCCGCCAAATTTCGACTTCGGCCTGCATGTTGTCGCAGACATGATCAGCTAGTCCCTCGATGACCACATGGAATACGCCACCGAGAAATTTTGCAAACGCCTGATTCAATGCTTGTTCGCGCGTGTCGCCGAAGCCTGCAAAGGATTCAATGACCGGCTGAGTATTAAGCAACGCCGAGAAAACGTAGATTTCCAGGACCAGCCGATGGTCAGGGCCTTGATGGTCCTTGTCGAATACCTCCGCCTCGAAGCGAAGGTGCTTTGACTGGATCGTGACATCCTGCTGCCCGCGTATCGCGTTCATTCCATGCGCAATCAGCGCATCGTAGATCAAGTCGAGAACTTTGTGCGATGGCATTGCACGACCTACGGAGCTTCCCAAGTGTCTATGGCAGACGCCGTCAAGATTGGCCATCTGTCAAACTGGCCAGTGCGGGGCCCAAATCGCCGGCCGGAGTCACGTCGATGCGCTCCAATCCCAGCCAACCCTGCATCAGCTTCAACTCCTCGAAGAGTTCGGCGGCGGTTTTCGGCGGGGCGCCGGGCTCGGCATAGGCGGCATGGACGCGCAGCACGCCGGCGGGGCGGTCGGCCTTGAGGTCGATGCGCGCCACGATCCTTTCGCCGAGCAGGAACGGCAGCACATAATAGCCGTACTGGCGCTTTTCGACGGGGGTGTAGATCTCGATGCGATAGCGGAAGTCGAACAGTCTTTCCGTGCGCGACCGCTCGAAGACGACCGGATCGAACGGAGCGAGCAGCGCGCGTGCCTCGATCTTGCGCGGAAAACGGGCGTCCTTGTAAAGATAGGCAGGCTTGTCCCAGCCTTCGACGCGTACGGGCAAAAGATCGCCGGCGTCGACCAGTTCCTCAATCCGGCCCTTGATGTCGGCTGGAGAGAGGCGGAAATAATCGCGCAGGTCGCCCGCCGTCGCGACCCCGTGGGCGCGGGCGGAAATGCGCAGCAATTCGCGGTGCGCATCCTCAGGGGAGGGCACTGGCAGGGCAAGTATCGCAGGCGGCAGCACTCGCTCCGGCAGATCGTAGCGCCGCTCGAAGCCACGACGCGACGCCGTGGTAATGCGGCCAGCCCAGAACAGCCATTCGAAAGCGTGCTTGGCATCGCTCCAGCCCCACCAGCCGCCCGAGCCTTTCTGGCCTTCCAAGGCGGAAGCGGCGATCGGGCCGCGTTGAACGACCTCGCGATAGATGTCTTCAATGTAGGCGGCGCGTTCGCGGCCCCACTTGGCCAGCCCGTTATACATTTCCTCGCCGCGCTCGGCCCGCTCCATGCGCCAGCGCATCAGTGGATAGGTCTCGACCGGCAGAAAGGAGGCTTCATGCGCCCAATATTCGAAGACTTTGCGCTTGCGCGTCACGGCGGCGTTGTCGAGCAGCGCAAGCGGGTAGGGGCCAAGCCGCGAATAGAGCGGCATATAGTGAGCACGCACCACCGCACTGACGGAATCGATCTGCAGCAGGCCGGTGCGGGCAAGGACGCGGGCCAGATGGCGGCGATCAGGCGTGCTGTTAGGGCGAGGATCGGCAAACCCCTGTGCGGCAAGCGCGATGCGCCGGGCCATGGCGAGCGAGATTTTTTCCTTCATGCAGACGGCACTCTGTTGGCGTTCGACCCAAGGTTTGGACGATGATTCCGCGCCATGCTAGCAGGGTTTTCGCGGCATCTATGTCAGGAGAGAAAACTGGAGTAAAAGTCGAAAGAAATCAAACAGGAGCGGATCGGACCAGTTTATCCGGATATGCCGTCCAGGCACCGTGTTTTGAACAAGGTTTGACTTGCTTCGCCGAAAGCGCTGCGCTAACCCTCGCCGCGTTGCAGCATAGAGCCTCCTAAAACGGTTCAGTGGTTAAACTGTCACGCTTCCGCAAGTGGGTCCGGTGCTGTAATCAGAGTGGATTGGCCGCCAACGGAAAGCTGCAGCATGAACGCATTGTTGAGTTCGTACCTGCCCATCGTCCTGTTCATCGGCGTGGCGCTGGTCGTCGGCCTGGCGCTGCTTGCCGCCCCCTTCCTGGTGGCCTTCCGCAACCCAGATCCGGAAAAGCTTTCCGCCTATGAGTGCGGCTTCAATTCGTTCGACGACGCCCGCATGAAGTTCGACATCCGCTTCTACCTGGTGTCAATCCTGTTCATCATCTTCGATCTGGAAGTGGCCTTCCTGTTCCCGTGGGCCGTGTCTTTCAGCCAGATCGGCATGCTCGGTTTCTGGTCGATGATGGTGTTTCTGGCGGTGCTGACCATCGGCTTTGCCTATGAATGGAAGAAAGGAGCGCTGGAATGGGATTGAGCGACAATTCCGGCACGCTCGTCGCGCCGAAGCCGAAGGGCATTCTCGACCCCAGCACCGGGAAGCCGGTGGGGGCGAATGATCCATTCTTCCTCGAGATCAATAACGAACTGGCCGACAAGGGTTTTCTCGTCACCTCCACCGAGGCGCTGATCACCTGGGCGCGCAGCGGCTCGCTGATGTTCATGACCTTTGGTCTCGCCTGTTGCGCGGTCGAAATGATCCACACGTCGATGCCGCGCTATGACTCGGAGAGGTTCGGTGTTGCTCCTCGCGCGTCTCCGCGCCAGTCCGACATCATGATCGTCGCCGGCACGCTGACCAACAAGATGGCGCCGGCGCTGCGCAAGGTCTACGACCAGATGCCGGAGCCGCGCTACGTCATCTCGATGGGCTCCTGCGCCAATGGCGGCGGCTACTATCATTATTCCTATTCGGTGGTGCGCGGCTGCGACCGCGTCGTGCCGGTCGACATCTACGTGCCCGGCTGCCCGCCGAGTGCGGAAGCGCTGCTTTACGGCATTCTTCTCCTGCAGAAGAAGATCCGCCGCTCCGGCACGATCGAACGGTGAGCGGCATGAGCCAGTCCTTGAGTGAACTCTCGACCTATCTCGGAGAGAAGCTGAACGGCCGGATCGGCGAGGCGGTGCTTGCCTATGGCGAACTCACCATCTTGGTCGAGCCGCACGATCTGATCGAGGTGATAACCTTCCTGCGCGACGATCAAAAATGCCAGTTCATTTCGATCATCGATGTGTGCGGCGCCGATTATCCGTCGCGGGCCAAGCGCTTCGACGTCGTCTATCATCTGCTGTCGCCGAAGCAGAATGTTCGTATCCGGCTGAAGGTGCAGGCGGACGAAGAGACGATGGTGCCATCGATCACCGGTGTGTTTCCGGGCGCCGACTGGTTCGAACGCGAAACCTACGATCTCTATGGCGTGCTGTTTTCGGGCCATCCCGATCTCAGGCGGATTCTGACCGATTACGGCTTCGAGGGTCATCCGCTGCGCAAGGATTTTCCGCTGACCGGTTTCGTTGAGGTGCGCTACGACGACGAGGCCAAGCGGGTCATCTACGAGCCGGTGGAATTGAAGCAGGAATTCCGCAATTTCGATTTTCTGTCTCCGTGGGAAGGTACGGATTACGTGCTCCCGGGGGATGAGAAGGCAAAGCAGTAAATGGCTGAAACCTCCGTTCGCAACTTCAACATCAATTTCGGCCCGCAGCATCCGGCGGCGCATGGCGTTTTGCGCCTCGTGCTGGAGCTTGATGGCGAAGTCGTGGATCGCGTCGATCCGCATATCGGGCTGTTGCATCGCGGCACTGAAAAGCTGATCGAAGCCAAAACCTATCTGCAGGCGGTGCCATATCTCGACCGGCTCGACTATTGCGCGCCGATGAACCAGGAGCATGCCTTCGCGCTTGCCGCCGAGCGACTGCTCGGCATCGAAGTGCCGAAGCGCGGCCAGCTGATCCGCGTGCTTTATTGCGAGATCGGCCGCATTATGTCGCACATCCTCAATGTGACGACGCAGGCGATGGATGTCGGCGCGCTGACGCCGCCCTTGTGGGGCTTCGTCGAGCGCGAAAAACTCATGGTATTCTATGAGCGGGCCAGCGGTTCGCGCATGCATGCAGCCTATTTTCGACCCGGCGGCGTCCACCAGGACCTGCCGCAGCAGCTGGTCGAGGATATCGGCAACTGGATCGACCCGTTCCTGAAATCGCTCGACGATCTCGACGCACTGCTCACCGGCAACCGCATCTTCAAGCAGCGCAATGTCGACATCGGCACCGTCTCGCTGGCCGACGCCTGGGCGTGGGGCTTTTCGGGCGTCATGGTGCGCGGCTCCGGCGTCGCCTGGGATCTGCGCAAGTCGCAGCCTTACGAATGCTATGCCGAGATGGATTTCGACATTCCGATCGGCAAGAACGGCGACTGTTTCGACCGTTATCTCGTGCGCATGGAAGAGATGCGCCAGTCGGCGAAGATCATGCGCCAATGTGTCGACCTGCTGCTCGGCAAAGAAGGCACGGGGCCGGTGTCAAACCTCGACGGCAAGGTGGTGCCGCCAAAGCGCGCGGCGATGAAGCGCTCGATGGAAGCGCTGATCCATCACTTCAAGCTCTACACCGAGGGCTACCGCGTGCCGGCGGGCGAGGTCTATGCGGCCGTTGAAGCGCCGAAGGGCGAGTTCGGCGTTTACCTGGTCTCGGACGGCACCAACAAACCCTATCGCTGCAAGCTGCGCGCGCCAGGCTTTGCCCATCTGCAGGCCATGGACTTTTTGTGCCGCGGCCACATGCTGGCCGACGTCACCGCCGTGTTGGGTTCACTCGATATCGTCTTCGGGGAGGTTGACCGCTAGCAATGAACGCGCTTGTCACCGCAGCGGTCCTGACGATGGCGGCCCAAGTCCCTGCTTGGGGCCCCGATGGTCGGCTATTGTCGAGAGATCTGCTCAAGATTGGGTTTGAGCTGGTTGCGGAAGGTGACTTATTGATGGGGCGCACGTTCGAGAGACATGCACCGATGGATGAGGGGATTGTTCTTCATTCCTTCCCGCAGTGCCAGTTGGACTCGTTCCTTGCCCAGGTGCCCAGCCGGCCACGGCCTTACTGTGTCTCTTGGGTTGACGATCGTTATGACGAATACATCCGCCTGAAGCGCGGGAAAGAAGAGTTTGTGTGCGTGTTAGGGCAATCTGAGAACTGCTATCGCGTCTCTGGCTCGGTTCAGTAAGAAGCAAACAAAGCGAAAATCATGTCAGTCCGCCGTCTCGCAGAAGCCAGCCTCCAGCCAGCCTCCTTCGCCTTCAACCGGGCGAATGCGGCAGCGGCCCAGCAATGGATCAAGAAATATCCGAAGGGCCGCGAGCAATCCGCGATCATTCCCTTGCTGATGCTGGCGCAGGAGCAGGAAGGCTGGGTGACCAAGGCGGCGATCGAGACGATCTCCGATATGCTCGGCATGCCTTACATCCGTGGGCTGGAAGTCGCGACCTTCTACACGCAGTACCAGCTCAATCCGGTCGGCACCCGCGCGCATATCCAGGTCTGCGGCACCACGCCCTGCATGCTGCGCGGCTCGGAAGCGCTGATGGACGTGTGCCGGTCGAAGATCCATCACGACCAGTTCCACACCAACGACAAGGGTACGCTGTCGTGGGAGGAGGTCGAATGCCTTGGCGCCTGCGTCAACGCGCCGATGGTGATGATTTTCAAGGACACGTTCGAGGACCTGACGCCGGAGCGGCTTGCCGAGATCATCGATCTCTACGACGCCGGCAAGGGCGCCTCGGTGACGCCGGGTCCGCAGAACGGCCGCATCACCTCCGAGCCGATCACCGGCCTGACGACGCTGAAGAGCGAAAAGGCGATCCTGAAGACGACCCGCGACAGGGAAGCCAAGGCAGCCGCCAAGGCTGCCAGGGAGGCCGCGCCAGCGGCAATTGTCGCAACGCCGGCGGCTCCGGCCGCACAGGTACCGGCTCCCCCTGTCGCGCCATCGAAAGCCAGCAAGCCGAAGACCGATGCGCCCGAAACCAGCCCGGCGCTGAGGTCGCCTTCCCCGACGAAGGTCGCACCAGAGACGGAAAAGGCGGCGAGCGTCGCCGCACCGCGGCATTCGGCGGCCAACGCCAACAAGGCCGCGCCGGAGGTCGAAAAGGTTTCGAAACAGCGCAGCGGTCCCAAGACCAAGGCTGAGCCAGCGGCAGCTTTCAAGGCGCCGGAATTGAAGAATGCGCCGTTGGGCGCTGGCGGCAAGAAGGTAGCCGCCAAGCCGGCCAAGCCGTCGCTCATGGACAAGAATCGGCCCACCGGCAAGAAACCGGTCTGAGGAACGAACAATGCTTCAGGACAGAGACCGCATCTTCAACAACATCTACGGCCGCTTCGACAAGTCGCTGGCCGGCGCGATGGCGCGCGGCGCCTGGGACAACACGCCTGGCATCATCGCCAAGGGGCGCGACTGGATCGTCAACGAGATGAAGGCATCCGGCTTGCGCGGCCGCGGCGGCGCCGGCTTCCCGACCGGGCTGAAATGGTCGTTCATGCCCAAGCAGAGCGACGGGAGGCCGAGCTATCTCGTCGTCAATGCCGACGAATCCGAACCCGGCACGTGCAAGGACCGTGACATATTGCGCCACGACCCGCACACGCTGGTCGAGGGCTGCCTGATCGCCGGCTTCGCCATGGGCGCGGTCGCCGCCTACATCTATGTGCGCGGCGAGTTCATCCGCGAGCGCGAGGCGCTGCAGCGCGCCATCGACGAGGCCTATGAGGCCAAGCTGATCGGCAAGAATAACACGTCCGGCTACGACTTCGACATCTACATGCACCATGGCGCCGGCGCCTATATCTGTGGCGAGGAAACGGCGCTGCTCGAAAGCCTCGAAGGCAAGAAGGGCCAGCCGCGGCTGAAGCCGCCATTTCCAGCCAATGTCGGCCTCTATGGCTGCCCGACGACGGTCAACAATGTCGAGTCGATCGCGGTTGCGCCGACCATTTTGCGCCGCGGCGCTGCTTGGTTCTCGTCCTTCGGCCGGCCCAACAATGTCGGCACCAAGCTGTTCTGCATCTCCGGCCACGTCAACAATCCGTGCACCGTCGAAGAGGCGATGTCGATCCCGTTCCGCGAGCTGATCGAGACGCATTGCGGCGGTATTCGCGGCGGCTGGGACAATCTGCTGGCGGTCATTCCGGGCGGCGCTTCGGTGCCGCTGGTGCCGGCGGAGCAGATCATCGACGCGCCGATGGATTTCGATGCGCTGCGCGACCTGAAATCGGGCCTCGGCACGGCGGCTGTCATCGTCATGGACAAGTCGACCGATATCGTGAAGGCGATCGCGCGGCTTTCCTACTTCTACAAGCACGAGAGCTGCGGCCAATGCACGCCTTGCCGCGAAGGCACCGGCTGGATGTGGCGGGTGATGGAGCGGCTGGTGCGCGGCGAGGCGCAGAAGCGTGAGATCGATATGCTGCTCGACGTGACCAAACAGGTCGAAGGCCACACGATCTGCGCGCTGGGCGACGCGGCGGCGTGGCCGATCCAAGGCCTGATGCGGCATTTCCGCGGCGAGGTGGAGCGGCGCATCGACGAGTTTTCGCGCAACGCGCACCGCGCAGAGCCGGTGATGGTTGCGGCGGAATAAACAAGAAAATACGGGCGAACGCCCAAATGAAATACGGGCAAACGCCCGATTTGAAATACGGGCAAACGCCCGATTTGAAATACGGGCAAGTGCCCGATTTGAGGAAACAGGCCGGGGCATACGGAAGAAACGACCAGGAGACCACCTATGTCGCTGAATTCGAGACCCGATCATTTGACGCCAGATTTGGACCCGTTCGAGAAGATGAACCAGGACCTGACCAGGATTATGCCGAAGGAGATGGCCAGCGCCGTCAATCTCCTGGCGCACCCTGTTGCGGGTGCGGCGGCGCTGTCGGCGCTCGGCTTCGGGCTTGCCAATCATGCCTTTGGGGTGTGGATGGGCGTGCTCTCGGGCGCCGCCGAGGCCTCGCAGCGGCTTTTCCAGCCGATCGTCGACGATTTCGATGCCAGGGTCGAACGCTTTTCCGGGACAGGGACAAGCTCCTCGACCAAGGCGCGCGCGGCGACGAAAACCCTGATCGCCGATGCGCAGTCCTTCGCCAGGAACGTGAATGACATAGCGGCGAGCGGCTTGGATAATACACGGAGCGTGGTGGATGCGGCTGCCGCTCCGACCGGGTTGATGCCCGAGGACTTCAAGCAGCCCAAGGCCATGGATCGTCCGGCAAATCCGGCCGACCTCAAGGCGATATCGGGGATCGGGCCGAAGCTGGAAGAGGTGCTGAACGGCTTGGGGATCTGGACCTACGGCCAGATTGCGGCATGGACGCCGGAAGAGATCGCCTGGGTCGACGATTATCTGTCGTTCAAGGGCCGCATCGAGCGCGACGACTGGCTTGGCCAGGCGGCGGTGCTGGCCGCGGCCAAACATTGAATTCAATGCCGGGCGCGGTTTGGTTGCGCCCCGGAAAGAAAGATTGCGGAATGTCCGCAGGGGTTTGAGACGACATGGCAAAGCTCAAGGTCGACGGGAAAGAGATTACTGTACCCGACCACTACACGCTGCTGCAGGCAGCCGAGGACGCCGGCGCGGAAGTGCCGCGCTTCTGCTTCCATGAGCGGCTGTCGATCGCCGGCAACTGCCGCATGTGCCTGATCGAGGTGAAGGGCGGTCCGCCCAAGCCGCAGGCGTCCTGCGCCATGGGCGTGCGCGACCTGCGCCCCGGACCGAATGGCGAAACGCCGGAAATTTTTACCAACACGCCGATGGTCAAGAAGGCCAGGGAAGGCGTGATGGAATTCCTGCTGATCAACCATCCGCTGGATTGCCCGATCTGCGACCAGGGCGGCGAGTGCGACCTGCAGGACCAGGCGATGGCGTTCGGCGTCGATTCCTCGCGCTATCACGAGAACAAGCGGGCGGTCGAAGACAAGTATATCGGGCCGCTGGTCAAAACGATCATGAACCGCTGCATCCATTGCACGCGCTGCGTTCGCTTCACCACCGAAATTGCCGGTATTTCCGAGCTCGGCCTGATCGGCCGCGGCGAGGACGCCGAGATCACCACCTATCTCGAAAGCGCGATGACCTCGGAACTGCAGGGCAACGTCATCGACCTTTGCCCGGTCGGCGCGCTGACCTCCAAACCCTACGCCTTCCAGGCACGGCCGTGGGAGCTGACCAAGACCGAATCCATCGACGTGATGGATGCTGTCGGCTCGGCGATCCGCGTCGATTCCAGAGGCCGCGAAGTGATGCGCATCCTGCCGCGCACCAACGAGGCGGTGAACGAGGAGTGGATTTCCGACAAGACCCGCTTCATCTGGGACGGCCTGCGCACCCAGCGCCTCGACCGGCCATACGTCCGCAAGAACGGCAAGCTGGCCCCGGCAAGCTGGGCCGAGGCTTTCTCCGCGATCAAGGAAGCGGTGTCGAGCACTGCACCCGACAAGATCGGCGCCATTGCAGGTGATCTCGCCGCCGTCGAGGAGATCTATGCGCTTAAGCTGCTGATGGCCTCGCTCGGCTCGAAGAACACCGACTGCCGCCAAGACGGTGCCGCGCTCGATCCGTCGCTCGGCCGGGCAAGCTATATCTTCAACCCGACCATCGAGGGCATCGAGCAGGCCGACGCGGTGCTGATCATCGGCGCCAATCCGCGCTTCGAGGCGTCCTTGCTCAACGCCCGCATCCGCAAGCGCTGGCGGGTCGGCAACCTGCCGGTCGGCGTTATCGGCGATGTCGGCGACACGCGCTACGACTATGAGCAGCTCGGCGCCGGAACGGAATCGCTGAAGGATCTGGCCGACGGCAACGGCAAGTTCTTCCAGGTGCTGAAGAAAGCGACGCATCCGCTTGTTATCGTCGGCCAGGGTGCGCTGGCACGCTCGGATGGCGCGGCCGTGCTCGGCCAGGCGGCGAAGCTCGCCACCGCCGTCAATGCCGCGAGAGCCGACTGGAACGGGTTTGCCGTGATGCACACTGCGGCGGCGCGTGTCGGCGGGCTCGATGTCGGCTTCGTGCCGGGTGAGGGCGGCAAAAACGTCGCCGGAATGCTGGGCGATATGGACGTGCTGTTCCTGCTCGGCGCCGACGAGATCGACATGGCCAAGACCGGCGGCGCCTTCGTCGTTTATATCGGCACGCATGGCGATCAGGGCGCGCACCGCGCCAACGTTATCCTGCCGGGCGCCGCCTATACCGAAAAATCGGGCACCTACGTCAACACCGAGGGCCGCGTGCAGCAGACCAACCGTGCCGGCTTCGCGCCGGGCGATGCGCGCGAGGACTGGGCGATCTTGCGAGCGCTGTCGGATGTGCTGGGCAAGAAGCTGCCGTTCGATTCGCTGCCGCAGCTTCGCGCGAAACTCTATTCGGAATACCCGCATCTTGCCCGCATCGACCAGGTGGCGGCCGGCAACGTTGACGATGTCGCCAAAGTGGCGAAGCTCGGCGGGCGGCTGAACAAGGGCGCCTTCACCTCGCCGGTCAAGGATTTCTACCTGACTAACCCGATCGCGCGGGCTTCCGCCGTGATGGCGGAATGCTCGGCGCTGGCGAAAAACGGCTTCAGGCAGGCGGCGGAATAAGCATGGACACCTTCTTCTCCTTCTACGTGCTGCCGGCGCTGCTCATCCTGTTGAAGTCGGTCGTGCTGATCGTCGTGCTGTTGATCTTCGTCGCCTACATCCTGTACGCGGACCGCAAGATCTGGGCGGCGGTGCAGCTGCGCCGCGGCCCGAACGTCGTCGGTCCATGGGGCACGCTGCAGGCTTTCGCCGACCTTCTGAAGTTCGTGTTCAAGGAGCCGGTGATTCCGTCCGGCGCCAACAAGGGCGTTTTTCTGCTGGCGCCTTTGGTTTCGGCAGTGCTGGCGATCTCGGCCTGGGCGGTGATCCCGGTCAACGAGGGCTGGGCGATCGCCAACGTCAATGTCGGCATCCTCTATGTCTTCGCCATCTCCTCGCTCGAGGTCTATGGCGTGATCATGGGCGGCTGGGCGTCCAACTCGAAATATCCGTTCCTCGGCGCGCTGCGCTCGGCGGCGCAGATGGTGTCCTACGAGGTCTCGATCGGCTTCGTCATTGTCACCGTGCTGCTTTGCGTCGGCTCTCTCAACCTGTCCGACATCGTGCTGTCGCAGCAGGATGGGCTGGGCACGCGGGTTGGCCTGCCCAACACCTTCCTCGACTGGCATTGGCTGTCGCTGTTCCCGATGTTCGTCATCTTCTTCATCTCGGCGCTGGCCGAAACGAACCGCCCGCCTTTTGACCTTGTCGAAGCCGAATCGGAACTCGTCGCCGGCCATATGGTCGAATATTCGTCGACGCCGTTCCTGCTGTTCTTCCTCGGCGAGTATGTCGCCATCGTGCTGATGTGCGCGCTGGCCACCATCCTGTTCCTCGGCGGCTGGCTGCCGCCCTTCGACTTCGCTCCTTTCACCTGGGTGCCGGGTCTGATCTGGTTCGTGCTCAAGGTCTGCCTGGTGTTCTTCATGATCTCCATGGTGAAGGCCTTCGTGCCGCGCTACCGCTACGACCAGCTGATGCGGCTCGGCTGGAAGGTCTTCCTGCCGATTTCGCTGGCGATGGTGGTGATTGTCGCCGCGTTCCTCAAGATCACGGGGTTTGCGTGATGTCCGCTCTAGCCCAAGCCGCCAAGTCTCTGCTCTTGCAGGACTTCGTCAGCGCCTTCTTCCTGTCGATGCGCCAGTTCTTCGCGCCGAAGGAGACGATCAACTATCCGCACGAGAAGGGGCCGACCAGCCCGCGCTTCCGCGGCGAGCATGCGCTGCGCCGCTATCCGAACGGCGAGGAACGCTGCATCGCCTGCAAATTGTGCGAGGCGATCTGCCCGGCGCAGGCCATCACCATCGAGGCCGGCCCGCGCCGCAACGACGGCACGCGCCGCACGGTGCGTTACGATATCGATATGGTGAAGTGCATCTATTGCGGCTTCTGCCAGGAGGCCTGCCCGGTCGACGCCATCGTCGAGGGGCCGAATTTCGAATTCGCCACCGAGACGCGCGAGGAACTTTATTACGACAAGGACAAGCTGCTGGCCAATGGCGACCGCTGGGAGCGCGAACTGGCGCGCAACATCTCGCTGGATGCGCCGTATCGCTGACCTTTGACGCATGGACGGGGCGAGAGGCCTCGTTCAGAGGATGATCCCGAAAAGTTGCAGACTTTTCGGACAAAGATCATCCTCCGAAGTAAGAGAGTGGCGCATGTTTCTTTCGATCGGGTCTTTCAACCCGATCGGAACATGCGCTAGGAACACGCGGCTTCGGCACCGGAGGCGGAACGAAGCACACAACGGACAGGGCGAAAGCCGGTCCGACAGGAACCCCGGGGGAACCCATGCTAAATGGACTAGAGGCGGCCTTTTTCTACCTCTTCGCCTTTGTCGCGGTGGCGTCGGCGTTCATGGTCATTTCGGCGCGCAATCCCGTGCATTCGGTGCTGTTCCTGATCCTGACCTTCTTCAACGCTGCGGGCCTGTTCATGCTGACCGGCGCCGAGTTCCTGGCGATGATCCTGCTCGTCGTCTATGTCGGCGCGGTCATGGTGCTGTTCCTGTTCGTCGTCATGATGCTCGACGTCGATTTCGCCGAAATGAAGGAAGGCGCCCTGCAATATGCGCCGATCGGCGCGCTGGTCGGGCTGATCCTGGCGGCTGAGCTGATCGTGGTGCTCGGCGGCTATACGTTCGCGCCGCAACTGGCCGCGACGGTTTCGAAGCCCATTCCGGACCTTGCCGCGCGCTCGAACACGGCAGCGCTCGGCGACATCCTCTACACGGACTACCTCTACTATTTCCAGATTGCAGGCCTTGTGCTGCTGGTCGCCATGATCGGCGCTATCGTGCTGACGCTACGCCACAAGCCGGGGATCAAGCGGCAGTCGATCTCAGCCCAGGTTGGCCGCACGCCGGCAACGGGAATGGAAATCCGCAAGGTCAAGACGGGCGAGGGGATCTGAGATGATCGTCGGCATCGCGCACTATCTGACCGTATCGGCGATCCTGTTCACGCTCGGCGTGTTCGGCATTTTTCTCAACCGCAGGAACATCATCGTCATCCTGATGTCGATCGAGCTGATCCTGCTCGCGGTCAACATCAATTTCGTCGCCTTCTCGGCAGCACTCGGCGATCTCGTCGGACAGGTGTTTGCGCTGTTCGTGCTGACGGTCGCAGCGGCTGAAGCGGCGATCGGCCTCGCCATTCTCGTCGTCTTCTTCCGCAACCGCGGTTCGATCGCGGTCGAAGACGTGAACATGATGAAGGGTTGACGGAAACCACCATGTATCAGGCCATCGTCTTCCTTCCTCTGCTCGGCTTCCTGATCGTCGGCCTGTTCGGCACGTCGCTCGGCGCCAAGGCGTCCGAATACATCACCTCCGGCTTCCTGGTGATATCAGCCGTGCTGTCGTGGGTCGCCTTCTTCGCCGTCGGTTTCGGCGAGGGCGAGGTGTTCACCGTGCCGGTGCTGCGCTGGATCCAGTCGGGCGGGTTAGAGGCCGCATGGGCGCTGCGCATCGATACGCTGACGGTGGTGATGCTGGTCGTGGTCAACACGGTGTCGGCGCTGGTCCACATCTACTCGATCGGCTACATGCATCACGACCCGAACCGGCCTCGTTTCTTCGCCTATCTGTCGCTGTTCACCTTCGCCATGCTGATGCTGGTGACCGCCGACAACCTCGTGCAGATGTTCTTCGGCTGGGAAGGCGTCGGTCTCGCCTCCTACCTGCTGATCGGCTTCTGGTACAAAAAGCCGTCGGCCAATGCCGCCGCGATCAAGGCCTTCGTCGTCAACCGCGTCGGCGATTTCGGCTTTGCGCTCGGCATCTTCGGTGTGTTCGTGCTGTTCGGCTCGGTCAATCTCGGCACCATATTCGCTAATGCCGCGACATTCATTCCGGCCGAAGGCGCCCCCGACGGCGCTGCAGTATTGACCTTCCTCGGCTATGCGCTCGACAAGCAGGCCGCGATGACCGTCGTCTGCCTGCTTTTGTTCATGGGCGCCATGGGCAAGTCGGCCCAGGTGCCGCTGCACACCTGGCTGCCGGACGCCATGGAAGGCCCGACGCCGGTCTCTGCGCTTATCCATGCCGCCACAATGGTGACCGCCGGCGTGTTCATGCTGGCGCGGCTGTCGCCGCTGTTCGAACTGTCGCATTCGGCGCTGATCGTGGTCACCTTCATCGGCGCCTTCACCGCCTTCTTCGCGGCGACCGTCGGCCTCGTCCAGAACGACATCAAACGCGTCATCGCCTATTCGACCTGCTCGCAGCTCGGCTATATGTTCGTAGCGCTCGGCGTCGGCGCCTATGGCGCGGCGATCTTCCATCTGTTCACGCATGCCTTCTTCAAGGCGCTGTTGTTCCTCGGCTCCGGCTCGGTGATCCACGCTGTCTCCGACGAACAGGACATGCGCAGGATGGGCGGCCTCAGGGCGCTCATTCCGAAGACCTACTGGATGATGGTGATCGGCACGCTGGCGCTGACCGGCGTCGGCATTCCGGTGACGGTCATCGGCACCGCCGGCTTCTTCTCCAAGGACGCGATCATCGAAAGCGCCTTTGCCGCGCACAATCCGGTTGCCGGCCTTGCCTTCGTGCTGCTGGTCGTCGCCGCCTGCTTCACCAGCTTCTATTCCTGGCGGCTGATCTTCATGACCTTCCACGGCCAGCCGCGGGCGAGCCACGAGGTCATGCACCATGTCCATGAATCGCCGCCGGTCATGCTGGTGCCGCTGTACATCCTGGCGGCGGGCGCGCTGTTCGCCGGCGTGATCTTCCATGGCGCGTTCATCGGCGAGGGATATGCCGAGTTCTGGAAGGCGTCGCTGTTTACGCTCCCGGAAAACCACATCCTGCACGACATGCACGAAGTGCCATTATGGGTGAAGCTGGCGCCGTTTGTCGCCATGCTGATCGGCTTTGCTATTGCCTGGCAATTCTACATCCGCGCGCCGGAAATGCCGAAGAATTTGGCGGCGCAGCATCGCGGGCTCTACGCCTTCCTGCTCAACAAGTGGTATTTCGACGAACTTTACGACCTCCTGTTCGTGCGGCCGGCAAAACGCCTCGGCCACTTTCTGTGGAAGACCGGTGACGGCACTGTCATCGACGGGCTCGGTCCGGACGGCGTTTCGGCGCGCGTCGTCGATGTCACCAACCGGGTCGTCAAGCTGCAGACCGGCTACCTCTATCACTACGCCTTCGCCATGCTGATCGGCGTTGCCGCACTCGTCACCTGGATGATGCTCTGATGACCGCCTGGCCGATCCTCTCGCTGGTCACCTTCCTGCCGCTGGTTGGTGTGCTGTTCATTCTGCTGATCAATGACGACAGCGAGAATGCCCGCCGCAACATCCGCGCCATCGCGTTGTGGACGACGAGCATCACCTTCATCATCTCGCTGTTCATCTGGACCGGGTTCGACAATTCGGAGCCTGGCTTCCAGTTCGTCGAGAAGTTTGCCTGGCTGGATTCCGGCATTTCCTACCATATGGGCGTCGACGGCATCTCCATGCTGTTCGTCATCCTGACCACCTTCCTGATGCCGCTTTGCATCCTGGCTTCGTGGGAATCGATCGAGAAACGCGTCAAGGCCTACATGATCGCCTTCCTGCTGCTGGAGACGCTCATGATCGGTGTGTTCTGCGCGCTCGACATCGTTTTGTTCTATGTCTTCTTCGAAGCCGGCCTGATCCCGATGTTCATCATCATCGGCGTGTGGGGCGGCAAGCGGCGCGTCTACGCCTCGTTCAAGTTCTTCCTCTATACGCTGGCCGGCTCTGTGCTAATGCTGCTCGCTATCATGGCGATGTTCTTCCAGTCCGGCACCACCGACATCCCGACGCTCCTGACGCACAACTTCCCGGCCAACATGCAGACCTGGCTATGGCTCGCCTTCTTCGCCTCCTTCGCCGTGAAGATGCCGATGTGGCCGGTGCACACCTGGCTGCCGGACGCCCATGTCGAGGCGCCGACGGCCGGCTCGGTGATCCTGGCCGCCATCCTGCTGAAGATGGGCGGATACGGCTTCCTGCGCTTTTCGCTGCCGATGTTTCCGATCGCCTCTGAGATGTTCGCGCCGCTGGTCTTCGCGCTGTCCGTCGTCGCCATCATCTACACCTCGCTGGTGGCGCTGATGCAGGAGGACATGAAGAAGCTGATCGCCTATTCGTCGGTCGCCCATATGGGCTTCGTCACCATGGGCATCTTCGCGATGAACCAGGAAGGCGTCCAGGGGGCAATCTTCCAGATGCTGTCGCACGGCCTCGTCTCCGGCGCGCTGTTCCTCTGTGTCGGCGTCATCTATGACCGCATGCACACGCGCGACATCGACGCCTATGGCGGGCTGGTCAACAACATGCCGAAATACGCCACCGTGTTCATGATCTTCACCATGGCCAATGTCGGCCTGCCAGGCACCAGCGGCTTCGTCGGCGAGTTCCTGACCATGCTCGGCGTGTTCCGGGTCAACACCTGGGTGGCGTTCTTCGCCGCCACCGGCGTCATCCTGTCGGCGGCCTATGCGCTCTGGCTCTATCGCCGGGTGATCTTCGGCGCACTGACCAAGGACAGCCTGAAAGGCCTGCTCGACCTGTCGACGCGCGAGAAGGTGATCATCTATCCGCTGGTGGTGCTGGTCATCTTCTTCGGCGTCTACCCGGCGCCGGTCTTCGATGCGACGGCCGAATCGGTCAAGGCGCTCGTCACCAATGTCACCGCATCCATCGACACCGCGCAGACCGCGGCGGCGAACTGACTGGGAGGTTTGCGAACCATGACGCCGGACCTTCTCTCCAGCCTGTCGCTCTCGACACCAGAGCTGATCCTCGCCATTGGCGCCCTGGCGCTCCTGATGCTCGGCGCCTATTCGCGCGCAAACACCACCACCACGGTGAGCGGCCTTGCCGTCGCCGTCCTGGTGATTGCCGGCGTCTGGACGATCTTTTCCACCGGGCAGGGCAATGCCTATGGCGAGGCCTTTGTCCAGGATCCCTTCGCCCGCTTCATGAAGGTGCTGGCGCTGATCGGGTCGGCGGTGACGCTGGTCATGTCGATGCGCTTCGCCAAGGCGGAGCATTTCGACAAGTTCGAATATCCGGTGCTGATCCTGCTGTGCACGCTCGGCATGATGCTGATGATCTCGGCTAACGGCATGATCGGGCTTTATCTCGGCCTCGAATTGCAGTCGCTGGCGATTTATGTGCTGGCGGCGATCAACCGGGACAATCTGCGCTCGACCGAGGCGGGGTTGAAATATTTCGTCCTCGGCGCGCTGTCGTCAGGCATGATGCTTTACGGCATCAGCCTCGTCTACGGCTACACCGGCAACACCGGGTTCCAGGAGATCGCCACGGCGTTGGGCGGCGGCGAGCGGCAGCTTGGCCTCGTCTTTGGCCTGGTCTTCGTGCTGGCCGGCCTCGCCTTCAAGATATCGGCGGTGCCGTTCCACATGTGGACGCCCGACGTCTATGAGGGCGCGCCGACGCCGGTGACGGCCTTCCTCGCGGCGGCGCCGAAGATGGCGGCAATGGCGCTGATCGTGCGCGTCACAATGGGCGCGTTCAAGCCGATCGCCGCCGACTGGCAGCAGATCATCGTCTTCATCTCGATTGCCTCGATGGCGCTCGGCGCCTTCGCGGCCATCGGCCAGACCAACATCAAGCGGCTGATGGCCTATTCCTCGATCGGCCATATGGGCTACGCGCTGGTCGGTCTCGCCGCCAACAGCCAAGCCGGCGTGCGCGGCGTCGCCATCTACATGCTGATCTATCTGGTGATGACGCTCGGCACCTTCGCCTTCATCCTCGCCATGCGGCGCAAGGAAGGCAATGTCGAACAGATCAGCGATCTCGCCGGCCTGTCGTCGACCAATCCGATCATGGCGACGATCCTCACCATCCTGATGTTCTCGCTGGCCGGCATCCCGCCGCTCGCCGGCTTCTGGGGGAAGTGGTACGTGTTCCTCGCCGCCATCAACGCCAACCTCTACGCGCTGGCGATCATCGGCGTGCTGGCCTCGGTGGTGGGCGCCTATTATTATCTGCGCATCATCAAGATCATGTGGTTCGACGAACCGGTCGGCGGCTTCGTGCCGATGGCGACCGAACTTCGCGTGGTGCTCGGCGTCTGCGGCGCCTTCGTGCTGTTCTATGTGCTGATCGGCGGGCCGATCGGCACCTATGCCGAAGCCGCCGCCAAGACGTTTTTCTGACGGGATGGCATTTCGGCTGGCTCCAACAGCGGCCTCGGAAGGGTTCCGGCTCGAGGCACATGACACCGTCGGTTCCACTAATGCGCTGGCGCTGGACCATGCGCGGGCGGGAGATCCGGGCAAGCTCTGGGTCGTTTCAAAAAAACAGGAAAGCGGACGTGGCCGGCGCGGCCGGGTCTGGGCGACGCCCGAGGGCAATCTGGCGGCAACGCTGCTGGTGGTCACCAATGCCGAGCTTCGCTTGGCCGCGACGCTCGGCTTCGTCGCCGGCCTGGCGCTGGCCGATGCGCTCGACGCCGTCGTGCCGAAGGGCAGGATCGCAATCGGCCTCGACGGCGGCAGCGATGGGAAGAACCGTTTCGAGCTGAAATGGCCGAACGATGTGCTCGCCTCCGGCGCCAAGCTTGCCGGCATCCTGCTGGAAACGGCCATACTCGAAGGCGATCGCTTCGCGGTGGCGGTGGGCATCGGCGTCAATGTTGTGGCTTATCCCAAAGATTTGCCTTATCCGGCGACATCGCTTAGCGCGCTGGGCGCTGCTTGCGATGCCGAGACGTTGTTTCTGGCGCTGTCGGATGCCTGGAGCGAGAATGCGCGGCTGTGGAATGATGGGCGTGGGCTTTCCGCCGTCAGGCGGCGCTGGCTGGCGCGCGCGGCAGGGCTTGGCGGGCAGGTTGCTGTCAGAATTGACGGTAATGTGGTGCGCGGCACGTTCGAGACCATTGACGAGGACTGCCGTTTCGTGATCCGCGACGATAAGGGTTCGGTTCTGACGATCGCCGCCGGCGACGTGCATTTCGGTGCGGTCGCGTCGGCCCAGGTTTGACGGGTCAGGTTTGACGGGCCCCAGTTTTGAAGGGCCTGGCTTGACCGCCAGGAAAGGAAAGATCATGGCGACAGCGGAAAACGCCGAACTCGTCTTCGTGCCGCTCGGCGGCGTCGGCGAGATCGGCATGAACTTCGCTCTCTATGGCTACGGCCCGGCCAATGCGCGCGAATGGATCGTTGTCGATGTCGGGGTCACCTTTCCCGATGCCAGCCTGCCTGGCGTCGACCTGGTGCTGCCCGACACGCGCTTCATCGAGGAGAACGTCGCCAATCTGCGCGGCATCATCATCACGCACGCGCATGAGGACCATTACGGCGCGCTGCTCGATACATGGCCGAAGCTCAAGGCGCCGGTCTGGATGACGCCGTTCGGGGCCGGATTGCTGGAAGCCAAGCGGCAGGGCGAGCAGGGCGCACCGAAGATCCCGGTGACGATCTACCGCGCCGGCGAAACATTCAGTGTCGGCCCGTTCGAGATCGAGGCCATCCCTGTCGCGCATTCGATCCCCGAACCGATGTCGCTGGCGATCACCTCGCCGGCCGGCACCGTCATCCACACCGGCGACTGGAAGATCGATCCGGCGCCGACGATCGGGCCGATGACCGACGAGGCCCGCTTCCGCGCCTATGGCGACAACGGCGTGCTGGCGCTGATCTGCGATTCCACCAATGCGCTGCGGGAAGGGGAGTCGCCGTCGGAAGTGGCGGTGGGCGAGGGCCTCAAGGGCGTCATCCAGAGCGCCAAGGGCCGTGTCGCGGTCACCACTTTTTCCTCCAATGTCGGGCGCATCGTCTCCATTGCCAAGGCGGCACGCGACGCCGGCCGCCAGTGCCTGGTGCTCGGCCGCTCGCTGAAGCGCGTCATCGATGTTGCCGGCGAGCTCGGCTATATGGACGGGCTGCCCGAATTCATCGCCGAGGAGGATTTTGGGTTCATCCCGCGCGAAAACCTCGTCATCATCTGCACCGGCAGCCAGGGCGAGCCGCTTGCGGCATTGGCAAAACTGTCGCGCGAGGAGATGAAATCGGTGTCGCTGACAGCAGGCGACACGGTGGTGTTTTCCTCGCGCACTATTCCCGGCAACGAGAAGGGTATCCTCGAGATCAAGAACCGGCTGATCGATCTCGGCATCAAGATCATCGAGGACGGCGATGCGCTGGTGCACGTCTCCGGCCATCCGCGCCGCAGCGAATTGCGCAAGATGTATCAATGGGTGCGCCCGCAGATCGGCGTGCCGGTGCATGGCGAGGCGGCGCATCTTGTAGCGCAGGGGTCGCTGATGTCGGTGTCGGGCATCGGCCAGGTGGCGCAGGTCCGCGACGGCGACATGCTGCGGCTCTATCCCGGTGCGGCGACGATCATCGACCAGGTGCCGTTCGGCCGTATCTACAAGGACGGCAGGCTGATCGGCACCGACCAGGCGATGGGCATTCGCGACCGGCGCAAACTGTCCTTTGCCGGCCATGTCGCGGTCAATGTCGTGCTCGACGACAAGTATGAGCTCGCCGGCGATCCCGATCTGGTCGCCATCGGCGTCGCCGAGGCCGACGCCCGCGGCGAGAGCCTGGAAGACCTGATGATCGATGCGGCAATCGGCGCCGTGGACTCCATCCCCCGTCAGCGCCGAAGAGATCTCGACCTCGTGCAGGAGGCAGTGCGCCGCGCCGTCCGCGGCGCCGCCAATGAAGCGTGGGGCAAGAAGCCGCTGGTGACGGTGTTCGTCACAAGGTAAGGGAATAGGGGAGGGCAGTACGGCAGTAGGGGAAGAAAGTAGTTTTTCCCTACTCCCATACTGCCCTATTGCCTTACTGCCCTGAGGAAAACCTATGCTCGGACGCCTGAACCATGTCGCGCTTGCTGTGCCGGATCTGGCCGCGGCGACAGCGGCCTATCGCGATACGCTCGGCGCTCAGGTGAGCCCGCCGCAGGCGTTGCCGGAGCATGGCGTGACGGTGGTGTTCGTCGATGTCGGCAACACCAAGATCGAATTGCTGGAGCCGCTCGGCGAGGATTCGCCGATCGCGGCATTCCTCGAGAAGAACCCCTCGGGCGGCATGCATCATGTCTGCTACGAGGTCGACGACATTCTTGCCGCGCGTGATCATCTCAAGGCCAGCGGCGCACGCGTCCTTGGCGACGCCGACCCGAAGATCGGCGCGCATGGCAAGCCGGTGCTGTTCCTGCATCCCAAGGATTTCTTCGGCACGCTGGTCGAACTGGAGCAAGCATGAGCTGGGTTTCGTTTCTCGCCCTGTTCTTCATCACATGGTGGGTAGTGCTGTTCGCCATCCTGCCGTTCAGTCTGAGGACGCAGGACGAGGATGAGGACGTGACGCTGGGCACTGTACCCAGCGCGCCGCGCGGATCGCATATGCTGCGCGCCGTGCTGCGGACGACAATCGTCACGATGGTTCTTCTTGGCATCTTCTATGGCATTACGAGGGGGCTCGGCCTCGGCATCGACGACATCCCGCACATCGTGCCGGATTTTAGCCAGAGACCCGAAAACTAGACCGCCGGGCGCGGCTGGTCACATCTTGCATGCGAGCACCAATCCGGGCTGGAAGCCGATGCAGGTTCCGAACCCGCTGTGCTGGCGCTTGGTAAAGTGGTCTAGAGCGGGATGAGATTAGTTTCGGTCATAGCCGGAGTTTTTGAAGTAGTGTGAGCACTCGG
>NZ_JBSPKW010000007.1:0-233732 GCF_053848065.1 Mesorhizobium sp. BHscii | reverse complement strand
CTCCCCTTGTGGATCCGGCTCACCCATTGCGCTTGCTCGAAACAGAACCAGTGCGATGGCTGATGCGGCTTGGCAAAGCCCCATCCGGCAATCTTTCCGCAACCGGGATGCTCGCACCTATCCCCCGACATCAGATGGGACCATGCGCCTTTTGCACTTTGTCGTCGAATCTGTCGACGAACGAGCTTGCGCGCAGTCTTCCACTACGCGATGGTGCCGCCGGGCTGTGAAAAGGGGTGGGGACTGTGAAGCGATTTGCTTTGACGATTTCAATGCTAGCTGGGTTGGTGGCGTGCGCCACGCCGCCTGACAAAATCGCAGGAGTTCCGAATGCCGGCCCCTGCACACAGGCTGACAAGGAGCGTTTGGCAATCGTATCAAATCAGCAAAACAAGACTGCGACCGGGGACGCATTGGGCGTTTTTCTTATAGGCGTGCCGGTTTCCTCAATGTCGGGCGGCGACCACGAAACCGAGATCGCAATTCTCAAAGGGCGATGCGGTGCGCCAAAAACCTAATATCGGTGGCTTCGGCTGTAGGCGTGCCGTTGGCGTTCATCGGGTTAACCGGTTGACAGTCTCGATGATGGCTTTAGCAAGGGCTTCGCCCTCGTGGACGGGCTCCGGGCCGCAGAGCAACACAACGGCTTCCTCACTTGGCAACACGCGTCGATGGCATTGACGACGCTGGGGGTGGCGACACCGCTTCGATCGAGCAGGACTGGCAAGCATCCATCCGCGCAAGACTGGGAATGACCCTGACTGAACGTCTGCTGATCTATGGCACTGCCGGTATCGCATTCTCCGAACTGAGCTAGACCAACTCAAACGGACTGACGTCCGATACCCTCAGTGACACCGAAACCGGCTGGACTGCCGGAGCAGGGGCAGAGTATGCATTCACAGACAATCTCACGGCCCGAGTTGAATACCGTTATGCCGATTTCGGCGATCTCACCAACACCCACTTGCACCGGTGGATTTCTGATGACGCGAGGTTTGATTCTTCTTGCGTGGATTATTGTCGGAACGTGGACAAGTTCGGCATTGGCTCAAGATGCCGCCGAGAAAACCTTTCCCCACGACATCTCGCTTAGCGATTTAGCTCCCTTGAAGCTTGCAATCCGGAAGCACCTTGCCATCTCGGCGGAACCAATCGTGTTCATCGCGATGGCTCGCAAAGGAGAAAGTGGGGTTATCTACCTTTGTGGGCTTATGGATGGTGGCAGCGTGTCGACCTCCATTCTCTTCTTTGCGAAGAAGGCAGATGGGCCTGTCAAAGTCGAAGAAATTGATAGTGACTCCAAAATCGATGACAGGGCCAAAAAGCTTTGCGACACTCACGGCTTCCGCACCCCTATTCCCGGCTGAACCTCCGCAATCTTTAAGGAAAACCCATCTTGGTCATTCCGCATTTATGAGTTCACGACCTAGCCTAGGGCCGAAGCTCTAAGGCTTCGCTGCCTAGAACAGCCGCCGGCCGGAGCGGATCATCGCTCTGGCAATCGCAAGCTCCGCCTCAACCTTGGCGTTTTCCTTTTGCGTCATGTTGTCGGCCGCGATCAGCCGCCGCAGCGAGCGGATCACCTCGCCGCGTGCCCAGCCGGCTTCTAGCATGCAGTCGACGATCGCCTGAAAGCCGGGCTCCATCGCTTCTTGGCAATCGATCTCGCGGTCTGGATAAGAATTCTGATTCTTAGGCCGATTGATCACAGGCAGCGCTCCCCGTCCTCACGATGCTCAAGGCAGAACCAATTCGGCGTTTGTCGCGGCTTTGCGAATCCAAAACCGGCGTGCCTTCCACAGCCGGGATGTTCGCAGACGTGGCTTTCGATGCGGCCATGTTCGCGAGGGACCACAATCATGCCGTCGGCGAGTTTGATTGGTTCGTCGCTCACCTGTGGGTCCTCTTGTCGGCTGCTCGCGTTGACGCTTCGCCAAGGTCATGGAGCTTCTGGTATGCCTCAGTTGCGCAGGATCTCCGGCACGCTGAGCGGGCCAAGAGCGAGAATTCTGGTATGTTCACCGTTCTTTCTGGTTGCTCATGATCCGCTCCTTTCGGTTGTCACCCAATGTGAACAAAATGAGAACAAAGAGTCAAGCCAGACCTTGACGAGTAAGGAATATGTTCCTTATTCCTGAATGCTTCTAAGCAGGAAGGGCTATGGGAAAGCGCCACAACGCGCCGGCCGGCGAAGCTATGTCAGAACTGGAATTGGCTGCCCAGCAGGCCATCGCTGCGGCAGGTGGCGATGCCTTGGTCGCCCTGCTGAACGTGCTCGCCATCAACGCCGAACTCGAGCGCGAGCTCGCCCTGACACGGGCAGCAGTCTCGAATGGCTTTTCGCGCGGCTGGCACAAGGCGCGGTCCTAACCATGGCAAACACGGCGGAAGACAATTTCCGGATCGAGGTTTGGGACAGCGAAGAAGCCGCGCTTGTCGAAACGATAAACAGATCACCCGATTCAATGGTCAGCCAGGCGGCTTGGCAAGCTGCGATCCGTCGCCGGCCGGGCATGTTGCTTATCCACTACAACAGCCGCCACGTTATGGAAAAAATAATTACGCCCGGCGAAGCGAAGATCCCGCCTCAGACGATCATCGACGGCAGTGTGCATGCCGGGCTCGACGTGTCACTGGGTGATCTGCGCGAGTGGCATAAGCTCCGGGCGTGGTGCAAAAACTGCTCCCATCACGCAGAGGTCAAGCCGGCGGCGCTCATCCGGAGGTATGGAAAGGCTGCGCTCTTCAGCACCGTCGAGAGAGCGCTGTTCTGCACCAGTTGTGATCGAGGCGGCCCGGTAAGCCTGGAAATCCACAAACTGCCGAGAAATTGAAAGGATGTGAGATGCAGGACCTTATCGATTTTATACAAACCAATTCGGCACTGGTACTTGCCAACCCGGTCGCCTTTGCCATGTTCGCGATCCTTTTTGGAAGCGGAGGCTTTCTGGTCGGGCGCTATTTCTTGGCCGAGCGCATCGCCAATCTTGAAAGCCGCATTGCCAGGAGGGATGACGAGCTTGCCGGGTTCAAAACAGGACGGCCATCTGCCAAGGAACTCGAACAACCAATGGTGCCAATCGTTGGCACTGCCGCTATTGGAGGAACCGACCGAATTCAATTCCTCTCCCCGGTGCAACGTCGTGTCGGGGCGTAGATTAAAAGAGGCGTCCCGGTCGGGTGGAGAGCAGGACGTTCGCAACGTTTGGCGTCCGCTTCGCCCCCATTGCAGGAATCTTAAGGGCACCTAGTTTAGCTCTCCGAAACAGACATCTCGCTGCAAATTGTATGAAACGGAATTAGGTCCCGGGCCTGGATTCGAACCAAGACGTCCAAGTCCACGACCTGGCGTGCTAACCGTTGAACACTACCCCGGATCTCAATTATCGAGGTATTCGAATTGCCCTTCAATGACTTTTTTGCGTCGATACAGGACGCTCGTCGTCGGACCGGCACAGAACCCGGGGGAGCATGGTATCGCGGAATAAGTGACGGAAGGCATCGGCTGAGACCTTCACTATTGCGGCTCCAAAATCGGCATGCCGATGCCGAGGTCAACATGTTCGCCAATTTCCTGGACGATGATTGAAGGGGTGGCCATTCAGGACAGCTGGGAACGTCTTTCGTTCATGCAACATTACGGCGTTCCAACTAGGTTACTTGACTGGACCACGGACCTAAATGCGGCAATGTATTTTGCCGTTGCGAATTCAGAGCGAAAAGGAACTGGCGATCCTTGGATTTGGGTCCTCAACCCTTACAAGCTTAATGAGCTTTTTTGTGGCGAGCGGGTAATATACGATGCCGTGGACCGCGTGAGCTTCGACTATTATGAAGCCGCGTCGGCTGCTAGAGCAGCCATCTCGTTCCCTAACAAGAGACCTATCGCCATGAGACCAATGTGGTCGAACCAGAGAGTTCGCCTTCAGTCTGGGTGCTTCACATTCCACGGCAACGACGGTGCATTGGACGACGCTGTTAACAGCAGGGTTGCGAAACGCGTACCGGTCCCGCATTCCTCGGTTCATGACATGAGACAAAAACTGATCGACGAAGGAATAAACCCTCTTCGCCTGTTTGGAGGGGTAGAAGGCTTAGCTACTTACGTTCGAAAATCGCATCTTGGCTAGCAGCCGTGAGCAGGAAACTGACGACAACGTCCGGTCCGCCGCGGCGCCTCCCGAAAGCGTGTTCTCCCGGCTCCAACCCCCGGGCTTGCCGGCTTCAAAGCCCGAGTAGGGTCGAAAGTGGCCATCTGTTCGCACAGGGTAGATGGCTGTTTCTGGCGCTCAGCGAGCCCTTTTGAACAATGATCATTGCGCGTCGTTTAAATGTTCACGCGACGCGTATCGATTCCGACAAATGTCTTCCCTACAATCTGCCACGACGTCCTCCTGTGATGAGGATCGGCTCGGATCGCCTGAGCAACCCTCGGACGCGCAGTGTAGGGCACGCCTCACCAGCAGAGGCGGACATACGGTCTTACGGTGAGATCCGTTCAAGCTGTGGATCAGTTCACCGTTTGAAATTTTGCCCCCAGCACCTCGTAGGGGTTATCGGAAGTTGGCTCACCGGTAATTGCGTCCACTGCAACAACAGCAACCTCTAAGGAGGGGCCCAAGGACTTCAAGCTGGCGGCTTGGGAAGACACATCGAAGCGATAGTTCTGAGTGCCTTCGCCCTCCCCAGATGGAAACACCGAGAAAGTGCCGATCTTGATGGTCTCGCCGCTACTTGGAGACCTAAGTTCGACGACCCCCCTCGTGGGTGGTCGCTTACCTGTAGTCAGTTCCTGCTTTACTTGAACGTTAAGGGAGAGGCGATCGCCAGAAACACTTGGTGCAGCGATGACGACGGGTTGGTGCCTGGCAGCATGCGAGTCGCATTCGGCAGCTGCTACCACTGGGGATAACGACATCACAAAAGCCATCCAAACTGAACGTGCCTTGCTCATCGTACGCCTCGTCTCGCATCATCGCAACTTAACGCTATATAATGTCACAAAAGTGCGATTTAAAGCACTCCCAAGTCGATCAGCTTAGGCTGCACTAACGACTCTTGTGGGGATTCCGCTCCCACTGGCATTAACTGAACCACGATCTGATCGCCCGTAAGACCTCCTGTCCTCCGAACTTTTGCCAGGGCCTCCGTAAGATCCACAGTCACAGAAAGATCCCCCTCGTCCCCATGACCATGGCCTCCGCCAAAGAAAGAGAAAGATGTCACGTAATGAGGATCGCTCACCGGCGTCTGCGGCGATAGGTAGTCGCAATTCACGAAAACCCTAACCCTAGTAGATGAATCCTTCGGCTCTGATACTGATCGGATGGCAGCAAAAGCCTTATTAACTGATGGAGCGCGAAGGAATTCTGGCGACCCACTTTGAGGAAGCGCAACAGACCTGAAAAGCTCTTCGACCGCGACGTTGGTGTTGAATGCAACAGAAAGCGGTTTGGTGATGTCTGCTGCACTGCCAACGCTCTTCGAGGCAACTAGGATTGGCTCGCCGCCCGAGACTGCGGGCACTTTAGTAAGCGTTGCGCCAGCTGACTCTCTGATATCGCGCGCGAGACCCTGCCACTGAGAAATCCGCTCAATCAGCGCCGCGTCACGATTTTCCACGATGATGGGGATCGGTCCATACGAGTAGTTAAGTGCCTCCGGGGACAAGAGGTCGGCGACCGAGGGCTCCCAACTGGTGTTTCCGGCCACGGTAAACTGCCCACTGAATTTCATCTGAAGCCACAAGTCATCGAAATCCACTCCGGGGTGCCGCGATGACCAGATTGACCAGATCCGATCAGCATTGCAGTGATGAAGCCAGAAAATGGGATCAAGCGGAGACATGTACGATGCCATGTCACCCTGAAGCGTTCCATGGACTCCATTGTGGGGATTGAATTCGAGTTCGGTTGCGTCCCCCCGGCGTCTCTGCCACGAAGAATCGGTTGAGTCCTGTCCCGACGGGCGAGTGCTGCCGAAGTCCTGGAGTGTGACTGCGGAGAGAATTCTTTCGATTACTGCCTCGCCCACCATGTCATCCGGAAGACTATCGTTCGATTGGAAGCCCGGACGATCGTGGTAAAGTTCGTTTCCTTCACTCATTCTGAAGGGGGTTGGGATCTGGCGGTCGACCGTCCAATCCCAATAGGGCAAGGCGAAATCTGACTTCCCGGAAAGCTCCCGGCAGATCAGCTCGAACGAGCGGAGGTATGCCCTATGCCACGGCAGAAAGTACCAGTTGTCATGGGGGCAGAAGTTTTGGTGAATCTCAGCTTGCTTCCGCCAATTGCGAAGGTCGCCTTCTGGAAGTGCACGCATCGCGACAACCGCCGCGCGATAGGCTTCCAGGTCGGGATCATTGTCTGCCATTGTCCCGACAGAGCGTCTAATAACGTTTTGATCCTGACTCGACGCCCTGCCCGTTGGACCGATCAATGCGGCCGTCACGCCAGCCCCGAGGACACTTCGCCGAGTTATCATCTTCGCCTCCTATTGTGACACCGATCTACTGCGATGCTGGCGCGACGACAGTGGTCCGAAGCTCGCTCGGAGTGCCCTCGGTCAGCTCGAATTTATGGATTGTTGCCGCTCCGCTCGTAGGGGGTGAGGCGGAGGTAAATGAGAAGCTGTAGGTTGTTCCCCAGCGCAGCGCGTTAGCTCTAGGCATATCAGCATGGTCATGTGTGTACCATTCGAGTTGCCCGTCCTCGAGACGAGATGCCCAATCGTCCCTGGACCATACTTCGCCACGCGGCGGCGCTGCTGAAAACGATATGTCGGTTGCTTCACGAACTTGGTCGATCTTAAAACGGCCGATCCCTCTTTGACTGTTCATGTTGTAGACCGAGTAGTCGTAACGGTAGCGACCTCCTGCAATCTTGCTGGCCTTTGACGCAATTATTACAAAGCTTTCGAGACCTTGCTCCTCATCCCTCAATTCGTCAAAGGTGGCGTCCTTCCACGCCATTAATGCCGGCTCGCCGCGTGTTTCCGTGGAAAGAAATCGAAGCGTGTACATGCCGTTCGACAAAACTGGTTCGACCTCCCTGAACGAGACGTTGTTCCGCGAATTGCCTGATGCAGCATCATCAGCCGTCACGTAATGAGCCTCCAGAAAGAAGCGCGCGTCAGTTAAGCTGAGATCCGATTCAGATACCAGAAGGGTTCTGTCTTCAGCGGCGCTGTCTGGATATCCCGAGAGATCCTGGGCTGTGGCCGCGTCGAATGCGCCGCTGGTCGGATTAATTTTGCTTCGCGGTCCAAGCCAATTTGGATTGGCATTGAGCGATGCATTGTAGGGATCGGAGCACCCTGGGCCTAGCGCGTCACTCGCAGACGGGACGCAAGCTGGAACCCCCTTCACATCTCGGCAGTGGTCCTCGTTTGTCGCAAAAAATCCGTGCTTGACCCAAGACGCGGCGAGCTGCCGCATTTGACCGTCATGTAACCGATACAAGTTCAATGTGATAACCGGATGTCGACTATCTGGCAAACGTCGCCACGAAAGTTCAGCATCGCCAATATTGCAGGAGGTCGTGCCGGCAGAAAATGCAACATTTCCCGCTGCGGGTGCTCCGTGTTGGCTAGCGCCATCGATGAAGCCGACAATTACATCTGGGCCGGCAGCGAAGGCGGCAGAATTGCTAACGAGTCCGCAGGCAATTAAAGCGACGGACGCTATGACACGCATAGTTCCTCCCTCTAGTGAGACAATTGCGACAGATATCGGATGATGGCTGCTCGCACAGCTATGTCGGGATAGCGCGTGGGCATGGCGTTTTGCGCTTCCACCCCGAGTTCACCAGAGAGAAAGCCCGTAGGATTAGCGAGAAAGGCATCTAGATGCGCGGCGTCCCACACTACGCCGCGCTCTCCTGCGTCTAAATAAGACTGAGAGTAGGAATATCCAATTGCTTGACCGACCAGCCGTCCGTAGACACCCGACAGAGAAGGTCCAAATAAGTGGTCACCCTCCGCCAGGGTGTGACAAGGAGCACAATTCGCGATGAATGTTTGCTGTCCGTCAAGTTCCTCAGCTGGTGCCTGTGACGGACACCAGAAATAAAGTGCCGATAGTCCCAGCAGAAATACTATTGAGGTAAACAATTTTCCTCCTCAGCCGAATGTAGAATTGTTGAAAAATCGCTGAAAGTCAATCCTGATGGTTCTAACTTTACGTTTGATGCGCTTTTGATGAGGACAATGAACGGGTTGGGCTGCCTTGATATGCTCGGTGGGGGCGCTTCTCCTCCCCGAACCGTACGTGCACTTTCAGCGCATACGGCTCCATTCAATCTTGGTCATGGCCCATTGCAACATCCGCCGCGCGCAAAGTTCTCAACGGACAGCGTCGATGACCGCCCGGACTTCGTCGATCCGCACAGCTCTATTCAAGTTCTGATACTGCGACGGAGCGGGCTCGAAACCCCAGTGATGCAACCCGACCACTTCGTTGGTGGTTAAGTCAATAACAGGAGAACCTGAAGCGCCTCCCTCAGTGTCGCAGTTGTTTGCGAAATCAGTGGGACCAGAAACTCCGGCTGCGTTTGTCTCAACCAGCTTGCAGTCCGCGATTGACACCTCTTGCGGACGCCCGCCCGGGTGCTGCGGTATGTAAAGCGAAGCTTCCAGTCCAGGCGGCGCTTTCGCCAACGAGAGGACACCCCATCGGCTGCCTGCTGAGGCCTCCAACTGAAGCAGCGCGAGATCGCGCCCTGCATCGACCCGCAAAATCGAGCTGCAGCGAACCTGCTCGACGTTGGCACTGTCATCCAGATAGCCGAAAATAGCTAGGGCCGTATTGCACCGCTGCTCCGTATTGATGCAATGTTCGTTCGTCAGAAGCCGAGACGGCGCAATCAAAAAGCCGCTGCAGAGGTATTCGAGGCCGTCCTCCGCTTGGAACGTGAGCTTCGCGACGGATCGAGCCGCGATCCGCATTGGCGACGCTTCGGGCAGGTTACGCGTCTTGCGTCGCTGATCCGGCTCTGTAACCGACAGCGGCTCGCCGCTTGGCGCCTCGTAGTGGAGCGTGGCCAAGCGGAACGACAAGCCGCTCGGCTTCGATGGCGCCTCGACTTCAACCGTCACGTCCGATCCGACCAAGATATGCGAGGCGTAAACTTCAGCCTTCGTGAACTCTTCGCCGGGAATTTCGGTCAATATACCTTCGGCCCCGATGATGCGAACGACGAAGCCGCGGTCGGACGTCGTCTTGATCTCGTCGAAATACAGGCGGAACGCGTCCCCCCGGGGGTTTCTGGCGTCTGTCCGCGCGATGAAGCTGCCGTTCGACCCAATTTCCTCGAACTCGGAGAACGTTCGATTGAGAACCTCCCGATCCCCAGCTGGCTCGGGACCCGGTTGTGCGTGGGCGACCCCAGTCAGCGCGAACATTGCCGTGAGCAAAGCCCAACCATACTTTCCCATTCACCGCTCCTTAGTTTAGAGGGCCTACGAATGACACGATGCGGCTAAGTTCGATCTTCGAATCTGCGCCCGTTTCGTCCCGAAACAGAATCGACTGCTCGACCTCTGGCGCGGGAACCAGCTCCGGACGACGGAGCAACTCCGACATCTGCGCATTGGGCTGTCTAGCGGTGAACAGGATTAAGCGACCCAAGCCCATCGGGTCGCGGTGTAGCGCGTAGATGTTTTTCCAGCTCGGCCTGATCTCTTCGTCCACGGCCAGATCGAGGAATGTCGCCCGCCTTAGCGGGCTGCCATCGATGCCTATGCCTCCGATAATGGTTCCGTACAAAATATCTTTGGGATTTTCCAAGACGAGCCGCCCCTGATCCGGTTTGTCGAGAGCGCAAGTCGCGTCCAAGACGCCGCTCCAGACCTTGCGGATGAGGCTCCTAGTCGGCTTTGCGCAACCTAGGATACGGTTCTTGACTTGGACCGGGGTGGCGTTCCTTGCCTTTGCAAAGAGCAGCGAGGCGACTGCGGTGACCTGCGGAGCGGCCATGGACGAACCGCTCAGTACTACATAGTTGTTCGCGCTCCCCGTGCTAAGGATATTCGTTCCGAGCGCCCCGATCGAAACCTGCTCCCCGAAATTCTCACGTTCCATTATCCTCGAATCCGGTCCGACCGGCTCGAGGGCGGCGACCGAGATGACGTTCGGGAGGTTCAAGCAAGCTGGGTAGACGTTGCAGAACCTGCTGAGGTCCATTCCGGAACTCGAATGTCCCGCGGCCGCGACGAAAAGCACGTCTTTTCCGAGCTTCTCGATGATCTCCTGCAAACGATCTGTTGTTGGGCGAAGCGAAGTTTCATCCTCGGGAACTTCGACGTCCGGCTCGTACCGGAAACTCATATTGACGACCCGTACGTCGTCCTGGAAGAAGAGGTTTTCGATCTCGGCCGCGAAGGCGTTCTGATATTCCTTTTTCTTCAGTTGATCGCTCTTGTATTCGAGCGCTCGTATGTTCGCAAAAGGATTGAGCCCCGCGATTCCTGCCCCGTTGACCTGGGCTCCAATGATGCCGACGACATGCATTCCGTGGTCCGAAGCCGTTCCGCGGACCGGCGGGCCGCTGGCACAGTTCATCGCCCCAGGAGCGTCTCGGATATCCAGCGGAGCCGGCGCGATGGGCGTCACCGCAGGCAACCTGACCGACCAGACCCGCAGTTTGCTGTCGTCGGACAAATCGCAATGGCGCGCGCGCAATCCGACCTCAACGATTCCGATCTCAACCCGTCTTTGGAACTCCACGGGGTAATCGGAACTGACCCAGGGAAAGCTGATGAAGTCGAAGACCGACCTCTGGCTCGAAAACAAACTCTCGGCTTCGAGGCTGAAGGGAAGGGATTTTGAGATACCACCCCAGAGATTTGGATTAAGGCTTTTGACCGCCTTCGTCGGATCCCGAACAATGTCGCTCCCGCTGACGCCCCGGGGAACCGGAGCCCCCGCAGGTTTCGTGCCGGGAGGGTCCATCGACGGCGGTTTCGCGGTCGTGCCCAGACGTTCTGCCGCAATGCGAGCCGTTTCCGGATCAAATCCTCCAGCACACAGCCCAGCGTCACACGATACATCGATGACCGAAGTCAGCGCGAGCGTCGGCACCCGGATGATGCCGCCGAAATCTTTTTTGATATCTAGCCCTCGATTGAGGCGCGCCACTAGATCAAGGCACTGCTCGTCGACGTGTTCGCATCCTTGAGTCGACTCCAATATGTCTTCAATGTTTTGGTCGCGGGTTTTTGTAACTGTCGCGATGTCGATGCTGCGCGCAAACGAGACGTTAGGGACGTAGATTCCCTCGAACGGGCGGATCATCCATTCGCCGTGTGAGGGGAGAAAACCTCCCACGTGTTTGGTGTGATCGCCGAGCAAATCGTTCGGCGCCAAAACTTTCTCCCGCGTGCACAACTGCGGATTCAGGTCGCACGCGAGGGCATGCATCTCAACAGTGAAATCCGTTCCGAAGTACAACCTTTGGTTCAGATAATGCTGCTCGATGTCGAACGGGCCTGATTGATAGTTGACTGACGCACGAGTGGGCAGTTGCGACAAATTGAACAACGTGAGATAGAGATCGCTTATCTGTGCCCCAATGTTCTTATTAGGATCCCGCCTAGACTGCCAACCGATGGTCGAGTTCTCGTCTTTCGACTTTGAAGGCTCGCCATAAACCGACGCCACTCCCCTTCGGTCCAATTCGGTTAAGCGCCCATCATTCAGCCAGACTTTCCCGCAGAAACTCATCACGGAGTCCGGATCGAACGGCGTGATCAAGACCGGAACCTCGGTTGGAGGCGCGCCTACGTCGTTTTGGAGAGCCTGACACGTGGGCGGCACATCGACTCGGTACTCGCTGTGAATGAAGCCGAGGGCGTGGCCAAATTCATGGACCGCAGTAGCGTAAATGCAGCGCCTCCGGGTGTCTTCGCTGAGGCTGCAGGTCGGTGCAAATTCCCGAAATTCGAAATTGAGCACGATCCCGTTCGGCAGGCCGTCAAGCGCCCGCCCGATGCGCCTCGCGTGCGGGGATATATCGTCGACATGAATCCTTACCCCGCGGCTCTCGGTCTCGCACCCCCGCCACCCTTCGAAGCGCACCGCCGAAGCGGACTGCCAACTTTCCTCGATCGCGAGCCGGACAAGTTCTTGATGGGACGTATCCCCGTTGCCATCTTCCCAGCAGACCGGAATGACCTTCGGGCCCCCCGGCGGAAAAGCCCAGAACTTAGATGAATCAGCAACAAGACCTGCAAAAGCCTGACCGCCGCTGAACGAGGCGGCCACGACAAACGCCGCTACACAATTGAGCCAATTGCCTCTCGGGTCCATGGGGCGCTCCCATTCCCATAGCACGGGCCGAATACTACTGTGCCGATGTAGCATGCCCAGTTCTAGTTTACTGCCAGCACCCTCTATCTGCAAGCGGTCCAGCCGTGGGAAGCACTGAACAATTTTTCGACGTTAGAAGTCATCCCCTCGTCTGAGACTGCATCGGCGTCGTCGGAATATGCGGGCGCTCGGCTTACGTTGTGACCTGCCACGGAACTTTCATCTGGTGGGGATTAAAGCCTCGTGTTCTGGTGATCCGATACCATTCTTTGGACCGCCGGAAGGTGGAGTTTTCCGGCTGTTTCACGATGGCGGGCTGGTGGCGCCATCGGGATTGATCAACGAGATCGGAACCTTGTGGCCGATTTCGCCATGTGGGCGCACCTCGTTGTAGTATTTGCGCCAATCCTCCAACTTTTCGGCCGCATCCGCAAGGCTGAGGAACCAGTGCTGGTTCAGGCATTCGGCGCGGAATCGACCATTGGAAGCCTCGATGAAGGTGGTGTCAGTTGGCACAATGGACGGTCGAACCCGCCGCTTTCACTGGATTAATGAAGCACAACATGAGCAGATTGTGACCGCCGGCCGCCGCCACTTCGAGTGCCCGCTTGGCGGTCTCCTGGCCCTTGATGTCGGCGAGATCAGGCAGGTCGCGCGCCGCGGCATGGATGCCGGCTTCCGGCCGCGACAGAACCTGCGTGCCGCGAAAATGATTGGCGATGGCGATCAGGCTGTGCGGCGCCAGAATGTCGAAATCCTTGCCGGCCCACGCCGCTTCCGGGCCGCAGGCGAAAGGACAGATCAAGCCCTTGCCTTCGGCATTGGCGCCGATCGCCGCCGGCAGCGCGCCGGCCACCGCGGCGATGGTGCCGTCGAGCGACAGCTCGCCAAGCACGACATAGCCGGCCAGCATGTCGCCCGGAATGGCGCCCAATGCCGCCATCAGGCCGAGCGCGATCGGCAAATCGTAATGGCTGCCTTCCTTGGGCAGGTCGGCCGGCGCCAGATTGACCGTGACCTTCTTCGACGGCATCGACAGGCCCGACGCATGCAGCGCCGCCTGCACCCGCTCCCGGCTCTCGGCCACCGCCTTGTCGCCGAGACCGACGATGTGCATGTTGACCTTGCCCGGTGCGATCATCACCTGCACGTCGACCGGCACGGCCTCGATGCCCTGGAAAGCGACCGTACGGACCCGCGCAACCATTTTTCAGCCCCCGGACATGGGCTCGCCCGAAGCCCATGCGATCATGCCGCGAACGGCGTTACCGGAGACAACCACAGATTTTGGGCAAAGGCAAGAACATTACGGGAACAATTGAACGTTACAATCTGATGGCGTCGCGGCGCTCTGGGTCGGAAAAACGCTGTTCCGCCAAGCGTGCGCTACTTGCGTTTGTCCTCGACCGCGTCCCAGAACAGGCTCGCAATATCGGCGCCGCCAAAACGCTGCACCTCGCGCACGCCGGTCGGCGACGTCACGTTGATCTCGGTCATGTAGTCGCCGATAACGTCGATGCCGACGAGGATAAAACCGCGCTCCTTCAGCGACGGGCCGATGCGGGCGCAGATCTCGCGTTCGCGCGCCGTCAGTTCGGTTTTTTCGGCGCGGCCGCCGACATGCATGTTGGAGCGTGAATCATGCTCGGCCGGCACCCGGTTGATGGCGCCGACCGGCTCACCATCGATCAGGATGACGCGTTTGTCGCCGGCCCGCACTTCCTTCAGATAACGCTGCACGATATAGGGCTCGCGGAACAACTGGCCGAACATTTCGAGCAGTGAAGCAAGGTTGCGGTCGGCCTCGTGCAGGTGGAAGATGCCGGCGCCGCCATTGCCGTAGAGCGGCTTGACGATGATGTCGCCGAACTCCTTGCGGAAGGCGGCGACCTCCAGCGGGTCCTTGGTGATCAGCGTTTCCGGCATCAGGTCGGGAAATTCGGTGACGAAGATCTTTTCCGGGCTGTTGCGCACCCACGCCGGGTCGTTGACCACCAGTGTCTTGGGATGGATGCGCTCGAGGATGTGCGTCGTGGTGATGTAGTTCATGTCGAACGGCGGATCCTGCCTGAGCAGGACGACGTCCATCTCCGACAGGTCGGTGCGGACCTCTTCACCGAGCGAATAGTGATTGCCCTTCTCATCGCGGACCTGCATTTCCTCGATGCGGGCAAACACCTTGCCGCCGCGCAGCGACAGCCGGTCGGGCGTATAATGGAACAGCCGGTGGCCGCGCCGCTGCGCTTCCAGCGACAGCGCGAAAGACGTGTCGCCCGCAATCGAGACGGTGGAGATGTGGTCCATCTGGACGGCGATTTTCAGAGGCATGGCGGATCTCCGGCGGATCGGATGGGCAGCTGTGCTTGCCCTTACAACCTCGCCGGTCATCTGCCAATCGCGACATTTTGAGGATTGCCTGCTGCAAGCGGGGGCGTCTGTCGGCCAGTTGCAGACAAAGCGAGGCTGTGCGTGCGCTCGATGCCTTCGTGGGGTTGGCCGCCGCTGCAAGGATGCGTAGTGGGGCGTGATCGTCTTTTTGTCTGACATAAGCATCGGGAATCGGTTTTTCTCCCTTGCTCCCCCGACCGGGCTGGCTAGGATGCGCGCCGACTGAGCCTACAGCGCCGCGCGTCCTTTTGGACGCGCAAAGGACGCTGTAGCACTTTGATTTTGCGCATGATCCTTTCCGAAAATCGAAACCGATTTCCGGGTTCATGCGCAGGGAGAAAAAAATGATGCCATCGGCACGCTTTGCCGACCTTCAAGGTGCCTCGGTGCTGATCACCGGCGGCGGCTCCGGCATCGGCGCGGCGCTGACCGAGGGCTTTGCCCGCCAGGGAGCGAAGGTCGCCTTCATCGACATCGCCGATGGCCCGAGCCTTGCGCTGGCCGACCGCATCGAGAAGGATCTCGGCCGCCGGCCTCTCTATCTCAAGACAGACATACGCGATGTCGAGGCGCTGCGGGCTTCAGCCGCCAAGGCGGCCGAAGCGCATGGCGACGTCACCGTGCTGGTCAACAATGCAGCACTTGATGATCGCCACGCGGTGGAAGAGGTCACAGTGCAGTTCTGGGACAACAACCAGGCAATCAATCTACGTCCGCATTTCTTCTCCGCACAGGCGGTAGCGCCGGGCATGAAGCGCGCCGGCGGCGGCTCGATCATCAACTTCACGTCGACGTCGTTTCTGATCAACCACCCCGACATGCCGGCCTATACCGCCGCCAAGGCCGGCATCGTCGGCCTGACCAAGGGGCTTGCCGGCAAGCTCGGCGCCGACGGCATTCGCGTCAATGCGATCGCACCCGGCTGGGTGATCACCGAGCGGCAGAAGGAGCTCTGGGTCACCGAACAGGCGCTCGCCGCCCACGTTGCCAAGCAATGCATCAAGCAGGTGATGCAGCCGGAAGACATTGTCGGCACAGTGCTGTTCCTGGCGTCGGACGCCTCGCGGATGCTGACCGCACAGATGTTGATCGTCGATGGGGGCTTCCTGTGAGCCCAGGATTTCCGAACAAGGTGCCGGCCGTTGCCGCCGTCGATTGGGGCACAACCCGTCTCCGGGTCTGGCTGATCGATGAGGCCGGAAACGTCCTTGCCGAGCGCCGCGGCGACGACGGGCTGATCACTGCGCAGGCCGCCGGGTTTTCGACCGTCCTCGAAGGACATCTGGCGGCGATGGGCGCGCCGGAAGCGATGCCCGTCATCATCTGCGGCATGGCCGGCTCGCGCCAGGGCTGGCTGGAGGCGCCCTATGTCACCGTGCCGGCGCCGATCGGCGCCATCCTTGCCGGCGCTGCGCGCATCCCCGGCCAGCGCCGCGACATCCGTATCGTGCCGGGGCTTGCCCAGCGCCAGGCCGATGCGCCCGACGTCATGCGCGGCGAGGAAACGCAGCTGGCCGGCGCTGGTTTGCCGGCAAAGGGCCGTCATCTCGTCTGCATGCCCGGGACCCATTCGAAATGGGTTTTGGTCGAGGACGGCGCTGTTGCCGGTTTCGGCACGTGGCCGACCGGCGAGCTGTTTTCGGTGCTGGCGGCGCATTCGATCCTGCGCCATTCGCTGGGCGAGCAGCCCCAGCCGGTTGCACCAGGCAATCCGTTTTTCCGGCGCTGGTCCGAGCAAGCGCTTGCCGACGGCGGCGATGTCACGTCGAGACTGTTCTCGATCCGCGCCGCTGGCCTGCTTCAGGACCTGAAGCCCGACGATGCCGCTGCTTGCCTGTCCGGCCTGCTGATCGGCGGCGAGATCGCCTCGGCCAGCCGGCGCTATGGGAAAGGCGGGTCGGTCGTGCTGGTCGCTTCCGGCGCGCTCGGCGCGCTGTACACGGAGGCGCTCGGCCTCGCTGGACTCGCGGTTCGGACCGTCGATGCCGACGAGGCGGTGCGTGCGGGCCTGATCGACGCGGCGCGCGAAAATGGCATGATTGCTGGAAGCGGAGTTGCCGCATGACCGAGACCGCACCATTTCCGAAGCTCGAGCGCGGCCTTGTCGCCATCTTGCGCGGCCTCAAGCCGGACGAGGCGGTGGCCATTGGCCGGGCGATCTTCGAGGCCGGCATCGAAGCGATCGAAGTTCCGCTCAATTCGCCGGAGCCCTTCGCCTCGATCGCAAGGATCGCGGACGCGCTGCCGGCGACGGCACTGGTCGGCGCCGGCACTGTGCTGACCGCGGCCGATGTCGACGGGTTGCAAAAGGCCGGCGGGCGGCTGCTGGTCAGCCCCAACATCGATGCCGAGGTCATGGGTCGCGCGATGAATTACGGCATGGTGACGATGCCCGGCGTGTTCACGCCGACCGAGGCCTTCCAGGCGGTCCGGCTCGGCGCCTCGGCGCTGAAATTCTTCCCGGCCAGCGTGCTCGGCGCGGCCGGCATCGCGGCGATGCGCGCGGTTTTGCCTTCCGATATGCTGGTCGGCGCGGTCGGTGGTGTGTCGGAAAAGGACTTTGCCGGCTACAAAGCTGCTGGCGTCGGCGTCTTCGGCCTCGGCTCCAGCTTGTTCAAGCCTGGTATGAACGTGGATGAGGTGGCAACGCGAGCACAGGCCGCAGTCGTCGCCTGGGATGCGGCGTTTGGAGCAGGGCGATGAACGAAGCCATCGTTTCTGTTCTTTCCGACCATGTCTGCCAGCTCGGCGAAGGCCCGAGCTATGACCCCGCCACTGATACGCTCTACTGGTTCGACATCGTCAACGGCCAGCTTCTGGAAAAGCACCTTTCCGGCGGTGCGGTCAAAATCCACGAGCTTGGCCAGATGGCCAGCGCCATCGCCGTCATCGATGACAACAGACAATTGATCGCTACCGAAACCGGCCTGCATGTCCGCGACGTCGCGACCGGCAAGATGACGCTGCACACGGCGATCGAGGCCGACAATCCGGTGACGCGCTCGAATGATTCGCGCGTCCATCCCTGCGGCGCCTTCTGGGTCGGCACGATGGGCAAGGGGGAGGAAAAGGCCGCCGGCTCGATCTACTGGTTCTTCAAGGGGGAGCTGCGTCGGCTCTATTCGGACATCACCGTGTCGAATTCGATCTGCTTTTCCGAGGACGGAACGGTCGCCTGTTACACCGATACCAGCACCGGCCTGTTGATGCGCGTCGCCTGCAATCCAGCGACCGGCCTGCCAGTCGGCGAACCGAAGATCTTCGTCGATCATCGCAAGGCCAAGGGCTATATCGACGGTTCGGTGCTCGATCGCGACGGTGTTCTTTGGAACGCCTGCTGGGGCGGCAGCGTCATCGAAGCCTACGGGCCTGACGGCAAGCTCATCCGTTCGGTCGCGATGCAGGTGACGCAACCGTCTTGCCCGGCCTTTGTCGGCAGGAATGCCGACCGGCTGGCGGTGACTTCAGCCTGGTCGGGCAAGAATGAGAAGCAGCGCCTGCTGGACCCGCAAGCCGGCATGACATTTCTGCTCGACATTCCAGTCAACGGCCGCTTCGAGCCGCGCGTGCTGATCGCCTAGACCATGATCCGAACCTTTGGTTCGGAAAAGATCATGGTCAAACAAGAAGATCGCACCAGCACTGTCGTGCAGGCGTCCAGCTGACGTCGGTTTTCCGCGAAGGCCTGATACATTCGCCGTGCGATGGTAGGCAATCGCGCTGCCAGGACCCGTTCATCCCCGGGAATCGTTCATCCCATGTCAAGCCGCAAGCCGAAGCTGATCCTTGTCTACGAGCCCGAAAAGGCTTGCTTCGACCGGCTGGTCGCCGATGGCCACGTGGCGGCGCGCGCCGCCGAAATCGCCTCGTATCTGGCGCAATCGACCGACATCGCCTCTGAGTTCGATGCGCTGGCCGCGGCCTGCCTGACACGCGGCCTGTCCTTTGTTGCAGTGGCGCTCGACGATGCCGCGAGCGCTCTCGCCGGCGAGGGGCCAAAGTCCACGCTTGTCTGGACGCTGACCGACGGCATCTCTTATTTCCGTGGCGGCGCCGCACCTGCTTTGGCACGGCTGAATGGCCTGAAGGTGATCGGTGCCGATGACGCGCTGTTTGCGCTGTGCCAGGACAAGTTCCGCTCCGGCGCCGTGCTCGGTGCACTCGGCCTGCCGGTGCCGCAAGCCGGTTTAGCCCGCGACGGTCATTGGCTGGTCGAGCCCCCGGCTTCGCCGGCAGGCTGGTTTGTCAAGCCGAACCGGCTCGGCGCCAAGATCGGCATCTGGCCGGACTCGCGCTGTGCCGATCTCGGCCATGCGCTGGAACTTAGCCGGCGTGTGTTCGCCGCCTATCGCGACGACGTCGTCGTGCAGCCCTATGTAGCCGGGCGCAATGTGCGCGCGAGCTATCTCGGCCTCAAGCCGGACACCGGCGTCGAGGCGCTCGGCGTCGCCTTTGTCGATTCGGGCGGTGATTTCCAGACCATGGCAGACAGCCTGGCGCTCTATGGCGACACCGGCGAGGCTGCCAGGGAGGCGGGGACATACGCCGAGCCCGAGCTGCTGCCGGTCGCCGCCAGCCAGCCGCGAGCCGATGCAAAGATCCGACGGATCGCGCAAAGCCTGATGACCGGGCTCGGCCTGCGAGATGTATTTTCCATCGATTTCCGGGTCGAAGCCGACGACAGCGTCCATCTCATCGAATTCGAGGTCTGCCCCGGCCTGCCCTGCTTCGATTTCCGCGCCTATTGCCGCACGCAATGGGAGATGGGCCTCGCCGATGCGATGGCCGAGACCGCGGCGAGCCGTTTTAACCGAATGGCCGCGTGCTGAGCAGAAATCCTGCGTGAAGCTGCCCTCGGCGACCCGGGATCGTATCGTATCTCGACAAATCGCTTGCGTTCCGGCACCTCACTTAATAGGGTGTTAAGTGAAGGAGGCACTCGGTGAAAGTCGACCTTGCGACATCCCCGGACGTGGCCGCGCTGGCAGCGGCGGACGCGGACAAGGCGAAGCATGTCGGTGGGCGGATTAAGGCCATTCGCACGGCCCGACGCATTTCGCTTCGCCAGCTGGCCGACATGGTCGGCACGACGGCGAGCTTCATCAGCCAGCTCGAGCGCAATCTGAGCGGCGCCAGCGCCAGCACCCTGATGCGGATCGCGGCTGCGTTGGATCTCGGCATCAACGACCTGTTCGAGCAGACCGAAGGTGGGTTCCACAAGGTGCTCACCAGAGGCGACCGCCCACTGCTGCCGATCAGCCACGGCTGTCGAAAGACGTTGCTGTCGCGGCGGCCGATCCATGAATTCGAGGTTTATTCGGGGGATTTCGACGTCGGCGGTTCGACCGGTAACGATGCTTACACGCATGGCGGCAAGCACGAGATGTTCGTCGTTCTGAAGGGAACAGTCGAGCTGACGCTGGCAGACGAGCGCTTCGTTATGAACGAGGGCGACAGCATCGAATACGCAACCTCGACGCCGCATCGCACGGCAAACATCGGCAAGACGCCGGCGCAGGTGCTCTGGATCATCGCGCCCCCGACCAGCGGCGCGGCGGAACTCAATCGATACACGCCCGGACAAGCCTCGCAGCCGGGCGAACCGAACTAATGCGGGTGCACATAAATGGGAGATAAAACTATGAAGACCAAGATCGGACAGGTGGCCGCACTCGGGCTGTTGATGATCACCACCGCAGCGCTTGCACAGAGCAAGCCCGTGGCGGGCGAGGTGGCCGAGGGCTCGCTGAAGGGCAAGACGCTTACCTTCGTCTCGTATGGAGGCATTTACCAGGATGGTCAGATCGCCGCGCTGAAGGAGTTCGTCGACAAGTCCGGAGTGACGCTGCTCAGCGACGGGCCAACCGAAATCTCGAAACTGCAGGCGCAGGTCGAGTCCGGCAATGTCACCTGGGACGTTGTCGATACCGGCGATTTCCCGCCCTACGTCTATTGTGGCAAGCTGTTCCAGAAGCTGGACTTCTCGAAGATCGATACGTCCAACATTCCGGAGGGCCAGATCAGCGAATGCAGTGTGCCGGCCATGAACTATGGCGTGGTGCTGATGTACAACACCGAAAAGTACAAGGATAACCCGCCCAAGAGCTGGAAGGATTTCTTCGACATCGAGAAGTTCCCGGGCTCGCGCGCTCTGGAGGGCAGCGGCGATCTCTCCGGCGGCATGATCGAGCAGGCATTGCTCGCCGCCGGCGGATCGGTGGAAAACATGACGGTTGCCGATATCGACAAGGCGATCGAGAAGGTGAGGTCGCTCGGTCCGGACACGATCTTCTGGAAGACCGGAGCCGATTCCCAGCAGCTCGCCGAATCCGGCGAAGCCGACATGATCGCGATGTGGACCGGACGTGCCATGACTGCGGTGAAGAACGGCGCGAAGTACACGCCGGCGTGGCAGGACTGGCTGGTCGTGATGGACCAGATGACCATTCCGATGGGCGTCAAGGACCCCGACGCGGCGCATGCGCTGATCAACGCCTATGTCGGCAAGAGCGCGCAGGAGACGCTTGCAAAAACCACCTCGTATACCCCGATCCACAAGGACGCGAAGCCCGAAGTGGACGAGATCACAGCGGCGTTCATGACCAACACGCCGGACAAGCTGAAGCTCGGTTACCAGCAGAACATCAAGTTCTGGGTGGAGAACTTCGAGGTAGCGAACGAAAAGTGGAACGCGTTGATGGCGGGCAACTAGGTCCGCCACCGTGGCAACGAGAGCAATCGACAGCCGGAACACTGTTCCGGCTGTCGCCGCAGACGACCGGCGGCGCTGGTTTCGTGGACAGGCTTTCTGGCTCGTCGCGCCGGCGCTGCTGCTGCTCGTCATCTGCCTGGGTCTGCCGCTCGCCATCGTTACCTTGCGCAGCTTTTCCGAGCCGCAATGGGGATGGCAGAACTATGCCTGGTTCTTCGGCACACCGGTCAACCTGACCGTACTTCAGCGCACCTTCGCGATCTCCGCCTGGGTGACGCTGGTATGTCTCATTGCCGGCTATCCCTATGCTTATGTGATGACCGCAGTCGGGCCCAAGATGCGGCTCGTCCTCATCCTGTGCGTGCTGGTGCCGTTCTGGGTGAGCGGTGTGGTGCGCACCCTGGCATGGGTCATCCTTTTGCAGGATTCCGGCGTGATCAACTCCGCCATCCGGGCAGGCGGCCTTGGTCCGGTCAAGCTGATCCGCACGCAGACAGGCGTGGTGATCGGCATGGCGCAGGTGCTGCTGCCGTTCATGATCCTGCCGCTCTATTCGGTGATGAAAACGATCGACCTGCGGCTCATGCAGGCGGCACGGAGCCTCGGCGCGAGCCCGGCGCGCGCCTTTGCCCAGGTTTATCTGCCGCTCTCGCTTCCGGGCGTCTACGCAGGCGCCATCATCGTGTTCATTCTTGCGCTCGGGTTCTACATCACCCCCGCGCTGCTCGGCGGTCCGCGTTCGACCATGCTCTCGACCCTGATCCAGAACCAGGTGCTCAGCCTGCTAAACTGGGGCCGCGGCGGTGCGATGGGTGTGGTGCTGTTGATCGCGACCTTCGTCCTGCTCGCGCTCGCAGCACCGCTGTCGAGGCAACCGCACAAGACGGGCTCGAGACGCTGATGAAACAGGCCGGTCGAATCCTGCTCGGTCTGTACTGCCTGCTCGTCGCGGTCTGGCTGGTCGCACCGACAATCGTCGTCGTGCCGATGTCGTTCAACGACAAGAAGTCGCTGGCCTTTCCGCCATCCGGCTTTTCCTGGCAGTGGTACCAGAACTTTTTCACCAACCCCGAATGGTCGGCGAGCCTGATCGGTTCGCTCAAGGTCGCCGTTGTCACGGCGGTGTTCGCCACCGTCATCGGCACGCTGGCGGCATTCGGCCTCGATCGCATGAAAAGCCGCGTCAGCGGCGTGCTGCGCGCGCTGCTGATCACGCCAATGGTCGTGCCGGGGGTGGTGCTCGCCGTTGGAATCTATGCGGTCTATCTCGATACGCGGTTGGTCGGCACGATGACCGGCTTCGTGCTTGCCCACACCATGCTCGCCGTTCCTTTCGTCATCATCGCCGTCTCCGCCAGCCTGGAAGTCTTCGACAAACGGCTGGAAACTGCTGCGGCCAGCCTCGGCGCAACCCGGCTGACGGCGTTCAGGACGGTGACGTTGCCGCTGATCGCGCCGGGCATCCTGTCGGGCCTGCTGTTTGCGTTCGTCACCTCATTCGACGAGATCATCGTCGCGCTGTTCATCACCAGCCCTTATCTGAAGACACTGCCGGTCCAGATATTCTCGAGCATTACCCGGGACGCCGATCCCACCGTTGCGGCGGTGGGCACGCTGCTCTTCATCACTACGTCGCTGGTGATCGGGGCGGGGCTGTTGATCGGTTCGAGACAGGGAAGACGTTGACATGGCCTCACCATCCACTCGCGGCGCAGCCATCGATCTCAAATCCGTCAGCAAACACTATGGCAGCTTCATCGCTCTCGATAAAGTCTCGCTAGGCATCAAGCCGGGGGAGTTCATGACGCTGCTTGGGCCCAGCGGTTCGGGCAAGACGACCACGCTCAACGTCATCGCCGGCTTCACCGAGGTCAGTTCGGGTTCGCTTGATGTCGGCGGCAAGAGCGTCATCGGCGTACCGGCGCATAAACGCAACATCGGCGTGGTCTTCCAGCACTACGCGCTGTTTCCTCACATGACGGTCAGCAGGAACGTCGCATATCCCCTCACCTTGCGTGGCATCGCCAATCCCGATCGCGAGGCCCGGGTGCGCAAGGCGCTGGACATGGTGAAGATGGCGGATTTCGGCCACCGCTTCCCCAGCGAGCTCTCCGGCGGCCAGCAGCAGCGCGTCGCACTGGCGCGTGCCATCGTATTCGACCCACCGCTGCTTCTGATGGACGAGCCGCTCGGCGCGCTCGACAAGAAGCTCCGTGAATGGCTGCAGCTCGAAATCAAACGGATCCACCGCGAATTGGGCACCACCTTCGTTTATGTCACGCACGACCAGGAGGAGGCCCTGGTCCTCTCGGACCGCATCGCCGTGTTCAACCAGGGACGCATCGAGCAGATCGGCACCGGTCGCCAGCTCTACGACGAGCCCGAGACCTTGTTCGTCGGAAAATTCGTCGGCGACTCGACGATACTGCGCGGCGCAGCCTCCACCTCCGGGAACGAGACCGCCATTGACATAGAAGGGCGGAAAGTGGCTGCCGCCAAACGCCTTGCCGACGGCGCCAAACCCGTGATGCTGCTGCGGCCGGAGAAGCTGAGCCTCGCCAGACGGGGGAAGGGCGGACAGGGTCGAAACACCCTGCCCGGGCGCATCGGCGAGGCCATCTATCTCGGATCGGGCTCCAAATACGAGGTCGTGCTGGCCGACACCTCCAAGGCGATCGTGCGCTCTTCGCTGGACGCCGAGACCTTCGCCATCGGCGACGAGGTTGATCTCGTGTTCGCGGGCACCGACGTGAAGCTGTTGGCGGACGACGAAAACGCCGATTTCACGCTGACCTGAATCCTATCTGGGAAAATCTCGACAATGGACGTGAAGAAGAACGGCGACGTTTCATTCTGGTATGCCGACATCGGCGGCGTGCCCGGCTATCGGCCGCCGCTGCAGGGCGATATCATGGCCGACGTCTGCATCGTCGGCGCCGGCTATACCGGCCTTTGGACCGCCTATTATCTGAAGCAGGCAGCGCCCCACCTCAACATTGTCATCGTCGAGAAGGAGTTCGCCGGCTTCGGTGCTTCGGGACGCAATGGCGGCTGGCTGTCCGGCGGGTTCTCATGGTCGCGCGAAAAATATGAGAGGGCATCGTCGCGCGCTGGAGTCGTTGCCATGCAGGCGGCAATGATGGGCACGGTCGACGAGGTCATATCGGTCGCGCAAACCGAAGGCATCGACGCCGACATTCGCCGCACCGACGAACTGCTGGTCGCAACCAACGAGGCGCAGGAGCAGCGCGCCAAGGCGATGTATGCCCATGCCAGGTCCTGGGAGCTGACTGACGAACGTGTGGGGTATATCGATGCAGCCGAGATGCGTCGGCGCATAGCGGTGCACAACGCGCGCGGCGCCTTCGTCATCAAGAAGGTTGCGCGGGTTCAGCCCGCAAAACTAGTGCAGGGGCTCGCCAAGGCAGTGGAGCGCCTCGGTGTGCCGATCTATGAACAGACAACCGTGCTGTCGATCGAAAAAGGCAAGGTCACAACCAGCCGAGGCGTGGTGCGCGCGGAAATGATCGTGCGGGCGACCGAGGGTTTCACTGCGGGAATTGCCGGCCACGAGAGACTTTGGTTGGCGCTCAACAGCGCCATCGTGGTCACCGAGCCGTTGTCCGACAAGCTGTGGAGCGAAATCGGCTGGGATGGCTACGAGGTGCTCGGCGACGCCGCACACACATACTGCTACGCGCAGCGCACCCGGGAAGGACGCATTGCCATGGGCGGGCGCGGGGTGCCTTATCGCTTCGGCTCGAAAACCGACCTTCGAGGCGTCACCCAGCAGGCGACGATCGACAAGCTGCACAAGATCCTGACGACGCTTCTGCCGCAGACCAAGGGGCTCAAGCTCGACCATGCGTGGTGTGGAACGCTCGGCGTGCCGCGGGACTGGTGCACGACAGTGGGCTTTGACAAGCAGACCGGAATAGGCTGGGCAGGCGGCTATGTCGGCCTCGGCGTTTCCACCTCGAACCTCTCGGGACGCACATTGAGGGATCTTCTGCTGGACAACGACACCGAGCTGACCCGGCTTCCCTGGGTCAATCGAACCGTGCGCAAGTGGGAGCCAGAGCCGCTGCGCTGGCTGGGCGTCCATTCGATGTATCAGCTCTATCGGATTGCCGACGAGCGGGAAGCAAAGGGGCTGCCGCGCACATCGCGGCTAGCGGCCCTGGCAGACCGCATCACCGGGCATTGAACCGCATCACCTCGAGGATATACAGCATGATCGACTTCAAGACCTTCGCCCACCTTGCGCATATCGACCTCGGTGAGCCCCAGCCGAAACCCACCTCGGTGGAAGGCGATCAGCTGGAAGCAGCCAACACCCTCTGGGCTTCGGATGATGGCAAGATCGAAGTCGGTGTCTGGGAATGTTCGCAGGGCCGGTTCACCGCGCGCCGCGACACGAATTCCGAGATCTGCCACATCGTCTCAGGCCGCGTGACGCTGCACGGTCCCGAGGGCGCGGCCAAAAATGTCGGACCCGGCGAATTGCTTGTTCTGCCGCTTGGCTGGCGGGGCGAATGGACCATCCACGAGAAAACGCGCAAGCTTTACATCCTGCATTCGGTTTGATCGCTGCAGGTGCATGCTCGCCTGCATTTCCGATGAGACCACGCGCCACGGCGGTCGAACTAAACCCCTTCGACCAGCACGATCTCGCCGTCGGCTACTTTCTGGCGGATCGTCACGGCGCGTTGATACTCCGGCGAGTGATAGCAATCGTGCGCCGCAGCCAAGGACGGAAACTCGATGATTACGTTGCGGTCTCGGCCCGGCCCTTCCGCCTTTTCATGCGCACCGCCTCGTGCCAGGAAAACGGCGCCGAAGCGATCGAAAGCCGGTTTGGCGGCAGTGACATAGTCCTTGTAGCCTTCCGCATCGCGCACATCGACGCGGGCGATCCAGTATCCCTTGGGCATGCTTCTTCTCCGAATTGTTAGGCCGAGCGCATTTCGTCAAGAATCGCTTCCGCGACCGCTCGCCTGTCGGCGGCGCCGACGATCGGCCGGCCGACGACGAGATGGCTGGAGCCGTTGCGGATCGCCTGCGCCGGCGTCACCACGCGTTTCTGGTCGCCATGGTCGCTGCCCTTGGGCCGTATTCCCGGCGTGACGACGGCCATGTTGGGCCCGACGATCCGGCGCACCGCTTCCGCTTCCTCGGCCGAGCAGACGATGCCGCCCATGCCGGCATGCAGCGCCTGTTCGGAGCGCCTCAGCACCAGCGTATGCGGGTCATGTTCATAGCCGGCGTCGATCACGTCCTGCTCGTCCATCGAGGTCAGCACGGTGACGCCAAGCAGGCAAAGATCGCTGCCCCTGGCGGCCTCGACCGCTGCCTTCATCGTCTTCGGATAGGCGTGCAGCGTCAGCATGGTCATGCCCATCCTGGCAATGGCCTCGACACCCTTGGCTACCGTGTTGTCGATGTCGAGCAGCTTCATGTCGAGGAAGATCCTGGTGCCGCCGCTGGCGAGCTCGCGGGCGAAATCGAGGCCACCGGCGAAGGCGAGCTGGTAGCCGATCTTGTAGAAGGAGACGATCCCGTCGAGCTCACGCACCGTCTTCTCGGCGTCCTTCAGCGTCGGCACGTCGAGGCCGACGATCAGCCTGTCTTGCATGGTGCTGGCGCGCTCCTGGATCAGGCCTCGATCCGCGTCGACAGCATGCGCGAGGTTTCGATCAGCGTGCGGCATAGGTGCTCCATCGATCTGTGCAGTCTCTCGTCCCTGAAATTTCCGTCCTCGTCGAAGGCGTTGCCGCCCTCCGGCACCGAGCATTCCGGCGTCACCACCTCCATCTTGCAGCGCACCAGCACGGCGCGCAGATGGTTGATGCAGCGTACCCCGGCGAAATGTCCTTTGGAAGACGAACAAAGGCCGGCGGGCTTGCCGGTGAACGGCCTGAACGACCGCCCGCCATCCATTCGCACGCGGCTCACCCAATCGATGGCGTTCTTGAGCAGCGGCGGGATCGAGCCGTTATATTCGGGCGTCGCGATCAGCAGCCCGTCATGGGCGGCGATCTGCCGGGCAAGCTTGATGGCGTTTTCAGGAATGCCTTTCTCCTTTTCCAAATCCTCGTCGAGAATCGGCAGCGGATAGTCGGCAAGCGAGATGCGGGTTACCTCGGCACCCTGCAGAGCGAGTTCCTTCTGCGCCACATCGGCGGTCCTGCCGCTGTAGGCGCCAGCGCGAATCGAGCCAGCGAAGACGAGAATTTTCGGGATCACTGCCATTGGCCCCCATTGTCAGCCGACAGGTATAGGCCAGGCACGTCTCAAATACCAAATACTGATCAATGCGCCGCGCGCCGGTATATCCACAGCTGCGTTGGCGGGATGTTGCGGATGACGAAATGAAAATGCTCGACCGTGTAGTCGCCGCGGCCGGGCGGGATCGGCGACAGCGGGCCGTAGGTCAGCTGCACGATCGGGCGGCCTGTCGGGATGCGGTCGAGAAGGCTTTCGACATAGGCGATGCGCTGGGCGACCGGGAAATTGAGCAATGGCACGCCGGAGACGACCGAATCGAAGGTCAGGCCGCTCTTGTCGCCGAGTGTCGCATCGAGATTGAAGGCGTCGCCCTCGATGACGTTGACGTCGGGATAGAGCTGGCGCAGATGGCGCACGAAATCGGGCGAGTATTCGACTGCGTAGAGATTTTCAGGTTTTACGCCCTGGGCGAGGATGGCTCGGGTGATGACGCCGGTGCCAGGCCCGACTTCGAGCACCGGCAGGCCCGAGTTCGGGTTGACGACGGAGGCCATCTTGCGGGCCGTGGTGGAACTGGTCGGCACGATCGAACCGACCGCCTTCGGCTTGTCGATCCAGCCCTTGAAGAACTTCAGTTCGTCGTCGAACTTTTCCGCCAGCGCCTTTCGCAGTCCGGGACCATGTGCCATGCAAGTTCTCCTGAACGCTCCCCCAAGAGGCTACTTAGCAGCTACGGGGTTCAAGGCAAGGCGGACGCCGGTATAAGATGTTGATGACGCTAGGGAAGCCTCGCCTTGATTGCACTCTACACCGGATTGGCGAGAATAGGCATCAGCGCTCGCCGAAGGTTTCGAAAAAGTCCTTCATGCGGGCGAAAAAGCCGCTCGACTGCGGCGAATTATCCTTCGAGGAAACCTGCTCGAACTCCTCCAGCAACTCGCGCTGGCGGCGGGAAAGGTTTTGCGGCGTCTCGACCGCGGTCTGGATATAGAGGTCGCCGACATTGTGCTGGCGCAGCACCGGCATGCCTTTGCCCTTGAGGCGGAACTGGCGGCCGTTCTGGGTGCCTTCCGGCACTTTCACTTTCGTCTGGGTGCCGTCTAGCGTCGCCACCTCGAAGGAGCCGCCAAGTGCTGCCGTCGTCATCGAGATCGGCACCTTGCAGTAGAGATCGGCGCCGTCGCGCTGGAAGAATTCGTGCGGCTTGACCGCCAGGAAAATATAGAGGTCGCCCGACGGGCCGCCGCGCAGGCCGGCCTCGCCCTCATTGGCAAGGCGGATGCGGGTGCCGTCCTCGATACCGGCCGGGATGTTGACCGACAGCGAGCGCTCCTCGGTGACGCGGCCCTGGCCGGCGCATTTCGGGCACGGCTCCTTGATGGTCTGGCCACGCCCCTGACATTGCGGGCAGGTGCGCTCGATCGAGAAGAACCCTTGCGTGGCGCGTACCTTGCCGTGGCCATTGCACATCGAGCAGGTGACGGGCTGGGTGCCGGGCTTGGCGCCGCTGCCGGAGCATTCCGTGCAGGAGATCGAGGCCGGCACGTGAATCTGTGCGGTCTTGCCGGTAAACGCCTCCTCCAGCGTGATTTCCATATTGTAGCGCAGGTCGGCGCCGCGCTCGCGGCCACCTGAGGAGCGGCGCTGGCGCCCGCCCATCATGTCGCCGAAAATATCCTCGAAGATGTCGGCGAAGCCGCCGGCGCCGAAGCCGTGTGCGCTGCCATTCATGCCGCCCTGTTCGAAGGCGGCGTGGCCGAAACGGTCGTAGGCCGCGCGTTTCTGCGGGTCCTTCAGCGTCTCGTAGGCTTCGTTGATTTCCTTGAACTTGTGCTCGCAGGCATGATCGCCGGGATTGCGATCCGGATGGAACTGCATGGCGAGCTTGCGGAAAGCGCTCTTGAGCTCCTTCTCGTCGGCCCCCTTTTGCACACCCAACGTTTCGTAGAAATCAGCTTTCATCTTTTCCTGCAGTCCGGATATTCAACGTCTGGAAGCCTTGTTGCGTCGTTTGCCGGCACGCTGTTCCGATTTAGGTGCGATGGCGCCTGGATGCCAGTGTCGACGCGGGCTTGCTCGCATTTTTTCGATCAGGCCCGCACTTTTTCGGCCAGAGTTGCAAAAAAGCCCGGCTTTGCGCCGGGCTTTCTGCGATAATCTGCCGTCAGGCCGCTCAGGCCGACTTCTTCTTGTCGTCGTCCTCGTTGATTTCCTCGAAATCGGCATCGACCACGTCGCTGTCCTTGGCGGCATCCGCCTTGGCGTCAGCCTCCGCGGCTTCCTTCTGCGAAGCTTCGTACATGGCCTGGCCGAGCTTCATCGAGGTTTCGGCGAGCGCCTGCGTCTTGGCTTCGATCTCGGTCGCGTCGTCGCCTTCGGCAGCGGTCTTCAGCGCCGCGATCGCATCGGCGATCGCCGTGCGGTCGGCCTCGGAAACCTTCTCGCCATACTCCTTCAGCGACTTCTCCGAGGAATGCACCAGCGCCTCGGCCTGGTTGCGGGCCTCGACCAGCGCGCGCCGCTTCTTATCGGCCTCGGCATTGGCTTCGGCGTCCTTCACCATCTTCTCGATGTCGGCGTCCGAAAGGCCGCCAGACGCCTGGATGCGGATCTGGTGCTCCTTGCCGGTGCCCTTGTCCTTGGCCGAGACATTGACGATGCCGTTGGCGTCGATGTCGAAAGTGACCTCGATCTGCGGCACGCCACGCGGCGCCGGCGGAATGCCGACCAGGTCGAACTGGCCGAGCGCCTTGTTGTCGGCGGCCATTTCACGCTCGCCCTGGAAGACGCGGATGGTCACGGCCGACTGTGAATCCTCGGCCGTCGAGAACACTTGGCTTTTCTTGGTCGGGATCGTCGTGTTGCGCTCGATCAGCCGCGTGAACACGCCACCCAGCGTCTCGATGCCAAGCGACAGCGGCGTCACGTCGAGCAGCAGCACGTCCTTGACGTCGCCCTGCAGCACGCCGGCCTGGATGGCGGCGCCCAATGCGACGACCTCATCCGGATTGACGCCCTTGTGCGGCTCCTTGCCGAAGAACTGCTTTACGATCTCCTGGATCTTGGGCATGCGGGTCATGCCGCCGACCAGGACGACCTCGTCGATTTCGCCGGCCTTGAGGCCGGCATCCTTGAGCGCCGCCTTGCAGGGATCGATCGTGCGCTGGACGAGATCCTCGACCAGGCTCTCGAACTTCGCCCGCGTCAGCTTCAGCGTCAGGTGCTTGGGACCGGTGGCATCGGCAGTGATGAAGGGCAGGTTGATCTCGGTCTGCGTCGTCGACGACAGCTCGATCTTGGCCTTTTCGGCCGCTTCCTTGAGGCGCTGAAGGGCGAGCTTGTCGCTGCGCAGGTCGATCCCCTGTTCCTTCTTGAACTCGGCCGCCAGATACTCGACCAGACGCATGTCGAAATCCTCGCCGCCGAGGAAGGTGTCGCCATTGGTCGACTTCACCTCGAAGACGCCGTCGCCGATTTCGAGCACCGAAATGTCGAACGTGCCGCCGCCAAGGTCATAGACGGCAATAGTCTTGCCTTCCTTCTTGTCGAGGCCGTAGGCAAGTGCGGCCGCAGTTGGCTCGTTGATGATGCGCAGCACTTCCAGGCCGGCGATCTTGCCGGCATCCTTGGTGGCCTGGCGCTGGGCATCGTTGAAATACGCCGGAACGGTGATGACCGCCTTCTCGACCTTCTCGCCGAGATAGGCTTCCGCCGTTTCCTTCATCTTCTGCAGGATCATTGCCGAGATCTGGCTGGGCGACTGCTTCTTGCCGCCGGCCTCGACCCAGGCGTCGCCATTGTCGCCCTTGACGATCTTGTAGGGGACAAGCTTCTTGTCCTTTTCCGTAACCGGATCGTCATAGCGACGGCCGATCAGGCGCTTGACCGCGAAGATGGTGTTTTCGGGATTGGTGACCGCCTGGCGCTTGGCCGGCTGGCCGACGAGGCGCTCGCCGTCGCTGTTGATGGCGACGATGGAAGGGGTCGTGCGCGCGCCTTCCGCATTCTCGATGACCTTCGATTCCTTGCCGTCCATGATGGCGACGCAGGAGTTGGTGGTCCCCAGATCGATACCGATTACTTTTGCCATTTTTCTAATCTCTCCGCTAAGCAGGCTCTCAGGACCCGTACAGGCGTTCCGACGAAAGCCCCTGTTCACAAGAAATTCCGCTTCGGCAACCGGCATTCCGGCGCCGAACGGCTTGGCGCGTATATAAGAACAGCCTGCGCGGCGCGCAAGCATTCTGCGCAAGGCATCCAACATCCTTTTCTTGGGCCGGCCGGGGTTCTCCGGCCATGGCTCCCATGAACCTTTCCGCGTCGGTTCGCGACTGACACCCAGATGCGCCGCGTGGTGCGGCCCTGAAAAGGAAAGGCCCATGACTGGAAATCCAGAGGCTCCGCGGTTTCCGGGAACTCGGTGCGACCACCGCTTTCGGGAGCGGCTCGACGCGCTGGGCTTTCCGCTGATTCCGTTGACCCACCATAAGAGCCGACGTATCGTGATTATGAGGAAAGCAGACAATTCGATCAGGGAAAAACGTGCCGGAACGTCGCGCCTTGCCCTGATTTGCGCGGAAACGCCGGATGTTTCTCCTGTCGCCCCCCGACACTTGCCGAACAGCTTGCCGGCGGCGGGCCGCTCGCCATGCACGGCGTGCAGATCACGCCGACGGCGCTGGTCAGGCCGGCCAACGTCCCGCCGTTCGGCTCATGGTTCGTCGACTTCGATGACTATCTCGAAGACCCCGAGGTTGAAGCTCATGTCGGCGACGTCGAGGTCTTGCACCCCTGCGAGGGCCGTGCCGGCCATTACGAGCAGATACCAGGCGGCGGTTACCTGCCGCCTTTCTATCCGCCCGACTTTCCGCCCTCCGGTGGCGTGCCTACCGAGCAAAAGCAACGGATTCCACGACAGCAGAATCCGGCGCGCAGCAGCATATTTAACTAACCATTCGCACCCACAAGACCCCGCCGGAGCAATCCGGCGGGGTCTTGGTGCCGACATCTGACGCCATCGCGCCAGGAACAACCGGCTTCCCCTTTTCGGGATCATGGTCTAGCAGTCGACCCAGACGATGCGCCCGCAACCACGGGCGCCTGGAAAGGCCGGATCATGAGCAAAAAAACCCTGATCGCGCCATCGGTGCTTGCGTCGGATTTTTCGAAGCTCGGCGACGAGGTCGAGGCGGTGGCGGCGGCCGGCGCCGACTGGATCCATCTCGACGTCATGGACGGGCATTTCGTGCCCAACATCACTTTCGGCCCACCGGTGATCAAGGCGATCCGCAACCGCACCAAGGCCTTCTTCGACTGCCATCTGATGATCGCGCCGGCCGACCCCTATCTGGGGGCTTTCGCCGAAGCCGGCTGCGACGGCATGACAGTGCATGCCGAGGCCGGGCCGCATCTCGACCGTTCGCTGCAGACGATCAGGAACCTCGGCAAGAAGGCCGGCGTGTCGCTCAATCCGGCGACGCCGGAATCGGCGGTCGAATATGTGCTCGACCGGCTCGATCTGATCCTGATCATGACCGTCAATCCGGGTTTTGGCGGCCAAGCCTTCATTCCGGGAGTCGTCGACAAGGTGAAGCGGGTGAAGGCGCTGATCGGCAATCGGCCGATCCGGATCGAGATCGACGGCGGCATCTCGCCGCAAACGGCACCTTTGGTCACCGCCGCCGGCGCCAGCGTGCTGGTCGCCGGTGCAGCCATCTTCAAGGGCGGCAGCGTTGAAGCCTATCGGGGGAACATCGAGGCGATCAGGACAGCGGCCGACCGGGCGGCCGGCTGACGCTGCCGGCGTCGTTACCAAACGCGCCGTCTCGTCAGCCGGTCAGGAATTCGTTGGCCGACGCCGGTGCGCTTGTGCTCGTGACATACGGTCCCCCAGCCAAAAATGTCTTTGTCCATTTTTGGGCAATTTTATTGGCATAACAGAAACTACATCCATATTCTCTTTCTCACCCTGATGCCTCTTCGGACCTTCCCGCAGGGCTCCTCTTCGACGGTCGGATCGATGAACCGCAGCCCTTTCTTCGCTGACCTGCTGAACACCATCGCCGATCGCGGCCGGATGATGCTTAACCTCGTTCGCGGTGACGAGCCGGTCTCGGCCGACAGCCTGGGGCGTCTGTGCGCCCGTCTGCTTTCCAGCCAGGGCGAGGCATCGGGCGTCGCCTATGCCCGGGAAATCCTTGAGCGCTGGCGCACCCTCGGCGCCGACGGAAGGCTGGCGTTCCTGCATGTGCTGCGCGATCGTTTCGGCACCGATCATGCCAAGCTTGCCGCCGCGGTGGATGCCTATCGCGCCGCGCCCGACGATCGCTCGGCACTTGCCCTGCACGATTCCGCCGAACCGGCTAGACAGGAGCTTCTGCGCCGCCTGAACCTGGCGCCCGGCGGCATCGAGACGCTGGTGCGCATGCGCCAGGACCTGCTTGCGTGGCTGCCCACATCGCCCGATCTCGCCATCGTCGATGCCGACTTCACGCACCTCCTGTCGTCATGGTTCAACCGCGGCTTCCTGGTGCTGCGGCGGATCGACTGGTCGACGCCAGCCAACATTCTGGAAAAAATCATCCGCTACGAGGCGGTGCACGCCATCCACACCTGGGACGATCTGCGCCGCCGGATCGAACCCGACGACCGGCTCTGCTATGCGTTCTTTCATCCGCAGCTCGGTGACGAGCCGCTGATCTTCGTCGAGGTCGCGCTCACCCGGGCGATGCCGACGACAATCGCCGAGCTGCTTGCCGACGAGCGGCCGCTGGTGCAGCCACGGCAGGCCACGACGGCAGTGTTCTATTCCATCTCGAACTGCCAGGAGGGCTTGCGCGGCATCTCGTTCGGCAACTTCCTGATCAAGCAGGTGGTCGAGGACCTGCGCCGCGACCTTCCCGGCCTGACGGATTTCGTCACACTGTCCCCGGTGCCGGGCTTTGCCCGCTGGCTGGCCGAGCAGGCCGAAACCATCCCCTCCGCCGCCGAAGTGCTGGACCTCGTCGCCAACCAGGGTTGGCACGCGGATGCTGCCATGCGCGACCGCGTGGGTCAGGCCCTGCTTCCTCTTGCGGCACAGTATTTCCTCGAAGCCCGCAGCGCCTCCGACAAGGTGATCGATCCGGTCGCCCGGTTCCATCTCGGCAATGGCGCGCGGCTGGAGCGCATCGACCTTTTCGGCGACCTGTCGCCCCGCGCCTTACGTCAGGCGCATGGCCTGATGGTCAATTATCGCTACAAGCTCGACGATATCGAGAAGAACCACGAGCTGTTCGCCGCCAGGAACGATGTGGCGGCCGCGCCCGCTGTGCGCCGCCTGCTGCCGAAACCGGCGAGACCGGCCGCACCGCCGCTTCCGGCGGCTGCCCAGACTCGGAGGGATGCATGAGCAACCATTTGTTCGACGCTTTCCGCGCCGGGATGCCGGACCCCGAGCGTCTGTTGATGGAGACGGATGACCGGCGCTCGATCACCTATGGCGATATGCTGGCGCAGTCCGCGCAACTGGCACATGCGCTTCTGCAATTGGGCGTCGACCCCGGCGACCGCGTCGCCGTCCAGGTCGAGAAGAGCCCCGAGGCGATCCTGCTCTATCTCGCCTGCCTGCGTGCCGGTGCGGTCTTCCTACCGCTCAACACCGCCTATACGCTGACCGAGCTCGAATACTTCTTCGGCGATGCCGAGCCGCGGCTGGTCGTCTGCGATCCGGCACGGGCAGCCGATATCGGGGCCTTGGCGGAGAGATCGGGCGCTATCGCAGCCACGCTCGGCGGCAATGGCGAAGGCTCGTTGATGGATCAGGCCTCGCGGCGGTCTTCGAACTTCCGCGACGTGGTGCGCGGGCCCGACGATCTTGCGGCGATCCTGTACACGTCGGGGACCACCGGCCGCTCGAAAGGCGCCATGCTCAGCCATGAGAACCTCGCCTCGAATGCGCGGGTTCTGGTCGACCAGTGGCGCTTCACTGCCGCAGACGTCTTGATCCACGCGCTGCCGATCTTCCACACGCATGGCCTCTTCGTCGCCACCAACGTCATCGTGATGGCCGGCGCCTCGATGCTGTTCGAAACCAGGTTCGACCCGGCCCGCATCGTCTCGCTGCTGCCGCGGGCCACGGCGCTGATGGGCGTGCCGACCTTTTATGTGCGCCTGTTGCAGCAGGACGGCTTGAACCGGCAAGCGGCGAAAAACATCCGCCTGTTCGCTTCCGGATCGGCGCCGCTGCTGGCCGAGACGCACAAGGCCTGGCGCGAGCGCACCGGCCATTCGATCATCGAGCGCTACGGCATGACCGAGACCAACATGAACACGTCGAACCCCTATGATGGCGAGCGGCGCGCCGGCACGGTAGGCTTCCCCTTACCCGGCGTCGCGCTGCGCATCGCCGACCCCGAGAGCGGCGAAACACTTGCCCAGGGCGAGGTCGGCATGATCGAGGTGAAGGGCCCCAATGTCTTCGGCGGCTATTGGCGCATGCCGGAAAAGACCAAGGCGGAATTCCGTGGTGACGGCTTCTTCATCACCGGGGATCTCGGCCTGATCGACGCCGACGGCTATGTCCACATCGTCGGGCGCGGCAAGGATCTGATCATTTCCGGCGGCTACAACATCTACCCGAAGGAGGTCGAGAGCGAGATCGACGCGCTGCCCGGCGTCGCCGAAAGCGCTGTCATCGGCGTTGCCCATCCGGATTTCGGCGAGGGCGTCACCGCGATCGTGGTGCGGACGCCGGCCTCGACCATCACCGCTGCCGAGATCGTCGATGACATCGCCGGACGGCTGGCGAAATACAAGCATCCGAAGCGGGTGATCTTCGTCGACGAACTGCCGCGCAACACAATGGGCAAGGTGCAGAAGAACCTGCTGCGCGAAAGCTACAAGGACCTCTACGCTCCGGCCAAAGCCGGCTGACGTTAAGGTTACACCCAGTTGGCGCCGACCCCGAAAACCCTGTCGCCTTCTATCCAGACGCCCCTGACGTCCAATTCGTCCGACAGCGCAACGATATCGGCGGCGGTGCCTTTGGCAAAACGCCCGAGCCGGTGCGACTGGCCGATCGCCTGCGCCGGATAGAACGAAGCCATGCGCAGCGCTTCCGAAAGGTCCAGTCCGACAATGCGGTGGACGAAGCGCACGGCGGAGATCATGTCGAGATCGGCGCCGGCCAGCGTCCCGTCGCCAAGCCGCAGGCTGCCGTCCTTGCGGTAGACGGTGCGGCCGTTCAGCGTGAACGAGGTCATGTCGGTGCCGATCGTCGCCATGGCGTCGGTGACCAGGAAAATTTTTGCCGGACTCTGCTTGGCGCGCAGCGCGATGGCCATGGTGGCGGGATCGACATGGATGCCGTCGGCGATGATGCCGGCAAACAACGTGTCCGTATCGATGGCGGCACCCGCCAACCCCGGCTCACGATTGCCGATCTGGCTCATGGCGTTGAACAGATGGGTGACCATTGTTGCGCCGGCATCGGCGAACGCGCGCGCCTTGGCATAGCCGGTGTCGGAATGGCCGAGGCTGACGACGATGCCGGCCTCGGCGAGCGCCGAAACGCGTACGGTGTCGACGGATTCCGGCGCGATCGTGGCCAACAGTACCGGCAGAGTTTTCCGCGTCGCAATCAGCATCGCCTGGTCGGCATCCAGCATCGGCCGGATCAGCGCCGGATCATGCGCGCCTTTGCGGGCGATCGACAAATGCGGGCCTTCGAGATGCAGGCCCAAAAAGCCAGGCACCTTTTGCTTTCCGGCCTCCGCTCCGGCGGCAACCGCCGCCGCGGTGATCTCAGGCGTGTCGGTGATCAGCGTCGGCAACAGCGCGGTCGTACCGAACGGCGCGTGCGCCTGGCAGATGGTTTCGATCGAGGCGACATCAGGATGGTCGTTGAGCATGACCCCGCCACCGCCATTAACCTGCAGGTCGACGAAGCCCGGCGCAAGCATGCCGCCGCCGGTTTCGATACGCTCGACACCGGATGGAACGGCGCCGACGGCAACGATGGCTTCGACGAGGCCGTCACGCACGACAAGCGCGGCATCGTCGTGCCAGTCGTCGCCGTCGAATATCCGGGCCCCAGTCAGGGCAAAACGGTCGCTCATATGGTTTCCGTCACCTTGCGCAGATTGGGCGGCGTGTCCGGATCGAGGCCGCGATGGCGGGCAAAGGCCTCGACGAAGCCATAGAAGGACACGATCAGCGCCAGCGGGTCGGTCAGCGGATGGCCGGTGGCGACATGCGGCAGGTGCTGAGCGCTTTTCGCCTTGTCCGAGGTCACAAAGACGGCCGCGCCCTTGGCCGCCAGGCTGTCGGCGGCCTCGGCAACCGACGGCTCGGAAGCATCGCGGGCGGCGAGCGCCAGCACCGGGAAATCAGGCCCGACCAGTGCCAGCGGGCCATGCATCACTTCGGCAGCACTATAGGCCTCGGCGTGCATGGCACAGGTTTCCTTGAACTTAAGCGCTGCTTCATTGGCGATCGCAGCGGACGGACCGCGACCTAGGATGAACAGCGATTTCGGCGTCTCAAGGGCGCTGGCCAGCGCCATCCAGTCGCAGGCGATCGCCTTGCGGAAATGTTCCGGCAAATGGGCGAGCGCCGCCAGCAACTTGTCGTCGCCGGTGCTATGCGCCATCAAAGCGAGGCCGGCGACGGCCGAATTGACGAAGGTCTTCGTCGCGGCGACGCTGCGTTCCGGGCCGGCCAGAATGTCGATCGCATAATCGGAGGCCCGCGCCAGCGGCGAATCGGCGGTGTTGGTGATGGCGACCGTCAGCGAACCGCCGGCTCTCGCGGCTTGCGCCATGGCGACGATGTCCGGGCTCTTGCCCGACTGCGAGATCGCCAGGCAAGCCGAGCCGCCGAGCTTGAGCTTGGCCCCATAGATCGAGGCGATCGATGGGCCGACCGAAGCGACGGCGAGGCCGGCGGTCAGCTCCACCGCATACTTCATGAAGGTGGCGGCATGGTCGGAGGAGCCGCGCGCCACGGTGACGACGAACTGCGGATCGCGCTCGCGAATGCCGCGCCCGGCCTCGATCAGCACCGCTGCCGAGCCGTCGAGCAGGCGCGCGGTGGCCTCCGGGATCTCCTCGATCTCGCGCCGCATATGGGTGGTCCGCTTTTGGGTCGTCGTCGCGCTCATGGCCGGCCCTCTTCGCCCGGCCCGCTCAGCCGGAGCTCGGCGACGAAATCATAGGCGTCGCCTCTGTAGATGGAGCGGGTGAATTCGATAACCTTGCCGCTCGCCAGATAGGAAATACGCTCGATGTGCAGCCCGGCAATGCCTGGCGGCACTTCGAGCAGGCGCGCGTCATCGTCGCCGAGATTGGCGGCGGAGATGCGCTGCACCGCCCGAACCGGTCGATTGCCGGTTGTTTCCAGCGCAGCGTAGAGCGACGACCCAATTCCTGCCGGGTCCGGCAGCACGCTGGCCGACAGTGCGGCGCGTTCGATCGCCAACGGCGTATCGTTGGCGATGCGCAGGCGCGCTACGCGTGCCACCAGCTCGTTCGACGACAGGCCAAGCACCATCATCTCGTCCGGAGAGGGCGCATAGAGGCCGCGATCGAGCCAGGCCGAACGGACAGCCATGCCGCGCCGCGCCATGTCCTCGGTGAAGGATGTCAGCCGCGACAGCGATTGCTCGACGCGTTCCATGCGCGGTGCGACAAACGTGCCGGAGCCGTGGCGCTGGACGAGGATGCCGCCCTTGACCAGGTCCTGCACCGCCTTGCGCACCGTGACGCGCGAAATGTCCGCCTTGCTGGCGATGTCGCGCTCGGAAGGCAGCGCATCGCCCGGTCCGATCAGGCCGCGATTGACCGCGTCCTCGATGCTCTTCCTGAGCTGCAGATAGAGCGGTGCGCCGCTTTGCGCCGAGTGTTTCAGGGTCGCGAAGATCTGGTCGGCGGCTTCGCTCATCGTGCCGCCTCCGCAGTCCTCGAGAAAACACGAACCGCCATCTGCACCGCACCGCCCAGCGCATCGTCGAGCGGTGGCTTCAGCAGCGCCCGGTAGCGCGCCGACAGGCGTGGTGCATAGAGCGTCGCCAGCCCGCCAAGCAGGCACAGCGGATCGTCGTCGCCGAGATCGAGCACGCCGAGTGCGGCCTCGACATCGGCGACCGCCTTATCGAGGATCCAGTTGGCGACGATGTCGCCCTTGGCGGCATGGTCGAAGACCTTGGGCGCGAAGCCGCCGAAATCGCCGGGCTTGGCATTGGTGGTGAACTCGACCAAATCCTCGGGATTGTCGCGGAAGATGGCGAGCATGGCCTGCGTCAGCGGCGATACCTGGCGGATGCCGTCATAGGCGAGCAGCGTCTGTTCGAGCAGGTCGCGGCCGATGCGGGCGCCGCTGCCCTGGTCGCCGACCTGAAAACCCCAGCCGCCGATGGCGCGCGACTTGCCGTTTTTGCGCGCCATGTAGGCGGTGCCAGTGCCGAGGATGGCCATGGCGCCGTCACCGGAGCCGACCGCGCCTTCCAGGGCGATCTCGGCGTCGGTCTCGACACGGCTGATGCTGAACGGCAGGATTGCTTCGAGCTGCTGCCTGTAGGTGCCGACATTGGCGCCGGCGAGGCCGAGGATGGCCGGGGTCTGCGGGATCATTTCGGGGTCTTGTCCGGCGGCGACAAAGGCCTGTTTTGCCGCCTCGACGATGTTGGCCCTGGCGCCGGTTAGATCGGTGCGGATGTTGGCCGCACCACTCTTGGCGCGGCCGACGACGGTGCCGTCCACTGTTGCAAGGGCCGCCCTGCAGCTGGTGCCGCCGCCATCGATGCCAAGCACGAAATTCACGCGATTTCTCCTCCCGGCGGATAATACCAATAAAATACCAATAGCCAAGGCTTAATTTCCGTTTCAAAAAGATTAAGCCGCATCTGGTTGAAAAACCTGCGTATTTTGCCCGAAAGCCAATTCCGAGGCAGGGAAATCACTAATGCGTGTGGACAAGTGGTATTTTTTTGGTATGGTTTTCTGGATTGGAGGAAAGCGGATGGCCGAAACGCGCACCGAAGCGCTTCACCAGAATGCCGAGGGGCTGGACATCCAGGCCCCGGACGCCATCCTTTCCTCTTTGGCCAATGCGCAGATCGAGGCCGCCAAGGCGGTGCACGGCGCCATTTCTGCCATCGCCAAAGCAGCCGAAATCATCGCCAGCCGGCTGAACAACGGCGGCAAGCTCGCTTACGCGGCAGCCGGCAGCTCGGGCCTGATGGCGCTGGCCGATGCGCTGGAGCTGCCGGGTACCTTCGGCATTCAGCGCGACCGTATTGCCGTCCTGATTGCCGGTGGCGACGATGCCTTCAAGACACTGGCCGGCGGACCGGAGGACGACACGGACGACGCCTCGGCAGCGGTTGCCGCTGCCGGCATCGGCGAGGGCGACTGCCTGATCGCGGTCTCGGCCAGCGGCTCGACACCCTATGCGGTCAGAGCGATCGAGGACGCCAGACGCCGCGGCGCGGCAACCATCGCCATCGCCAATAACAAGGATGCGCCGCTGCTTCGGCTGGCCGATATCGCCATATTGCTCGAGACACCGCCGGAGCTGATCGCCGGCTCGACGCGCATGGGCGCCGGCACCGCCCAGAAGATCGCGCTCAACATGCTGTCGACGCTGGCCGCCATCCATCTTGGCCATGTGCATGACGGCTACATGGTCAACCTCTTGGCCGACAACATCAAGCTGCGCGACCGCGCCGCACGCATCGTCGCCGCCATCAGCGGGCGCGACAGGGAGGATGCGGCGCGCCTGCTGGAGAAGAGCGGCGGCGGCGTCAAGACCGCCATTCTGCTCGCCGCCGGCGCCGCCAGCGCCGATGCGGCCGAGAAGATACTGGAAGGGACCGGCCAGAAGCTGCGCCCGGCGCTTTCCGCGATCGAGGGGAGCATGGGGCAGAAAGCCTCTGTTCTCAAAACCGAACCTGAAAAAGGTCAACAGGGAGACTGAGCATGACAACGAAACTACTGACGGCACTTCTTCTTGGCACCAGCATTCTCGGCTCCGCCGGAATGGCTTATGCCCAGGATGTAACGCTCAACATCGAGAGCTGGCGCGGCGATGACCTCGCCATCTGGAAGGACAAGTTGATCCCGGCTTTTGAGGCCAAGAACCCCGGCATTAAGGTGGTGTTCGCGCCGTCGGCGCCGACCGAATATGACGCCGCGCTCGGCGCCAAGCTCGCCGCCGGCTCGGCGGGCGACCTGATCACCTGCCGACCGTTCGACAAGTCGCTGGAACTCTTCAAGAAGGGCAACCTCGCCGACATCTCGACGCTGCCCGGCATGGAGAATTTTTCCGACGTCGCCAAAGCCGCCTGGCAGACCGACGACGGCAAGGCCAGCTTCTGCGTGCCGATGGCTTCCGTCATCCACGGCTTCATCTACAACAAGGACGCCTTCGACCAGCTCGGCATCAAGGTGCCGACGACGACTGAGGAGTTCTACGCCGCGCTGGACAAGATCAAGGCCGACGGCACCTACATCCCGATGGCGATGGGCACCAAGGATCTCTGGGAAGCCGCGACCATGGGCTACCAGAACATCGGCCCGAACTACTGGAAAGGCGAGGAAGGCCGTCTGGCGCTGATCAAGGGCGAGCAGAAACTGACCGATCCGCAGTGGGTCGCGCCGTTTGCCGAACTGGCCAAGTGGAAGCCCTATCTCGGCGACGGCTTCGAGGCGCAGACCTATCCGGACAGCCAGAACCTGTTCACGCTCGGCCGCGCCGCCATCTACCCGGCCGGCTCGTGGGAAATCGGCCTGTTCAACACGCAGGCGCAGTTCAAAATGGGTGCGTTCCCGCCGCCGGTGCAGAAGGCCGGCGACACCTGCTACATCTCCGACCACACCGACATCGGCATGGGCCTCAATGCGGCGTCGAAGAATGCGGATGCGGCCAAGACCTTCCTGACCTGGGTCGCCTCGCCGGATTTCGCCACCATCTACGCCAACGCGCTGCCGGGCTTCTTCAGCCTGAACAACACTCCGGTGAAGATGGAAGACCCGCTGGCGCAGGAATTCGTCTCCTGGCGCGACAAGTGCAAGTCGACGATCCGCTCGACCTACCAGATCCTGTCGCGCGGCACGCCGAACCTCGAGAACGAGACGTGGGTTGAATCGGCCAACGTCATCAACGGCACCGTGACGCCGGAAGCTGCCGCCAAGAAGCTGCAGGACGGCCTCGACAGCTGGTATAAACCGGCGAAGTAAGCGCTCGGATAGGAAGCAGTGCCGTTGCAAGTGGACGGTTCTGCTTTTTTCGATAGCATCGACTGCGACCGACGGCGCCGCCCCTCATCCGCCTGCCGGCACCTTCTCCCCGTATAGAGACGGGGAGAAGGGAGAAGCTCCGGCGCTGACGCCCCCCTCTCCCCGTCTTTCACGGGGAGACGGTAAGGGTGAGGGGCAGCGCTGCCGTTGATAGCAATCGCAAGAACCTGATCGGCGGGGACCGAACGCATGGCCGCAGCACCGAAACGACCGTTCCGCTGGCATATCGTCGTCTTCCTGGCGCCGGCGGTGCTGGTCTATACGGCGATCATGATCCTGCCGCTGGCCGGTACGCTGCAGCTCTCGCTGTTTCGCAACATCGACCAGGCTCAGGTCTTCGTCGGGTTGGAAAATTTCCGCAGGCTGTTCGGCGATCCCAACTGGTCGGTCAATTTTTGGAACGCACTGCGGAATAACGTCTGGTTCTTCATCATCCACATGGTCGTGCAGAATCCGATCGGCGTCCTGCTGGCCGCACTGCTGTCCAGCCCGCGGCTGAGATTCTCCGCCTTCTACCGTACAGCCATCTTCGTGCCGACGATCCTGTCCTTCGTCATCGTCGGCTTCGCCTGGAAGCTGATCCTGTCGCCGCTGTGGGGCGTGGCGCCGAACCTGATGGATCTCGTCGGCCTCAAAAGCCTGTTCACGCCGTGGCTGGGCAAGGAGCAATATGCGTTGACCACGCTCAGCCTGATCTCGGTGTGGCAGTTCGTCGGCATCCCGATGATGCTGATCTATGCGGCACTGCTGTCCATTCCCGAGGAGGTGATCGAAGCGGCCGAATGCGACGGCGTCACCGGCATGTCTCAGTTCTGGAAGATCAAGCTGCCGCTGATCCTGCCGTCGATCGGCATCATCTCGATCCTGACCTTCGTCGGCAATTTCAACGCCTTTGACCTGATCTACACCGCGCAAGGCGCGCTGGCCGGGCCGAATTATTCGACCGATATCCTCGGGACCTTCCTGTACCGTGCCTTCTTCGGCTTCCAGCTGCAAGTCGGCGATCCCAATATGGGCGCGGCGATCGCCACGATGATGTTCCTGATCATCCTGGGCGGTGTCTGCGTCTACCTGTTCCTCGTCCAGACGCGCCTGCGTCGCTACCAGTTCTGAGGGGTCGAGATGAGCACCGCAACCCATTCCCTGCCCCGCACCATCGGCGCTCATGCGGTGCTGCTGACCTATACGGTGATCGCACTGTTTCCGGTGATCATCGTCATCGTCAATTCGTTCAAGTCGCGCGGCGCGATCTTCGGTACACCGCTGGCGCCGCCAACCCCGAAAACCTTCGACCTGATCGGCTACACCACGGTGATCGGGCAGGGTGATTTCATCCACTATTTCCAGAACAGTCTTGTCGTCACCGTCGCCTCGCTGTTCTTCGTGCTACTGTTCGGCGCGATGGCCGCGTTCGCGCTGTCGGAGTACCGCTTCCGCGGCAATTCGCTGATGGGACTTTACCTGGCGCTCGGCATCATGATCCCGATCCGCCTCGGCACCGTCGCCATCCTGCAGCTGATGGTGGCGAGCGGGCTGGTCAACACGCTGACCGCGCTGATCCTGGTTTATACGGCGCAAGGCCTGCCGCTCGCCGTCTTCATCCTGTCGGAATTCATGAAGCAGGTGTCCGACGATCTGAAGAATGCCGGGCGCATCGACGGCCTGTCCGAATACACCATCTTCTTCCGGCTGGTGCTGCCCCTGGTGAGGCCATCGATGGCAACGGTCGCAGTCTTCACCATGATCCCGATCTGGAACGATCTGTGGTTCCCGCTGATCCTGGCGCCGTCGGAGGAGACCAAGACGGTCACGCTCGGCGCCCAGCTGTTCCTCGGCCAGTTCGTCACCAACTGGAACGCTATCCTGGCCGCGTTGTCGCTGGCGATCATGCCGGTGCTGATCCTCTACGTCATCTTCTCGCGGCAACTGATCCGCGGCATTACTTCGGGAGCGGTCAAGTGAGCGCCGAAAAACCTCTTCGCGTCGTCGTTGCCGGGCTTGGCAATATGGGCCGCAGCCATGCGCTGGCCTATCACACCAATCCGGGGTTTGAGATCGCGGCGCTGATCAACCGTTCGGACGTGCCGCTGCCGGCCGGGCTTTCCGCGTATGATATCAGGCGTTCCTTCGACGAGGCGCTGCGCGACGAAAGCCCCGATGTCGCCTGCATCGCCACCTATTCCGACAGCCATGCCGACTATGCGGTCAAGGCGTTCGAGGCCGGCTGCCATGTCTTTGTCGAAAAGCCGCTGGCGACGACGGTGGCGGATGCGAAACGCGTGGTTGCAGCAGCCAAGGCCAATGGCAAAAAACTCGTGATCGGCTACATCCTGCGCCATCACCCGTCCTGGGTCAGGCTGATCGCCGAAGCGCGAAAGCTCGGCGGCCCCTACGTGTTCCGCATGAACCTCAACCAGCAATCCTCCGGCCATGGCTGGGAGACGCACAAGCAGTTGATGCAGACGACGTCGCCGATCGTCGATTGCGGCGTCCATTATCTCGACGTCATGCTGCAGATCACCGACGCCCGGCCGGTCGAGGTGCGCGGCATGGGGCTGAGGCTGACCAACGAGATAGCGCCCACGATGTACAATTACGGTCACCTGCAGGTGCTGTTCGACGACGGCTCGGTCGGCTGGTACGAGGCCGGCTGGGGGCCGATGATCTCGGAGACAGCCTTCTTCGTGAAGGACGTGATCTCGCCAAATGGCTGCGTGTCGATCGTCATGAAAGAGGGCGTTAAATCCGACGACATCGACACCCATACCAAGACCTCGACCATCCGCCTGCACAGTGCGGCGACCGGCGCGGACGGCAAGTTCGCCAAGCCGGATGAGATACTGTCGATGGAAGGCGAACCCGGCCATCAGGATCTCTGCGACCTCGAACAGGCTTTTCTGCTCAGAGCGGTCCGCGAGGATCTGGACCTCACCCGCCATATGGACGACGCGGTGAAGTCGCTCGCCGTCTGCCTTGCCGCCGACGAGAGCGTTCGCAGCGGCGCCCCAATCAGACTCTAGACCAGTCAAACTCTAGTACAGGAACGAAGCCGTGGGCTCGCTGAACATCGAGAATGTGAAGAAGGCTTTTGGGCCGGTGGAGGTGCTGAAGGGCATCAACCTCGAAGTGACCGATGGCGAATTCGTCGTCTTCGTCGGCCCCTCCGGCTGTGGCAAGTCGACGCTGCTCAGGGTCATCGCCGGGCTGGAGGATTCGACCTCGGGCCGCGTGGTCATCGACGGGGCGGACATCTCCGCAAGCCCGCCGGCCAAACGCGGCATCGCCATGGTGTTCCAGACCTACGCGCTCTACCCGCATCTGACGGTGAAGAACAATATGGGCCTCGGCCTCAAGCAGGCGGGCACGCCGGCGGCCGAGATCGACCGCCGCATCGGCATCGCCTCCTCGATGCTGTCGCTGGAACCCTATCTCTCGAGGCGGCCGGCCGAGCTGTCAGGCGGCCAGCGCCAGCGGGTCGCCATCGGCCGCGCCGTGGTGCGCGAGCCCAAGCTTTTCCTGTTCGACGAGCCTTTGTCGAACCTCGATGCAGCACTGCGCGTCAACACCAGGCTGGAGATCGCGCAATTGCACCGCCGGCTGAAGGCGACGATGATCTATGTCACCCACGACCAGGTCGAGGCGATGACGCTGGCCGACAAGATCGTCGTGCTCAACGCCGGAAAGATCGAGCAGATCGGCGGACCGATGGAGCTCTATAATTCGCCGGCGAATGAGTTTGTCGCCGGCTTCATCGGCTCACCGAAGATGAATTTCGTCGACGGCGCCAGGCTTGGTGAGACGGCGAAGACCATCGGCGTCCGTCCCGAGCACCTGACCGTCGATGCGAAATCCGGCGCCTGGAAAGGCACGGTCGTCCATGCCGAGCATCTCGGCGCCGACACCAACCTCTATCTCGACTGCGAGAAGGCCGGGCTGATCACCGTGCGCATCTTCGGCGTCTACAACGCCGAACCGGGAGCCACGCTTTATGCGACGCCGGATCCGGCAAAGACGTACCGGTTCGGGGCGGATGGGAAGGTGTTGAAGTAGCTGGTGCCGACTCCGCTTCTCCCCTTTGGGAGAAGGTGGCCGAGCGAAGCTCGGTCGGATGATGGGTGTTGGAAGGATCGCTACGCTGAAGGCGTAAGCGACTAAAAATCCTTCGATGTTTTCTCGCCGCGTTTCTTTCAGCACCCCTCATCCGTCTCGGCGCTGCGCGCCGATCCACCTTCTCCCACAACAAGGGGAGAAGGAAGAGCCCCTATAAATCCGCCTTGAACGTCTGCCTCTGCATGCCCAGCCCTTCGATGCCGAGCTCCACAACGTCGCCGGGCTTCAGGAAGACCGGTGGCTTCATGCCGAGGCCGACGCCGGGCGGCGTGCCGGTCGAGATGATGTCGCCCGGATGCAGCGACATGAACTGGCTGAGATAGGAGACGAGATAGGCGACGCCATAGACCATGGTCTTGGTCGAGCCGTTCTGCATCGTCTTGCCGTTGACCTTCAGCCACATCGGGATGTTCTGCGGGTCTTTCACTTCGTCCTTGGTCACCAGCCACGGGCCGATCGGCCCGAAGGTGTCGCAGGACTTGCCCTTGGTCCATTGGCCCTGACGCTCGGCCTGGAAGGCGCGTTCGGAAACGTCGTGCGCGACGCAGTAGCCGGCGACATAGTCCAGCGCCTCGGCCTCGGTGACATATTTCGCGGTCTTGCCGATAACCACGCCAAGCTCGACCTCCCAATCGGTCTTCACCGAGCCGCGCGGGATCAGCACGTCGTCGTCCGGTCCAACGATGGCCGAGCTCGCCTTCATGAAGATGATCGGCTCCGGCGGCACCGTGGCACCGGTCTCGGCGGCATGGTCGGAATAGTTCAGGCCGATGCAGATGAACTTGCCGGTCCCAGCGACGCAGGCGCCGATGCGCGGCTTGCCGGGAACCGCCGGCAGCGATTTCGGATCGAGCTTCGACAATGTCTCAAGCGATGCCGGGTCGAGCGCCTTGCCGGCAATGTCGGTGACATGGGCGGAGAGGTCACGGATCGTCCCATCCGCATCGAGCAGGCCGGGGCGTTCGCTCCCCGCCTCGCCATAGCGCAGCAGTTTCATAGAATTCTCTCCTTGATTGAGGTGAGCTTAAATCGACCAGCCACCGTCGATATTATAAGCCTGCCCCGACGTATAGGTGGCGCCGGCCAGATAGACGGCGAGATCGGCGATTTCCTCGGGCGTGCCGAGGCGGCCCATGGGCTGGCGGGCGATGAAGGCAGCGCGGGCCGCCTCGTAGTCGCCCTGCGCGTGCATGCGGTCCTGCAGCGACGGGCTTTCGACCGTGCCCGGGCAGATGGCGTTGCAGCGTATGCCCTTGCCGACATAATCGGCGGCAATCGATTTGGTCAGGCCGATGACGGCCGCCTTGGTCAGGCCGTAGACGAAGCGGTTGGGCACGCCCTTGGTCGAGCCCGCCAACGACGCCATGTTGATGATCGAGCCGTCGCCGCGCTCCAGCATGCCGGGCAGCACGGCGCGGATGGTGCGGATCATCGAGCGGACATTGAGATCCAAAGCAAAGTCGAGATCGGCGTCCTTCATCTCGAGGATCGAGCCCGAATGGACGAAGCCGGCGCAGTTGAACAGCACATCGACGGCGCCGATCTCGGCGAAGGCCGACGTCACGGCCTCGTCGTTCAGCACGTCGAGCTTGCGGGTCTTGATGCCAGCCGTCTTGCCAAGTTCGGCTAGCATCACCTCATTGATGTCGGTGGCATGGACGACAGCGCCCGCCCTGGCGAAAGCCAGCGCGCTCGCCCGGCCGATGCCCTGTGCCGCCGCCGTGACGACAACGATCTTGCCTGCCAGATCCGCCATGCTTTTCTCCTCTGTGGCCGCCGGTTCTTACTGGCACGCGGCCAAGGCGCAATGTGCCAGATGGGCACTATCATGCCGCCTGTATTGCTGTTCGCTTAGGGGCAAATGTTTTTTCTCGGTAAAGAACATCTTTTCTGCCGTCAAGCCCGGAGATCTCTTGGGCCAGGGCAATCGATTCAGGTTTGAATTTACCCCTCACCTTTTCCGGCATTGGCGCTGCCCCTCACCTGCCTGCCGGCATCCTCTCCCCGTATAGTGACGGGGAGAGGAGCGCTGTCATCGATGGTTCGCCAAATTCTAATGTTGCAGAATGTGCGCCGAGGCTGCGCCCAGCTTCTTTCTCCCCGTCACTATACGGGGAGAAATGCCCGGCAGGGCAATGAGGGGCGGCGCCGACGTCGACAATCGCAATCTACACACGGGTTCAATCGCCGTAGGGCACCCAGACGTTTTTAACCTCGACGGCACGGCGCAGGAAGGCATCGCCGGCGGCCTCGGTCGACGCCCAGTCGAGGCTGCGGCCGTTGCCGGTCCAGACGCGCTTGAGATTGCCGACAGAGTCGGCTTCGGTCTTGGCGCAGGTCTCTGCATCGGCGAACACCCAGAGCCCGTCGACATCGTCGTGCTTGGCCAGCACGCCGGTGAGCTCGGCGCTACGGCCGGTGACGATGTTGATGGCGCCGGCCGGAACGTCGGAATATTCGATGATCTGATAGAGATCGGTGGCAAGCAGCGGATATTTTTCCGATGGCACCGCGACGACGGTGTTGCCCATGGCGAGCGCCGGCGCCGCCAGCGAGATCAGGCCGAGCAGGGGCGCATTGTCGGGTGCCACGATGCCGACGACGCCGACCGGCTCATGCAGTGCCAAAGTGACGGCGCGGGCCGGCGGCTGGTGGACGCGGGCCTCGAACTTGTCGGCTAGGCCGGCATAGAGGAACAGCCGCTCGATCGACTGGTCGACCTCTCCGCGCGCCGCCTTCGCGGTGGCGCCGGTCAGCTCTGTGAGACGCGCCGCAAACTCGTCGGCACGGCCGGACAGGTTTTCGGCCAGATAGTAAAGCACCTGGCTGCGGTTGTAGGCGGTCGCCTCCGGCCAGCCCTTGCAGGCACGTGCAGCCGCGACGGCGTCGCGGATATCCTTGCGGCTGCCGAGACCGACCTCGCCGGCAAGCTTGCCCTTGGCGGTGGCGACGGCAAGCGAATAATTGCCGTCCGGCCTGACCTGCTTGCCGCCGATGAACAGCTTTGCCGTGCGATCGATAGTGTCGCCTTCCGCCTGCTCGACAGGCTGTGTCGTAGCCATTGCCGGCTTGATGGCCGCGCCGAGCGGCAGTTTTGCCGAGAGATATTCGAACATGCCCTCGCGCCCGCCTTCGCGGCCAAAACCGCTCTCGCGGTAGCCGCCGAAGCCGCAGGCGGCGTCGAACATGTTGGTGCCGTTGACCCAGACGACGCCGGCCTTCAATTGCGGCGCGACGTGCAGCGCAAGGTTGACGTTCTCGCTCCACACCGAGGCGGCCAGGCCGTAGCGCGTGTTGTTGGCGAGCTCGATCGCTTCCTCGGTGTTGCGGAAGGTCATGGTCGCCAGCACCGGGCCGAACACCTCCTCCTGCGCCAGGATGTTGGCCGGCGAAACGCCTGTCGCCAACGTCGGCAGATGGTAATAGCCGGAGGACGGCAGCGCCACGTCCGGCTGCCAGCAGACGGCGCCTTGCTTGGCGCCTTCGGCGACCAGGCCCTTGACGCGATCGAGCTGGGTCAGGTCGACCAGCGGGCCGATATCGGTGTTCTTGTCGAGCGGGCTGCCGACGCGCAGCCGGCTCATCCGGGTCTTGACCTTGGCGATGAAGGCTTCGGCGACGCCTTCCTGCACCAAAAGGCGCGAGCCGGCACAGCAGACCTGGCCCTGGTTGAACCAGATGCCGTCGACCAGTCCCTCGACGGCGCTGTCGAGATCGGCGTCCTCGAAGACGACGAAGGCCGACTTGCCGCCAAGTTCCAGCGACAATTTCTTGCCCGACCCGGCAGTGGCTTTGCGGATGATCTTGCCGACCTCGGACGAGCCGGTGAAGGCGATCTTCTGGATGCCGGGATGATTAACGATTGCCGCACCCGCCTCCGGCCCGCCGTGGACGATGTTGACGACGCCCTTCGGCACGCCTGATCGTTCGCAGATCTCGGCGAACAGGATGGCGGTGAGCGGGGTGAACTCGGCCGGCTTGAGCACCACGGTGCAACCGGCGGCCAGCGCCGGCGCGATCTTCCAGGCCAGCATCAAGAGCGGGAAATTCCACGGGATGATCTGGCCGACGACGCCGACGCCCTTCTGATCCGGAAAATCCTTGTCCAGCGCCTGCGCCCAGCCGGCATGGTGGATGAAATGGCGGATGGCCAGCGGCACGTCGATGTCGCGGCTTTCGCGGATCGGTTTGCCGTTGTCGATCGATTCCAGCACCGCGAACAGCCGCTGGTGGCGCTGCATGGCGCGACCGATGGCGTAGAGCGCTTTGGCTCGGCTGTAGCCGGAGCTGGCGCTCCATCTAGGCAGCGCTTTTGTGGCGGCCGAAACCGCCGCATCGATATCGGCAGCACCGGCATCCGAGACCTTGGCCAACAGTTTGCCGGAGGCGGGATCGCTGGTGTCGAAAGTCTTGCCGCCGCTGGCCGCCTTCCAGTCGCCGCCGATGAACAGCGCTTTGGAAAAATCGCGCGCAGCAAGCCACGCGTCGGCCCCGTTGCGGGCCTCCGGCGCCGGGCCGTAGTCCATGGCGTGATAGCGTTCGAGAATGTTCATGGAGCGCCTCCTTTACCCTCCCCCTTGTGGGGAGGGTCGATCGGCAAAGCCGATCGGGGTGGGGGTAAATGGCTGATGGTTTGGTTCATTGCACGGGCTGACCTATTCCTTTGACCCCCACCCCGCCGCTTCGCCGCGACCCGCCCCACAAGGGGGGAGAGTGGGGCGCTCACGCCATCGCGTGGCGATGATTGGCCGAATAGTGGCCGGTCAGATGGTGTTCGAGCTGGCGCTCGATGTCGGTCAAAAGGCTCGACGCGCCGAAGCGGAACAGGTCCGGCTCCAGCCATCGCCGTCCCAGTTCTTCCTTCATCAGCACCAGCCAATCGAGCGACGCCTTTGCCGTGGATATGCCGCCGGCCGGCTTGAAGCCGATGAGATAGCCGGTCTCCTCGAAATAGGCGCGGATGGCGCGCACCATGGCAAGGCCGACGGGCAATGTCGCGTTGACGCTTTCCTTGCCGGTCGAGGTTTTGATGAAATCGGCGCCCGCCATCATCGCCACCATCGACGCCAGCATGACGTTCCGCAGCGTGGCGAGATCGCCGGTACCGAGAATGACCTTGAGATGCGCCTCGCCGCAGGCGGCGCGCATCGCAACGATCTCGTTATAGAGTTCCTGCCATTTCGCTCCGAAGACCAGGCCGCGCGCGATGACGACGTCGATCTCGTCGGCGCCCTCGCTCACCGAAGCTTCGATCTCCTGCAGACGCGTCGACAGCGGGGTGAGGCCGTGCGGGAACGCAGTGGATACGGCGGCGACATGGATACCGCTGCCGCGCAGCGCATCGACGGCGGTGGCGACGAAGGGATGATAGACGCAGACCGCCGCCGGGCGGATCTTTTCACCTGTAATGCCGAGGCCTTCGACGATGTCGCGGCGGAACGGATTGACCGCCTTGGCGCAGAGCCGGCGCACGCGCTCGTCGGTGTCGTTCGAGTTCAGCGTGGTCAGGTCCATGCAGGCGACGGCGCGCAGCAGCCAGGCGGCCTGGTTGTCGGCCTTGATCGAGCGTCGTTTGGTCAGACTGGCGACACGCCGTTCCAGCGCCGAGCGGTTGACGCTGCGCATCGATTCCATGAAGCCGAGATCGAGCTTCATGCCGGGGTTGCGGGCAATGCCGTGCGCTTGCGACACCGGCGCGTTGGCGGCAGTGCGCGCCGGCAGCGGCGTGACCTTGGGCGCGCCCAACCTGTCGGCACCGAGACCGGCCTCGCGGATTGTGCTGCTCATCTCCTGCCCCTTTGTTCAGCGACGTCCACCGAGAATAGCCCGCGAAGCAGCGCTTCACGAGTCCTTCAAGCGGTCATAGTTGAAAAAGGCCGCGAAAGCAGCAGATTTTTGACCGTATGGTCAAACCCGCTTGAGGCGGGCGCCGAAGCGCCCCGCCGTCTCAGCCGACGAAGGCGCGCTCGACGACGAAGCTCGCCGGATGATGCAGCGAGCCTTCCTGGAAGCCGAGGTTTTCGGCCAGTTCCTTGACGTCCTTCAGCATATGCATCGAGCCGCAGATCATGATGCGGTCGGTCTCGGGGTCGAGCTTGTCGATGCCGAGATCGGTATAGAATTTTCCCGAACCGATCAGCGCGGTGATGCGGCCCATGCGCTTGGAGGTTTCGCGCGTCGTCGAATTGTAGAGCGTGACGCGGCCACCGGTCAGCTCGCCGATCAGCGGGTCGTTCTCCAGCTCCGCAACCAGCTCCTGGCCGTAGGTGAGTTCGGCATTGTCGCGGCAAGTGTGGGTCAGGATCACCTGCTCGAATTTTTCATAGGTGTCTGGATCGCGCAGCAGGCTGGCGAAGGGCGCTATGCCGGTGCCTGTCGAGATCATGAACAGGCGCTTGGCCGGGGTCAGCGCGTCGACCACCAGCGTGCCGGTCGACTTCTGCCGCATGATGACGGTGTCGCCGATCTGAATCTTCTGCAGTTGCGAGGTCAGCGGGCCGTCCGGCACCTTGATCGAGAAGAATTCCAGTTCGTCGTCCCACGCAGGGCTGGCGATCGAATAGGCGCGGAACACCGGTTTCTCGGCATTTGGCAGGCCGATCATGACGAATTCGCCGGAGCGGAAACGCAGCGACTGCGGCCGGGTGATGCGGAACGAAAACAGCCGGTCGGTATAGTGCTTCACCGAGACGACGGTTTCGGCATAGACATTGGCCGGAATTGGGAACTGCTGCGGCCGGGCGCCGGCGGTGTTGAGCGCGGATGTGGTGTTCATCAAATCTAACCTTCTGGCCAACCCGAGGGCGCTGACGCCAAACCTTCTCCTGCGCGCCCGAACCGATCAGGTCCCGGCGTGCCCGTTTGCACACTGCCAAGCGGTAAGCTCTTGTGTCCCGAATTTATTAGTATACAAATGATATTTGCGTCAAGACGCCAGCGTGAAACACCTTTCCAAACTGGCACATATCGGTAGTCCTGATATTTCGGGTTTCGACAATGAAAGAGAATTTTTCGGCGCAGACGCTGGATTCCCTCGGCAGCGTCGTCGCCGGCATCGATGTCGGCGGAACCTTTACCGACCTGCTTCTGATCGACGGCCGGGACGGCGGCCGGGTGCATATCGCCAAGACCCCGACCACCATCGACAACCAGGCCTTCGGCGTCGTTTCGGCGCTCGGTGCCACCGGTTTCCCCATCCGCGGCATCGACCTCATCGTGCACGGCACGACCACCACCACCAACGCAGTGCTCGAACGCCGGCTGGCCAAAACCGGGATGATCACCACCCGCGGCTTTCGCGATGTCATCGAGCTTGGCCGGCGAACGCGGCCGCAGCCCTATGGCATGACAGGCAGCTTCGTCCCGATCATTCCGCGAAATCTGCGGCTCGAAGTGTCGGAGCGCATCGAAGCCTCGGGCGCAGTGCGCATCCCGCTCGACGAAGCCGAGATGCGCGCGGCGATTTCCCAGTTGATCGAGGCCGGCTGCGAATCCCTCGTCATCCATTTCCTGCATTCCTACGCCAACCCCGTGCATGAACGGCGCGCTGCCGAGATCGCCGCCGAGCTTTGGCCGAATAGCTACATCACGACAGGCCATGCGCTGCTGTCGGAAGCACGCGAATTCGAGCGCGGCGTGACCGCTTCGGTCAACGCCTCGGTGCAGCCGATCCTCGAACGCTATGTCGAACGGCTGCGCAAGGAATTGGGATCAAAAGGCTACGCCCGCGACTTCCTGATCATGAACGGCAATGGCGGCATGATCTCGGCCCGCTTTGTCACACGTGAGTCGGCCAAGACCGTCATGTCCGGCCCGGCCTCCGGTGTCATCGCCGCCGCCTATACCGGGAAGCGCGCCGGCTTCAAAAACCTGGTCACCTACGACATGGGCGGCACCTCGACCGACGTGGCGCTGATCCGCAATGCCGAACCGGCGGTGTCGAACGAGATCGAGATCGAATATGCGATGCCGATCCATGTGCCGATGGTGGCGGTGCATACGGTCGGCGCCGGCGGCGGCTCGATCGCTCGCGTCGATGCGGCCGGCCTGATCCAGATCGGCCCGGAAAGCGCCGGCGCCAATCCCGGCCCGATCTGCTACGGGCGCGGCGGCAGCGAGCCGACCATCACCGATGCCAATCTGGTGCTCGGCCGGCTGGCGCCGAAAAAGCTGCTCGCGGTCGAAAATCCGGTCACCGTCGAACACGTCACCGGGATATTCGAGGACAGGATCGGCCGTCCCACCGGCCTGTCCGGCGTCGAGGCGGCGGGCGCCGTGCTGCGGCTCGGCAACATCAAGATGGCCGGCGCCATCCGCATGGTCTCGGTGTCGCGCGGCCACGACCCTCGCGATTTCGCGCTGTTCGCCTTCGGCGGCGCCGGGCCCCTGCATGCGACGGCGCTGGCGCGCGAGCTCGGTCTGCCCAAAGTGCTGGTGCCGGCGCGGCCGGGCATCACCAATGCGCTCGGTTGCGTCGTCGCCGATCTCAGGCACGATTTCGTCAACACGGTCAACCAGCCGGTGGCAGGGCTCGACGAAGCCCAGCTGCATGCGGTATTGGAACGGCACCGAAACGAAGGCGAAGAGCTGATCGGCAAGGAAGCGGTAAAGCCGGAGACGATCTGCGTCACGCATTCCGCCGACATGCAGTTCGTCGGCCAGACCCACATCATCAACGTGCCGCTGCCTTCGTCGGCGGTGACACGCGAAACATTGCAGCAACTGCTTGAAAAGGCCTATTTCGCCCGCTTCAAGGTCGAGCTGCCTGAAATCCGCGCCAATCTGGTCAACCTCAACACCTCGGTGACCGGCGTGCGGCCGGCGATCGATCTGTCACGATTGATCGACCCGGCAGGGCGCGCCGAAACGCTGGCCGAAGCGCGGCGCGAAATCCGGCCGGTCTGGTTTGGCGGGCGCTGGCACGACACGCCGGTCTACAGCAGGGAGAAGCTGCCGCTCGACGCGGTCATCGAGGGGCCGGCGATTCTCGAACAGATGGACGCGACCACCGTGCTCGAGCCCGGCGACCGGGCGCGCTCGGACGCCGACGGCAACATCATCATCGACATCGGTGAGGCCTGAGATGGCAAAACTCGACACCATTACGCTTTCGGTCATCCAGGCGGCGCTGCAGCAGGTCTGCGACGAGATGGACCTGACCTTTTCGCGCGCCGCTTTTTCGCCCGTCATCGCCGAGGCCAACGACCGCTCCGACGGCATCTATTCGGCCGTCGATGGGTCGCTGATCGCGCAGGGCAGCCAAGGTCTGCCGGTGTTCGTCGGCGTGATGCAGTATTCGACCAAAAAGGTGATCGAGATGATCGCCGACGGAAGCTGCCTGCCGCCCGAGCCCGGCGACATCTACATCGTCAACGACCCCTATCTCGGTGGCACCCATCTGATGGATGTGCGCTTCGCCATGCCGGTCTACCGGGACGGAACGATTTTCTGCTGGCTGTCGAACACCGGCCACTGGCCCGATATCGGCGGCTCGGTGCCGGGCGGCTTTTCCGCCTCGGCAACGGCGGTCGAGCAGGAGGGCCTTCGGCTGCCGCCGGTGAAACTGTTCAAGAAGGGCGTGCTTGACCCGGAGATCTACGCCATCATCTGCTCTAACATCAGGGTCGCCGACCAGCGCATCGGCGACATCCGTGCGCAGGCAGCGGCCCTGCTGATCGGTCAGGACCGGCTCAACGGAATCTTGGATCGTTACGGCAGCGAAACAGTTGTCGAAGCGATCGCCGAACTGCGCCGCCGCGCGGCCGAGCAGATGCGCGCCAACATATCAGCCATTCGCGACGGCGTTTACCATTCCAAGGCCTTCGTCGATTCCGACGGGGTGGTGAACGAGCCGCTGACCATCGCGCTTGCCGTCGAGAAACACGGCGACACGCTCAACTTCGATTTCTCAGGCTCGTCAAAACCTTGCGCCGGGCCGATGAACAGCGTCTTGGCGACGACCTTGTCCTCGGTTTACCTCGCCATGCGCCATATTTTCCCTGATGTGCCGATCAGCGCCGGCGCCTTCGAGCCGCTGATCGTCAAGCGGCCGGAAGGCACCTTCCTCGACGCAAAATATCCGCGCCCGGTATCGGGCTGTGCGGCCGAGGTTTCGCAGCGCATCGCCGAGGCGGTGTTCGCAGCGATGGTGCAAGCTTTGCCGGACAAGGTGACGGCGGCCCCGGCCGGCTCCAGCGGCAATTTCGCGCTCGGCGGCAACGATCCGGCGCGCGGTCGCGATTACGTCATGTACCAGATCTCCGGCGGCGGCTATGGCGGCAATGCCGATCATGACGGCCTGACCAATGGCTGCTCGACCATCGGCATTTCAAAATCGCCGCCGGTCGAAATCATGGAGCAGGCTTTTCCGGTGCTCTACCGCCATTATGCCTTGCGCGAAGGCTCGGGCGGCGCCGGCAAGCATCGCGGCGGTTTTGGCCTCGCCTACGAGGTTGAGATCCTGCGCGGCGATGCCCGCGCCTCCTTCGTCATGGATCATGGCCGTTTCGGCCCGCAGGGCGCGCTCGGCGGCAAGGACGGCGCGGTCAACACGGTTACCGTGTTCCGCGATGGCAAGGAACATGTGCCGCCGCACCTTTCCAAGGAGCAGGACATCGCCCTAAAGGCCGGCGACCGCGTGCGCGTCGGCACGCCGGGCGGCGGCGGCTATGGCGATCCCCTGGCGCGCGATCCGGAACTGGTGCTGAGGGATGTCGCCTTGGGTTACTACACGCCCGAGGACGCTGGCGAAAAATTTGGTGTCTCCCTGTCGATGGATGGGCTGGCGATCGACCGGGCGGCGACGGACGAGAAACGCGCCCACCGCTGAGATAGGACGAATTCTCGGCGAGGCCGCTCGCGCAACCAGACGCAACCAGGTCACTTTCCCGGCCCTCACTTTCCCGCTTGACTGACCAGCCGTACCGAATACGCTATTGGGGAAAATACCGGCTCCGACCGCCGGGCGGCAAAAATGCCTCGTATGCCTCGCCTTCCGCGGCGGCGGCTGCGGGGCATTGTTATTTTTGGGGATTTGCTTGGGACGGCGTATCGAGATCGGCATCCTTTACTCGCGGTCGGGCAACTACCGCCTGCTGTCCGAATCCTGCCGTTCCGGTGCGATGACGGCCATCGCCGACATCAACGCCGATCCCGCCATCCCGATCGAATTCGTTCCGGTGGAGCGCGACCCGCAAGGCAATATCGATGGCTACGCGACGGGCTGCGCCGACATTCTGGCCAACAGCGGCGCGCGCCACATCATTGGCTGCATCACGTCATGGAGCCGCAAGGAGGTCATTCCGATCCTCGAGCGCGCCGGCGGCACGCTCTGGTATGCCTGTCCCTATGAGGGCTTCGAAGCGAACGAGCATGTCGTCTACATGCACGCTTGCCCAAACCAGCATCTCGTCCCGCTGCTGGCCCATGTCGTGCCGCGCTTCGGCGCCAATGGCTTCCTGCTCGGCTCCAACTATATCTGGGGCTGGGAGACTAACCGTGTCGCCCGCGACCTGATCGCCGACGCCGGCGGCAAGGTTTTGGGCGAGCGCTATCTGCCGCTCGGCGAGGCCGATGTCTCCAGGCTGATCGCCGAGATCCAGGCGACCCGGCCGGATTTCATCCTGAACAACCTGATCGGCTCCTCGTCCTATGCCTTCATCGCGGCCTATGCCGAACTCGCCGAACGCGACCCGCATTTCAGGCCGGAGCGCTGCCCCATCCTGTCCTGCAATCTCACCGAATGCGAGTTGCCGGCGCTCAATGATGCAGGCAATGGCCATCTTTCCGTCGGGCCCTACTTTCACGATATCTCGGCAGCGGATCGCCAGGGCGTTTCGGCGCCCTCTGTCATGCCTGCCTCGTCCTTCGAGGCGGCCGCCTATGCCTCGGTGCGGACGCTTGCCGAAATCCTCGCCCGCAATCCCGGCGCACAATGGCCGGACCTTCCCAAGGCTTTTGCCGGAACCTCGTTTCGAACCCCGCTCGGCGACATCTCCATCGATCCGCAAACCCAGCACGCCACCTTGCCGGTGCAGATCGGGCGCATCGAGGGCACCGCGTTCAAGACCGTCACGATGACCAAGGGTGTCGCGCCCGATCCCTATCTGTCCCGCTATGACCGGACCGAGACGTTCGGCCGCCCACGCTTGAGGGTTGTCTCGTGAGCAAGGTCCCGCGCATCCCGAATCTCGGCGGCGCCAGGGCCTTTGTCCTGCATCGTCCGCATCCGACGGTGCAGGCGATCACGCGGCAATTGTCGGCCATCGGCCTCGAGGCGATCGGCTGCTGGCCGGAACTGCCGGCCGAGGCGCTGGCGGCGGACTTCGTCTTCTTCGATGCCGATCTCGGCTTCGACGAACAATTCCCATGGGCGCCGGGTGAGGCGCCGATGCCGTTGGTGGCGCTGATCGGCTCCGAAGCGCCGGGCCGCATCGAGTGGGCGCTGTCGCACAACGCCGACGCCCAGTTGCTGAAGCCGGTCGGCAATGCCGGCGTCTACAGCGCCCTGTTGATCGCCCGGCAGAGTTTCGAGGCGCGCAAGCTCTTGGCAAGCGAGATATCGTCGCTTCGCCTGCGCGTCGCGGAGCGCCAGACCATCGTGCGCGCGGTGGAGGCCTTGTCGAAAGGCGCCGAGGACGGCCGCGCCTATGCGCAGCTCCGGTCGCTGGCGATGAGCTGGCAGATCAGCGTCGAGGAGGCCGCGCGCAGGATCGTGGCGATGACGGAAGAAGGCGGCGATGACCAGTCCCATCGCGCCTGATCTTCCGGCAACCGGGCGCATGCCGGTCAAGCCACGCGCTGGCGTCTGGCGGCGCCTGGTCAAGCGCCCTCTGGCGCTGCTCGGCCTGGTGATCGTTGCCATCGTCGTGGCTGGCGCCGTCCTGGCGCCGTGGTTGACCGGCTACGATCCGAACGAGCAGATGTTCGACGGACTGACGCTTGAAGGCGCGCCGTTGCCGCCGAATGCCAGCTTCTGGCTGGGCACGGATCTGCTCGGCCGCGATCTCCTGACCCGCATCCTTTTCGGCGCACGCACCTCGCTGATCATCGGCATCGTCGCCAACGGCGTGGCGCTTCTGATCGGCACGCTGGTCGGCGTCACCGCGGGTTATTTCCGCGGCTGGATCGGCAGCGCGCTGATGCGCTTCACCGATCTGATGATGGCCTTTCCGGCGCTGCTGCTCGCCATCTGCCTGGCGGCGGTGCTCCAGCCGAGCCTGTGGATCGTTGCCATGGTGATCGCACTGGTGAACTGGGTGCAGACCGCGCGGGTCATCTATACCGAGACCAGCTCGCTCGCCGAGCGCGAGTTCATCGACGCCGAGCGTACGATCGGGGCCAGCGCATCACGCATCCTGTTTCGCCATATCCTGCCGCATCTGCTGCCGACGATCATCGTCTGGGGCACGCTCGGCATCTCGACCACGGTGCTGCTCGAAGCAACGCTCAGTTATCTCGGCATCGGCGTGCAGCCGCCGACCGCATCCTGGGGCAACATCATTTTCGAGAACCAAACCTATTTCCAGGCAGCGCCCTGGCTGGTCTTCTTTCCGGGTGCGGCGATCCTGGCGCTGGCGCTGGCCTTCAATCTCATTGGCGATGCGCTGCGCGACATCCTCGATCCGACGCAAAGGGGGCGGGCATGATCGCCTATCTCGGCCGCCGCGTCATTCAATCGCTGCTCATCCTGCTCGGCGTCTCGCTGATCACCTTTGCGTTGCTCTACCTGCTGCCCGCCGATCCCGTCCGACAGATCGCCGGCCGTAGCGCCACGCCCGAGACGGTCGAGAACATCCGCCGGCAGCTCGGCCTCGATCAGCCCTTCTTCATCCAGTACTGGCACTATCTGACCAGCCTGCTCAGCGGCGATCTTGGTCGCTCCTACATCCAGCGTTCCGAGGTCACGGAGCTCATCGTCTCGCGGCTCCCGGCAAGCCTGCTTTTGATGGTCGGCGCCATCCTTTGCGAGCTGGCGATCGGCCTGACGATGGGCCTGCTTGCCGCCGTCAGGCGCGGCACCGCCACCGACCAGACGCTGATGGTCGCGTCCTTTGTCGGCGTCTCGGCGCCGCAATTCGTCGTCGGCCTGCTGCTCCTCTATGTATTCGCCGTGCGGCTCGGCTGGTTTCCGATCGGCGGCTACGGCACCTGGCGCCATCTGGTGTTGCCCTCGCTGACCATGGGGATCCTCGGCGCCGGCTGGTACGCCCGCATGATGCGCTCGTCGATGATCGACGTGCTGCGCCAGGACTATATGCGGACCGCCCGTGCCAAGGGCCTTGCGCGCGGCGCCATCATTTTCCGCCACGCCCTGCCCAACGCCATCCTGCCGGTCATCGCCATGATCGGCATCGACATCGGCATCTTCATGGGCGGCATTGTGGTGGTCGAAAGCGTGTTCGGCTGGCCCGGCATCGGCCAGCTTGCCTGGCAGGCCATCCAGCGCGTCGACATTCCGATCATCATGGGCGTCACCCTGGTTTCAGCCTTGGCCATCGTGCTCGGCAATCTCCTGGCCGACACGGTCGCACCGTTCATCGATCCGCGCATCAAGCTTAGATGAAAACCAAAAAAGACCGGTAACAACCAGAGAAAGGGAACATGAGATGAAGAAATTCTTGACATCCACCCTTGCGGTATCGGCGCTCGCGCTGATGCTCGGCATGACAAGCGTACGCGCCGAGGACGCCGTCGACCCGAACGCCAAGCAGGGCGGCGCGATCACCATCACCTACAAGGACGACGTCGCCACGCTCGATCCGGCCATCGGCTATGACTGGCAGAACTGGTCGATGATCAAGAGCCTGTTCGACGGGCTGATGGACTACGAGCCGGGCACCACCAACCTGCGGCCCGACCTCGCCGAGAGCTATGAGATAGCGCCCGACGGCAAGACCTTCACTTTCAAGCTGCGCCAAGGGGTGAAATTCCACAATGGCCGCGAGATGACCGCCGACGACGTGAAATATTCGCTCGATCGCGTCGCCAATCCGAAGACGCAGAGCCCCGGCGCCGGCTTCTTCGGCTCGATCAAGGGCCATGACGAAGTCGCTGCAGGCAAGGCGGAAAGCCTGGCGGGCGTCACCGTCGTCGATCCCTACACGGTCAAGTTCGAACTGACCCGGCCCGACGCCACCTTCCTGCATGTCATGGCCATCAACTTCTCGCATGTCGTGCCGAAGGAGGAGGTCGAGAAATACGGCGCGGACTTCGGCAAGCATCCGGTCGGCACCGGGGCTTTCAAGCTCGCCGAATGGACGCTCGGCCAGCGCGTCGTCTTCGAGCGCAACCCGGATTACTGGCACAAGGGCCTGCCGCATCTCGACAAAGTCACCTTCGAGATCGGGCAGGAGCCGATCGTGGCGCTGCTGCGGCTGCAGAAGGGCGAGATCGACATTCCCGGCGACGGCATTCCGCCGGCCAAGTTCCAGGAGGTGATGGCCGATCCCGAGCAGAAGGCCCGCGTCGTCGAGGGCGGCCAGTTGCACACCGGCTACATCACAATGAACACCACCATGGCGCCCTTCGACAATGTGAAGGTACGGCAAGCGGTCAACATGGCGATCAACAAGGACCGTATCGTCCAGTTGATCAACAACCGTGCGGTGCCGGCCAACCAGCCGCTGCCGCCGTCGATGCCCGGCTACGACAAGGAATTCAAGGGCTATCCCTATGACGTGGCCAAGGCCAAGGCATTGCTTGCCGAGGCCGGTCATCCCGATGGTTTCGACACGCAGCTGTTCGCCATGAACACCGATCCCAACCCGCGCATCGCCCAGGCGATCCAGCAGGATCTGGCGGCGATCGGCATCAAGGCCAGCATCCAGTCGCTCGCGCAGGCCAATGTCATCGCGGCGGGCGGCGACAAGGCCGGCGCGCCGATGATCTGGTCCGGCGGCATGGCCTGGATCGCCGATTTCCCCGATCCGTCGAACTTCTACGGGCCGATCCTCGGCTGCGCCGGCGCGGTTCCGGGCGGCTGGAACTGGTCGTGGTACTGCAACAAGGATCTCGACGCCAAGGCGGCGGAGGCCGACTCGATCGTCGATCCGGCCAAATCAGGCGAACGTGCCAAGATGTGGAGCGCGATCTACGGCAAGATCATGGAAGACGCGCCCTGGGCGCCGGTCTTCAACGAGCAGCGTTTCACCATGAAATCGGCCCGGATGGGTGGCGCCGACAATCTCTATGTCGATCCCGTCCATATCCCGATCAATTATGACAATGTGTATGTGACCGATGTGCAATAACTGCGACTACACCATCCATGGGCGCCATCACCATTTCGGCTGGGACAATTCCTTTGTCCCGACTGAGCGGGTGGCGCCCGGTTCGACGATCGAGTTCCAGTGCCTCGATTCGTCGGGTGGCCAGCTTCAGGCCGACAGCACCGTTGCCGACGTCGCTTTGCTCGACTTCGCCAAGGTGAACCCCGTCACCGGGCCCATCTATGTCGAAGGTGCCGAGCCGGGCGATGCACTGAAGGTGACGATCGAGATGTTCAAGCCGTCCGGCTTCGGCTGGACGGCGAACATTCCGGGGTTCGGGCTGCTCGCCGACAATTTTTCGGAGCCGGCGCTGAACATCTGGACATACGACGCCGTCTCGCTCGAGCCGGCACTGTTCGGCAAACATGCGCGGGTGCCGCTAAAACCGTTTGCCGGCACCATCGGCAACGCGCCGGCTGAAATGGGCCTCCACTCGGTGGTGCCGCCAAGGCGCGTCGGTGGCAATCTCGACATCCGCGATCTCGCGGCCGGGACCACGCTCTATCTGCCGGTGGAGGTGGCCGGTGCGCTGTTTTCGGTTGGCGACACGCATGCCGCGCAGGGCGACGGCGAAGTGTGCGGCACGGCGATCGAAAGCCCGATGGATGTCGTGCTCAAGCTCGACCTGATTAAGGATATCAGGCTGAAGACACCGCGCTTCACCACGCCTGGCCCGGTGACGCGCCATCTCGATGCCAAGGGCTATGAGGTGACGACCGGCATCGGACCGGACCTGATGACGGGCGCCAGGGAAGCGGTCTCCCAGATGATCGACCTGCTTGCCGGCCGCTACGCAATGGACCCGGTCGAGGCCTACATGCTGGTTTCGGTCTGCGGCGATCTCCGGATCAGCGAGATTGTCGACATGCCGAACTGGGTGGTGTCGTTCTACTTCCCGCGCTGCGTCTTCGAATGAGCAAAGGCGCAACCAGCAAGCGGACCGGGGCTTTTGCCCCGGCCGTTTCGGTCACGGCCGGACCGGTGCTGGAAATCTCCGGCCTGACCGTCAGCGTGCGTGGCGAAGATGGCGAGCGGCCGGTGGTATCAGAGCTATCGTTCTCGCTTTCGCGCGGCGAGACGCTTTGCATTGCCGGTGAATCCGGTTCCGGCAAATCGATGACGGCGCTGGCGATCATGCAGTTGCTGCCGCAGCCGGCCGCCCGGATAGAATCCGGCACGATCCGGCTTCGCGATATCGATCGAGGTGACATCGATCTGGCTGGGCTCGATGAGCGTCGGATGCGCGGCATTCGCGGCGACCGCATCGCGATGATCTTCCAGGAGCCGATGACATCGCTCAATCCGGTGCTGTCGATCGGCCGGCAGCTGGTCGAATCCATCGAGGCCCATACCGGCCTGTCACGCGCCGAGGCGCGCCGGCGCGCCATCGAGGCGCTGAAGGCCGTCCGCATCCCGGAAGCCGAAAGCCGGCTAAAACAGTTTCCGCACGAACTGTCCGGCGGTATGCGCCAGCGCGTGATGATCGCCATGGCGGTGGCGCTGAAACCGGATGTGCTGATCGCCGACGAGCCGACGACGGCGCTCGACGTCACCGTGCAAGGCGAGGTGCTGGAACTGCTGCGCGATCTGCAGCGCGAACACGGCACCAGCATCATCCTCATCACCCACGACATGGGCGTGGTGGCCGAAATGGCCGATCGCGTTGTCATCATGCGGCACGGCCGCATGGTCGAGCAGGGAACAGCCGCCGATATTTTCGCCAGGCCGCAAGCCGACTATACGCGCGAGCTGCTCGCTGCCGTGCCGCGCATCGGAACCGGCGTCGGCCGCCAAAAGTCCGCCGAACAAAAATCCGTCGAAGTGGAAATGCCCGGAAGCGTGGCGGTGGTCAACGATCTCCATGTCCATTTCGACCTGCGCGGTGGCTTCTTCGGCCAAGTGAACCGCCGTGTCCACGCCGTCGAAGGCGTCAACTTTTCGATCGCGCCGCACGAGACGCTGGCGCTGGTCGGCGAATCCGGCTGCGGCAAGTCGACCACCGCCAAGGCGTTGGCCGGGCTTGTGCCCTACCACGGCGATATCGTGATCGGCGGGCGCAATCTGGCGGGCCTTGGCCGTGACCAGCGCAAGGCGGTTCGCCGCGACGTGCAGATGATTTTCCAGGATCCCTATGCCTCGCTTGACCCGCGCATGCGCGTCGGCGACCTCGTTGCCGAGCCGCTGTTGATCCATGGCATTGCCTCGAAGGAAGAGCGCGGCCAGCTTGTGGCGGCGCTGTTCGAGCGCGTCGGCCTGTCGGCCGACCAGATGGAGCTCTATCCGCACGAATTCTCGGGCGGCCAGCGCCAGCGCATCTGCATCGCGCGCGCTCTGGCACTCAGGCCCAAACTCATCATCGCCGACGAGAGCGTTTCGGCGCTCGACGTGTCGGTGCAGGCCCGCGTGCTCGACCTGCTGAAGGAACTGCAGCGCGAATTCGGCATCGCCTATCTCTTTATCTCGCACGACATGGCGGTGGTCGAGAACATTTCCGATCGTGTCGCCGTCATGTATCTCGGCCAGATCGTCGAAATGGGCACCCGCGACCAGGTCTTTTCGAACCCGCGCCATCCCTACACGAAGCGCTTGATCGAGGCCGTGCCGGTGCCCGATCCGGCAAAGCGCCGGCCGCGTTTCGCGCGTCTCGACCAGGAGATCCCGAGCCCGACTCGAAAAATCGGCGAACACCCGCCGAAACTGGCCCTGAAGGATCTTGGCAACGGTCATCTCGTTGCTGTTTCCTAGAGCGGGATGAATTTAGGTTGGCGGGCCGCGCTCGCGCGAGTTTTTGAAGGTGCTGGTGCAGGACGCTGATCTGGATGGGCTGAAACGCTGGTCGTTCACCACAGCGCGCATCGGCATGCCGGCCGCGGCGAATGCGCGGGTTCTGGCCGACGGCGAGGATGCCGGCGTCGTCACTATAGCGACCACGGCTATTCCTCGGGCAAGGTGCTGGCGACCGCGCATCTGCGGCTGCCGTTCACGCAGATCGGGACGGGGTGAGGCTGAGGGCATCCTCGACACAGTAGTTTTGGCAGGTCGAGCCGATCGGCAGCGAACGTCGATGATTCCGGTCAGTGGCAGGTCGCAAACATCTAGGATTAGCCGAAGCATCCCTCCACTTCGTCATCCCAGGGCGGAGCAAGGAGCGAAGCGACGCGGCGCAGACCCTGGGATCCATTCCGTGACATCAGCCGGAGAATGCAGCGGACCAGAACCGGACGCTACCACCCCGTTCCGCGAAAAAGCTCGAACCACTCCGGATTGGTCTTCTCAATCAGCTCGATCTTCCATTGGCGCGGCCAACGCTTCAGCGACTTCTCACGCTGAATGGCGTCTCGAATGTCGAAATGTTCCTCGTACCAGACCAGACGCTGCACGCCGTAGCGGCTGGTGAAGCGCGAGCCCTGGCCGGATTTGTGCTCCGGCATGCGGCGGCCGAGGTCGTTGGTGACGCCGATGTAGATCGTGCCGCGCTTCTGGCTCGCGGTCATATAGGCATAGCCGGTCATGGCTGAAGGGTAACGAGCACAGTTGCGAATACAAGCACCGTTCTGAGCCGCTGCATTCTTCGGCTGAGGTAACGGAATGGATCCCAGGGTCTGCGCCGCGTCGCTTCGCTCCTTGCTCCGCCCTGGGATGACGAAGTCGTGGTGACTTATGCCCAATCGCCAGCGTCAGAGATGGCGGCTGGAGGCCGGCCGACGACCGTCCACAGCCGCTTTCAGGCTCAGTCTAAGAACCAAGGTCCTCTGTGCAGAGGAACTAGTTTCGAAGTCCTGTGATGGTAACGCAATAACGCAAAGCGTTCTAACGCCAGCGAGGGCCGTCACCTCAAACCTGATCCGCGATCAGCCGATATTGGTCGGGCCGGCGATATCTGGCGAAGTCGAAATTCACCTTGCGGCAGATGGCGATGAGGTCGAGATCGGCGCGATGGACGATCACCTCGTCGTCGAGCGACATCGCCTGCGCCGCGATTTCGCCGGTCGGGGCGATGATGCAGGAGCCGCCGATCAAGGCCTGGCCGTCCTCGACGCCGGCCTTGGCCGCTGCCGCGACCCAGACCGTGTTCTGATAGGCGCCGGCCTGCATCGGCAGATGGTTGTGGAACATGCGCAGATGCGCCAGCGCCGGCGCCTCATCGAGCAGCAGCGGCGTGTTGTAGCCGATCAGGACAATTTCGGCGCCGTTGAGGCAGAGCATGCGGTAGGTCTCCGGCCAGCGCCGGTCGTTGCAGATGGCCATGCCGACGCGCACGCCGCGATAGACGAAGACCGGAAAGCCGAGATTGCCGGGCTCGAAATAACGCCGCTCGAGATGCACGGTCGCGCCCGGTTCCGGCTCACTTGATCCCGGAACATGGATTTTGCGATAGCGCCCGACAAGCTTGCCGTCCTGCCCGACCAGATCCATCGTGTTGAAGCAGCGCGTGACCCCGTCGATGCGCGTCAGCTCGGCATATCCGAGCGCAAAGCCTATCTTGAGGCGCGCCGCGGTGTCGTAAAGGCGCTGCGTCTGCGGGCCCGGCATGGCGGGCTCGAAGAACGCCTCGATCTCGGCCTGGTCGTCGATGCGCCAGCGCGGAAAGAAGGTTGTCAGCGCCAGTTCGGGAAACACTGCGATTTCAGCGCCGGCGGCGGCCGCTCTTTCCAGAAGCGCGACCAGCCGGTCCACCGTTTCGGCGCGCTGCGCGCGTTTCTGTATCGGGCCGGTCTGGCAGACCGCGATGGTCAGGTCTCGAGCCATGGCGTCGACTCCCCAATAGATCGCAGTTCAGGCGGCAGCGGTCACCATGATCTCGACCCGATAGTCGTCGCCGGCGAGCCGGGCTTCGACCGTTGCCCGCACCGGCATGGCGCTTTTGTCGATCCAGGCGTCCCAGGCGGCGTTCATCTTGTCGAAGTCGGCAATGTCGCGCAGCCATACCGTGGCGCTCAGGATCCTCGACTTGTCGCTGCCGGCCTTCGCCAGATAGGCGTCGATCTTGGCGAGCACGTCGCGCGTCTGCTGCGTGGTGTCGCCCGACAGATCGTCGGCCGTCATGCCGGCCAGATAGACAATGCCCCAGAGAGACAATGCCATTATGGGCTGAGCACGCGGCAGAAGCGTGGGCCATTCTCGAAGCGTTCGATCGTCATGCGGTCATCCCTCACTCACGGTGCTTTTTTCTCCGGCGCGAATGTCGCCCTGATCCGGCCAGGCGCAAGATCGCCCGCCTCGATGCCTTGACGCAACAGATCATCCGGCAACAGCCCGGTGCGGATCAGATCGCGACATGCCCGGGCCAGCGCCGGCGATGTCTTGATGCCGTAGCCGCCCTGGCCCGCCAGCCAGAAGAAGCCTTCGGCCTCGGCGTTGAAGCCCACCACCGGCGAGGCGTCGCTGACAAAACTGCGCAGGCCCGCCCATTGATGTTCTATCCGGCGCACGTCGATCGTCGTCGCCCGCTGCAGCCGATCGACGCCGACGGCGACGTCGAAATCGTCGGGATAGGCGTCCATCGGCTCGCTTGGGGTCGCATCCGCCGGCGAGACGAAAATCCGGCCGGCGTCCGGCTTGAAGTAGAATTCCTCGCCGACATCGTTGACGAGCGGCCATCCGGCTATGGAGACGCCATCCGGTGCTGCGACATGGAACGCGGTGCGCCGCTTCGGCACCAGACCGATCGGAGCAACTCCAGCCAGACCGGCAATCCTGTCCGCCCAGGCGCCGGCCGCATTGACGAGGATCGGCGCGGCGAACAGTCCCTGGCTCGTCTGCAGGATCCAGCGATCCTTGTGCCGCTCGATCGCGTCGACGCCTGCATTGGTGACGATCCGGCCGCCACGTTTGCGCGCGTTGCGCAGGAAACCCTGATGGAGTTCGTTGACGTCGATCTCGCGACAACCCGGTTCGACGATCGCACCGGCGACATAATCGGCTCGTAGCACCGGCACGCGCGCAAACGCCTCTTCGGGACTGACCCGATGGATCGACGGCACGAATTGCCTGGCCCTTTCGAGTTCTTCTTCAAGCCGGCCGAGCTGATCCTGGCGCGCGATGGTCAGCATGCCACGCGGAAACATCAAGGGGTGATCGCAAAAGCCCTCGGGCGGCGCTTCGAGAAAAGACCGGCTGGCGATCGCCAGCCGTCGGATGACGGCGTTGCCGTAATTCTCCGTAAAACTCGCGGCCGACCGGCCGGTGGAATGGTAGCCGCAATGGCTTTCCCGCTCGAGCAGGATGACCGACGAGACGGCCGCCAGTTCATAGGCCGCGCTCGCTCCGGCAATGCCGCCGCCGATGATCGCGATATCGGCTTCCTGTATCGAGGCGCCGTCGGGAGACTTCATCGCTAGTTCCTCTGCACAGTGATTTTGACAGGTTGGGCCGATCGGCAGCGACTGTCGACAATTCCTCTCAGCCAATTTCAGTGGCAAATCGCAAACCTCTAGGATTGGCTGAAACATCCCTCCCTTCGTCATCCCAGGGCGGAGCAAGGAGCGAAGCGACGCGGCGCAGACCCTGGGATCCATGCCGTTCCCTGGCGGCAGTGCTCCAGCGGACCAGAGCCGAACGCTACCACCCGGTCCCGCGAAAAAGCTCAAACCATTCAGGGTTGGTCTTCTCGATCAGCTCGATCTTCCATTGGCGTGGCCAGCGCTTCAGCGACTTCTCGCGCTGGATGGCGTCGCGAATGTCGAAATATTCTTCGTACCAGACCAGACGCTGCACACCGTAGCGGCTGGTGAAGCGCGAGCCCTGGCCGGATTTGTGCTCCGGCATGCGGCGGCCAAGATCGTTGGTGACACCGATGTAGATCGTGCCGCGCTTCTGGCTCGCGGTCATATAGGCATAGCCGGTCATGGTGAAAGGGTAGCTGGCATCGTTGCGGATGCAAGCACCGTTCTGAGCCGTTGCATTCCTCGGCTGAGGTAACGGAATGGATCCCAGGGTCTGCGCCGCGTCGCTTCGCTCCTTGCTCCGCCCTGGGATGACGAAGGTGTGGTGGCTTATGGCTAATCGCAAACCCTCGAGATTGGCAGGAGGAGATCGGTCGGCGGCAACCATCACAGCCTCCTTCAGGCTCAGTCAAAGAACCAAATCCTCTGTGCAGAGGAATAGTAACCGCGCATTGGATCGACAACGCCGAGCAGCTTTTCGCCGCGCCGATAGCGGCTGAGATTGTCTGCGAACATAGCCAGCGCTTTCTCCTCCCAGCCTTCATAGACCGACGAGCAATGCGGCGTGACGATCACGCTCTCATAGCCCCAAAGTGGGTGATCCGCCGGCAGTGGCTCGGTCGAAAAGACATCGAGCGCGGCGCCTTTGATGCAACCGCCATCGAGCGCCGACAGCAGCGCTGCCTCATCCACGACGCCGCCACGCGAAACGTCGATGAGCACCGCCGACGGCTTCATCGCGGCAAACGCCGCAGCGCCGATCAGCCCGCGCGTCGCCTCCAGCAGCGGCACGCAACAGGCGATGAAGTCGGCCCGGCCCCAAAGTCCCGGCAATGCCTCGATGCCATGAACCTCATCGACATCTGTAGTTGGCCTGGGATGCGCACGCACGCCGAGCGTCGTCAGCCCCAGGGCCTTGGCACGCCGGGCCAATGCCTGCCCGGTCCTGCCGAGGCCGAGCAGCAGCAAGGTCTTGCCCTGGATCGGCTCTACTGTGCCAGTGACCCATGTCCGCGCGCGCTGATGCCTGGCGAAATTTCGAAGACCCAGCGAGAAGGACAGCATCGCCCCCAGCGCATATTCGGCCATCATGTCGGCCGCGACCCCGGCGGCGTTCGTCACCGTGACCTTTTCGGGGTTCCAGCGACCCAGATGATCTGTCCCCGACCCGCCGACCGACACCCATTTCACCGTCGGGCTTTCCAGGAGAGCGGAACGCGGAAAGCGCGCTGTGCCGTCGAAGCGCACCGAGTAGACGATCTCGGCTTTTGTCTCTTCTATCAGGGCGGCCAGGCCGGCGTAGCTGTCACAGGGGTAAATCGACAGCCCCGGATGCGTTTCCCGCAGCACGTTCATCGCCACGGCCGGCGCGTTGGTGTGGAGGATTACGCTAGGGCCGGCTGTCATCGTCACGATGGAGGACCAATGCGTGGCGCTGCTCCTGCCGAGATACGCCGATGCACGCCATCCAGGCTTTCTGCGAAGGCATCAAAGACGTTCCGTGCCGTGAGCTCGCTCAAAATCTGTTCGTTGATCCCGCCGCGTGTTGCATAGTCTTGCGCCAGATCCATGAAGCCCGTATCCGGCGTCGTCTCCGGTGCGTTGGCCAGCGCTTTGAATATGGTGACGATATAGTCGCGCGCCCGCGCCTCGGCGACGCCATGCTGTTTCAGCCAGCCATTGATGGTGTCGAGATATTTGAAATAACTGGCAAATGTCGCGGTAACGACGCTCAGCGCGTCGAACTCGCTCGGATCATCGACTTCGATCACCTTTCCCAGCCGGTCGAAAAACGCCGCCATGCGCCGGTCGGGCGGACAGATGATTGTCGCTCCCTGCCTGTGAGCGATCATCGGCATGGGAAGTGCTTTTGTCACGTGCTCCACAGGAGCGATCAACGCGGCTATCTCCTCGCGCGACAGGGTGGCGATCAAGCTGACGACGTGATGGTCCCGACGAAACTGCAATCCTGTTAGCACGTCATGCGCAACCTGCGGCCGAACCGCTAGCATGATCGTATCGCAACTGTCGACGACGGCCTGATTATCGGCTGCAACGCGTACATCTGGGTAGCGAAGCGCCAGGCCGGCAGCGATTTCTTCATTACGAGGCGACAGGAGCACCGGTACGGAATTGTCCGCGGCGGATTTAAGTCCGGTGACAATCGCTGACGTGAGCGCGCCTGTGCCGATGAAGCCGAGTTTCATTTGAAATCCCTAAGCGTTGGTTCTGGATCGTCGTCAGCCGACAAAATAGTACCAGCTCGGCAGGACTTTGGGATCAGAGCCCGCGATCGGCATTCTTGCGACGCTCAGAGCCACCGCCGCACGCGTTGCCTGTAGTCGAGATACGCATCGCCGAAGCGCCGCTCGAGGTAGGCCTCCTCGCGGGCGACGACGCCGTAGCGGATCAGGATTGCAAGCGGCAGCGTGAGGACAAGGATCCAAATATTCTGCGCGGCCACGCCGATGCCGCCATAGATGAGGAACATGCCGAGGTAGATCGGATTGCGCGTCCAGCCGTGGATGCCGGTCGTCACCAGCACGCGCGTCGGCTCATTCGTCGGCACCGGCGTTTCCGCGCGCATGAAGTTGCGAATGCCCGCGGCGAAAAGCGCAAAACCGATCGCGATCAGCGAGCCGCCGATGATCCAGGTGACCATCCCGGGAATCGGGAACGGCAAGCGCAGCAGGCGATCCAGCACGAAGCCAATCAGAAACGCAGCGAGAAAGAGCAGGGGCGGTCTCGCGATGACGCCTGCGGTTCCGGTGTCGGTTTGCCCAGCCATTTCCATGTCTGCTCCCGCATATGCCTAGGGGCTATGAAGCGCATAGCCGCCTAGAAACGACAACCAAGGTGTCATTCTAAAAGTTGACAACAGCGGTGTCAATCGCGGAAATTGGCGGAGATAAAAGGAAACGGAAGCGATGGCGCCGGCACGACACGGGACTGAGTTGGGCCCAAGAACAGGGACGGACCCCGTCGTTGACGGCAAGGCCGAGGCGATCACCGAGCTGATGCTCGAAGTGGCCCAGTGCTTCTTCAGAATACGGGCTCTCGGCCAGAAGACAGGGCTCATCACCAGTTGGGGCGGCGGTGCGTTCGGCTTCATGCGAAGCCTCGCGCTGCTTGGCCCGCTCACCGTGCCGCAGATCGCCCAGATGCGGCCCACCAGCCGTCAGCGCATGCAGCGGCTGGCGGATGAGCTTGCGGCCGAGGGGCTGGTCGAATTCATCGACAATCCAAAACACCGGCGCTCGAAGCTTGTGCAGCTGACGCGCAAAGGCGCCGCGCGCCACAGCGAGCTGAACGCCCAGCTGATGGCGATCGCCTCGACCATGGGCGTCGCTCTCGACGAAGCCGACATCCGCAAGACCGCTGAGATCGTGCGGCAGCTGAGCGACGATGTGAAAGTCCGGTCGGAGCGGCTGTCGTAGCGCAGGCGCAACGTTGCGCGGCGCCAATGAAAGGCATTCCCGTCCTGCCTGAGCGATGAGCGCCCCTATCTCGTGACATTTCAGCTTGGAACGGTTGCTGATTGCCACTTCCGTCCGGGCCGGCCGGCGGACAGTTGCCAACCGGAACCTCTGCGGAGCTGAGGCGTTCGAAACCGCAGGAACTGAGAGCTGCGCCTGGAATCGGCAAAAGAGTACTGCAATGGCTCGGAAACCAAAGATAACGACAGGCACGAACGACCGGCCGCGCAACGAAACCATAGGCCAATCCGGCGAACCGGACGACAGCAGCACGTCGCTTGAAGTCGACGAGACCGCCGCCCGGATGCGAGGCAAACCTGCGCAACTTGCGGAAGGTCAAGCCAATCCCGACGAAGTCCCGGCTGGCATTCCTGGCGCCGGCGAGCATATGTGTCACCGCTGCGCCGGGACAGGCATGATCGACGGCCGGACCTGCCCCGAATGCGGCGGAACCGGAAAGGTGACGACGCCGATCGGCGGCGGCTGAGGGGATCAGGAAGCCTGTCCGTTTCTACTGGCCCTGCGCGGATCAGATCGCAGGCACCCACTTCCAGAACACGCCCTCCATCCGTTCGGGATAGTGCTTGAACTCGCATTCGAAGCGCCATCCGTAAGTCTTGGCGGCCGCCAGCGCTTCCGGGCTGACCGGGTTCATGCCCGTTCCCGGCGCGAACCAGTCTTCCAGCAAGTCGTCGGGTACGTAGGCGCCGATCCTCAAAGGCAGCTTTTCGAGGACGACGTCCATTTCGTCAGGTGCGGACAATGGTTTCTCCCTTCGAGATCTACCCACGAACAATCGTCCGAAGCCGATTGAGTTCCAGAGCATTGGTGAGGTGGAAGGTGGCGTGATGGACCGATCTCGGCCAGCGTTATCGGGCGGTACGGCGGTCCTTTCCGACCATGCGGATCCTAGGCGGCTGCTGGGCACGGACCACTGGCATGTCGCGGCGATCCGCGAGGCCTGCACGGAGCCGGGGCCCTCAGTGCCTGAGACTTGAAATCCATCTGAATCGAGCGGCGGGAGATGGCCCCGCCGCGATGCCGCCGCGGCATTGGCCATCGGCGTCGCTTCTCCGGCCTCAGCGCAAGATGCACTGCCCTCCGTCGATGCCACTTACAAGGACTTCGAAGCGTCTTTTGGCGTGCTGCCTGAATTCATGAAGAGGGGAGCGGCAACCGCTCCCCTCTTTCCCCAGCTTTGTTTCCGCTGCTCGTGGTCACGCGCGATAGGAGCGGCAGGTTTTTCCTCCATGCCTGGCATCCGCCCGGATCGCTCAGCAGGTATCCCTTTCAATGTTTCGTTTGATAATTTACCAGTCGTTAGTGACGGCTCGGAGGTACCAAGTTGTCGCCCTTAGGCGCGCTTAGCACACGAGATATGTGGACTGCTGTCGCTCAGAGTCGCCGAGGTCCTGCATGGGTGTTAAAAGTCGTGCAATCGAACCTTGATAGATAATTATCATCAGACGTATTCGCTTTGCCGAGGGGGCTTCTTGACCTTTTACACGCCACATCAGGCGCAGTACTTCGCTCATTTCCTTACCCGCGAAGGTTTGGATGAGAAAGACGGCCTGACTCAATCGCTATCGTCGGCTCGTGTCGATCTGAATCCGCATCAGGTCGATGCCGCCATGTTTGCCCTGCGCTCGCCGCTGTCGAAGGGCGTTTTGCTGGCTGATGAGGTCGGTCTGGGCAAGACAATTGAGGCGGCGCTGGTGCTCAGCCAGCGGTGGTGGGAGCGCCAGCGGCAGCTACTGCTCATCGTCCCGGCCTCGCTCCGTAAGCAGTGGGCGACGGAGTTGCGCGAAAAATTTTCGCTGCCCTCGATCATTCTCGACGCCAAGCGCGTCAAAGACCTGAACAAGGCCGGAAAGCCCAATCCGCTGGGACGAGGTGAAGGCATAATCGTTCTCTCCTACGAATATGCGGCAGGGATTGCCGACCAGCTTCGTGGGATTGGATGGAACCTCATTGTCTTCGATGAGGCTCACAAGCTGCGCAACGTCTACCGAGCCGCCGAGACCTCACGGGCGGCTGTCCTCCGCGATGCACTTGCCGGTCGCCAGAAACTGCTGCTGACGGCAACACCGCTGCAAAACAACCTTATGGAACTCTATGGCCTAGTCACCATCATCGACGAGACCTACTTCGGTTCCGAGCAGGCTTTTCGCGCCGAGTTTGGCGGTCGAGAGGACCGCACCTCGCAGGCGTTGCTGGCCCGCCGTCTGGAGCCGATCTGCAAACGAACGCTGCGTCGTCAGGTTCAAAAGGCTGGCCTGATCAACTACACCAATCGTCTGGCAAGGACCTTCGACTTCACCCCTGACAAGTTGGAATCCGACCTCTACGAGCACATGTCGCACTACCTTCAGCGTGATGACACACTCGCGGTGGGGCAAAATGGCCGTCACCTCGTCACGTTGGTGTTACGCAAAATCCTTGGATCATCGTCCTTCGCGGTCGCCGCAACGCTGGACAAGATGGTTACCCGCCTAGAGCGAAAGCTATCCATCAACGAAGACGCGCTGGACGACATCGACGGGCTGGAAGAGACAGCCGATGAATGGCGGGAAGAGGGTCAGGCGATGGAAGCCGAGGCCCTACAGGATGACACCGACAACGCCGTTGAGGGAATCGATCCCAAGCACCTACAAAATGAGATCGATGAGCTGAAGCGTTACCGCGACCTCGCCGCGTCAATTCAGACAAACGCAAAGGGCAAAGCCCTCCTCGATAGCCTGCCAGGCGTTCTAAACGAGATCGTGGCCAAGGACGGCCTGCGCAAGGCCGTCATCTTCACGGAGTCCGTTCGCACCCAGACCTACCTACGCGAAATGCTGGAAGCCAAGGGGTTCCAAGGGCAGACCGTCGTCCTCAACGGCTCGAACTCCGACAGGGACAGCAACGCCGTATATAAGGCGTGGCTGGAGAAGCATCGCGGCACGGATGTCGTGTCAGGATCCAGGACGGCGGACATGAAGGCTGCCATCGTCGATGCTTTTAGGAACGACCGCACCATCCTCATCGCCACGGAGTCGGGAGCCGAGGGCATCAACCTTCAGTTTTGTTCCCTGCTCATCAACTATGACCTGCCTTGGAACCCCCAACGGATCGAGCAGCGGATCGGTCGCTGCCACCGCTACGGCCAGAAGATCGACGTGACCGTCATCAACTTCATGAACCGCAAGAATCAGGCGGAAGCGCGGATCGTTCAACTGCTCGATCAGAAGTTCAAGCTGTTTGAAGGCGTGTTCGGCTCCTCCGACGAGGTGCTGGGTGCAATCGAATCCGGCGTCGATATAGAGCGGCGCATCCTCGACATCGTTCAATCGTGCCGCAACAACGAGGAGATCAACGTCGCGTTCGACGCGCTGCAAAATGAGTTCGCGTTTGAGATCGACGAGGCCAAGGCAGCGGCTCGCAACAAACTGCTGGCCGAGATGGACGACAAGGTCATCGCCCGGCTACACTTTCGTAAGGATTCTATCTCCTCGTCGCTCGACGAGTTCAAACGCGCCCTGCTCAACCTCGCGCGCGCAGAACTGCCGGAGGCGCGGTTCCATCCCGATCACGTCGAGCGTTTCGATTACTCCGGCGACACATACTCGACGGAGTGGCCAGAGGCCGATGGGCGCGGTTGGCAATTCTTTCGTCTGGCCGATGAAGGGCTGGCCGATCAACTGGTGTCACGCGCTACCCAGCGCGATCTTCAAACCGCCGAGATCAGATTCGACTATTCTGCCTACGACGGTAATCTCGGTGACGTCGCACCGCTACGGGGCAACGGCGGCTGGATGAGGGTCGCCCGGCTCAAGCTCGCGACGCCTGCCCGAACCTTCGATGAACTGATCTGCGCCGCATTTGCGGATGACGGCGGGCAGGTCCACCCGGAAACCGTGGCACGCATCCTGACGGTGCCCGCTACTGTCGTAAGTGAGGTCCCAAGCGCCGCGCCGGAGATTGAACTCACCAAGGTTTTGGACGATAGCAAGACGGAGATCGTCGGGCGGGCGCAACAGCGGCTAGGTGAGTTCCTGAACGAGGAGGAAGAGCGACTCGACAATTGGCGTGACGATGCCCGCATCTCCTACGATCAACAGATCAAGGCTTTGACCAAGGAAGCCAACGAAAAAAAGAAACTCGCCCGCGCCGTCCAGAATCTTCAGGAGAAGGTCGAGTTGCAACGGGAAGCAGCGGCGCTCAAAAGGCGGGCCGACGATCTCCAGCACCAGCTTTACACGCGGCTGAAGGAGATCGACGAGGAACGCGAGCGGATGCTCGACGAGATCGCGGACAAGCTGAGCCTTACGCCCGAGATGACAACCCTGTTTACTATCCGATGGAGCCTCGCCTGATGGCCACGAAGACCAAGCTCGAACTGACTTGGATCGGCAAGGAAAATCGGCCTCGACTGGAGCCGCGCATCCTTATCGAAGACGAAACTTTGTCGCATCATGCTACTAAGCGTCGCGAGGGCGATTAATTCGAAAATGTCCTGATTCGAGGCGACAATCTACTCGCGCTGAAGGCTTTGGAGGCAGGTTATCTGGGTTGTGTGAAGTGCGCCTATATCGACCCACCTTTCAATACGGGTCAGGCGTTTACCCACTATAACGATGGGATCGAGCATTCACTGTGGTTATCTCTGCTTCGAGACCGCATCAACGTTATCCACCGGCTACTGTCGGACGATGGAAGCATATGGCTACATCTGGACGACGTTGAAGTTCACCGCGCACGGTGCATCCTCGATGAAATTTTTGGCGCGACTAACTTCGTTGCTACTGTTGTTTGGGAGAAGGCAGACAGCCCTCGAATGGATGCTCGCCTTTTTTCGACACGACACGATTACATTCTGGTGTACGCCCGAGACATCGAAGCATTCGAGGTCAATCAAATTCGCTCAGAAGGCGGAGACCTGCCCTCACACTACAACAAAGTTGATGAGGCCGGGCGGCCCTACTATTTAAAGCCGCTAAGAGCTATGGGGGCCGACGGCACTCGTGAGGCCCGCCCTACTCTCTATTTTTCTCTTACCGCGCCCGACGGAACGAAAGTTTACCCGAAGAATCCTGACGGCAGCGATAGCCGTTGGCGTTGGGGGGTGCAGCGCGTTGAGCAGGACATGAATCGCATAGAATGGGTGACTGGTCGGAATGGTTGGTCTGCCTACTTCCGAGTCTATGCGGATCAGAATGAGTCACGACCTCCCGAAACTATCTGGACCCATACCGAAACGGGCAGCAATCGGACGTCTAAGGCGGAAGCTAAAGCTCTCGCGGGGAAGGAAAAGGCGTTCGACACACCCAAGCCAGAGAAGCTTCTGAAACGTGTGATAGAGATAGCCACGGCTAAGGGCGACATTGTCCTGGACTCCTTCGGCGGCTCGGGCACGACGGGCGCCGTCGCACATAAACTGGGCCGCCGCTGGATCATGGTGGAACTCGGCGTTCACTGTGAAACGCACATTGTCCCCCGGCTAAAGAAGGTTATCGACGGCAAAGACCCCAGCGGCATCACCGAGGCGGTCGGCTGGAAGGGCGGAGGCGGTTATCGCTACTTCAGGCTGGCCCCCTCGCTTCTGGAAAAAGACCAGTTCGGCCAATGGGTAATCTCCAAAGCCTACAATCCCGCGATGTTGGCTGAGGCTATGTGCAAGCATTTCGGCTTCACGTATGCGCCCTCGACAGAGCACTATTGGATGCACGGCTATTCGTCGGAGACAGACTTTATCTACGTCACGACGAATAGCCTGACGCATGATCAGCTTCGCGCCGTTTCTGACGAGGTAGGGCAGGATCGCACCCTGCTGATCTGCTGCAAGGCATTCCAGAGCGTGAATCTCGACAGCCTCGCCAACCTGACCATCCGCAAAATACCGGGCGCCATTCTTGACCGCTGCGAGTGGGGCAAGGACGACTACTCGCTGAAAATCGAGGCCCTGCCACTGATCGACGACGATCAGGAGATTGACACGGCACCAGCCCGAAAGTCGTCGTTGCCGTCCGGCCAGCCGACTTTGTTCGACGATGACAAGGAGGTCGAGGCTTGAGCGTCTCGCCCATCGATCCCAAACGCGCCCTTACGCAAATCAACCAACGGCTGTCGCTGCGGAAGCCCCAGACCGAAGCTCTGCGGCGACTGGCCGACATCGTAGATCTGGTCGCGCCGTCAAAGGACACCGAGGTCGAAGCCGCCCGCGAGGCGATCCGCGCGGCATATGGCAATCTGGAGGACGCTGATTTCGAGGACTTCGAGCGCGACTTTCCCAGCATCTGCTTCGCGCTCGCAACCGGCGTCGGCAAGACCCGGCTGATGGGGGCCTTCATCAGCTATCTGTTCATGATCGGCAAGAGCCGGAACTTCTTCGTTCTGGCGCCCAACCTCACCATCTATGAAAAGCTGTTGGCCGACTTTCAGCCGTCCAGCCCGAAATATGTTTTCAAGGGCGTGGAAGCGTTCGCACATAATCCACCCCTGATCGTTAACGCCGAGAACTACGAGGAAGGGCGCGGCGTTCGCGGAACCGATTTCTTCGGTCAAGAAGGCGCGATCATCAATATTTTCAACATCTCGAAGATCAACGCTGACACGACCAGTTCAGCGAGAAAGGGCCAACTCCCCCGGATCAAGAGACTTCAGGAGTACATCGGCGAGAGCTATTTCGCCTATCTCGCGGGTCTGCCCGACCTCGTGTTGTTGATGGACGAGGCTCACCGCTATCGCGGCTCGGCGGGCGCAAAGGCCATCACCGAACTGAAACCGATCCTCGGGTTGGAGGTGACGGCCACACCCAAAAGTATTGGCAGCAGTTCGGCGGCCTTCAAGAACGTGGTCTATCGTTACGACCTGCCGAGCGCGATGGAAGAAGGCTATGTGAAGGAGCCTGCGGTCGGCACCCGGGCCAACTTCGACCCCAGATCAGTGGATGAAGATGTGCTGGAGCGGATAAAGCTCGAAGACGGCATCCACTACCACGAGCACGTCAAAGTCGGGCTCCAGACCTACTCAAAGCAGCACGAGATGCGGACGGTTCACCCCTTCATGCTCGTGGTGACGCAGGACACAGAACACGCTCGGAAGGTCCGCGAGTTCGTTGAGTCCGACAATTTTTTTGAAGGTCGCTATCGAGGCCGTGTCGCTGAAATCCACTCGAAGCTGACCGGCGAGGAAAGTGACGAGAACGCACAGCGCCTATTGAATATCGAGCACGGGACCGACACGGACATCGTCATCCATGTGAACAAGCTGAAGGAGGGGTGGGACGTTTCAAACCTCTTCACCATCGTTCCCCTTCGGGCTTCGGCGTCCGACATCCTGACCGAGCAGACGCTCGGCAGAGGCTTGCGCCTGCCCTATGGCAAAAGGACCGGCGTCGAAGCGGTCGATACGCTGACGGTGATCGCTCACGACCGCTTCAACGATCTTATCGAGCGAGCGAGGACAGCTGACGGTGTCATCCACAAGCTGAAGCAGGTCAGGATCGGGGAAGGCGGTGACATTTCGGCGGCCAAGCCGGTCATGGTCGAGGCCCCCTCCATCATCCAGCAGATGCTCGAGCAGGTCGCCCGGACTCCTAACACCGTGAATGAGTTCGCACCGGAATCAACACCAGGGGGCATGTCAGAGCCGCCAGCACCGGCTTTTACGTTCAAAAAGCCCGAGGAAGTGGCGTTGGCGCAGACTGTGCTTACTGACGTTCTTCCGTCAATCAAATCGGAAGTCACGACCATTCAGCAATTGCAGGACGAGAAGGTCGTTAAGCGCATCGTCGCCGACGCGATGGCCATTCAGCGTTCCAAGGAGGGACCGTTCTCTAACCTGACGCCCGAGCGTGCTGAGGCAGTGGTCACGGAGTTCTGCGCTGCCTACGTGGCTCGAACCATTGCCATCCCGAGCCTGACGGTTACCCCACAAGAACAGGTCTCTTTCGGCTTCCGCTCCTTCATACTCGATGTCGGCAGTTGGAACTATCAGCCCCTTTCGCGGGAACTCCTCGTACAGGTGCTGAGGACGGAGAAGCAGACCGTTATTAGCGGCGACGAAGGCGGCGACCGGCCCGCGCGGCTTGAAGACTATCTTGTCGCCAAGCTGATCGACTTTGACGAGATCGACTACGATGCCCACGCTGAACTTCTCTATGATCTGGCTGGACAGGTCGTGGGACGACTCCGATCTTACTTGAAGGACGACGAGGAGGTGCGGAACGTCCTTCAAGGCCGAGGCAAGGAAATGGCCACCGCCGTGCTGGCTCAAATGCGCCAGCATATGTGGCGAACGCAGACGACATATCGCGTCTCCTTACATGCACCGTTCGGTGAACTGAAGCCGCAGGCATTCGATGGATCGGGCAAGGACGCGATTCGCGACTTCCGAACGCCTCCAGAACGGCTCAGCGAGATCAAGCGGTTTATTTTCACGGGCTTCCAGCGCGGCTGCTACTGGCAGGCCAAATTCGATTCCGATACAGAGCGCAAGCTGGCTGTTCTCTTGGAACGCGACTCGTCTGTCGAGCGATGGATGAAGCCGGGTCCAAATCAGTTCAAGATCTTCGACTCGGAAGGACACGCATACCAGCCCGATTTCGTAGTGGAGACCAAAACGGAAAAGCTGATCCTCGAAACGAAACGCCGGTCAGACATGAACGATGCCGATGTTCGCCGGAAAGCGCGTGCGGCGGCGCTGTGGTGCATGATCGCCACCGAGCATCACTCGAAAGCTCACAATACCAAGCCCTGGCGCTATGTGCTGGCGCCGGATGACGCCATTGACCTCAACACGACTCTGCCGGGTCTGCTGTCAGCGTACACGCAAGTTGCCGACACGGAACTAAGGGCACAGTTTAAACTCACTTTGAATTTCCAGCTACTGAGGCTCTCGGCTGAAGTTACTGTTGGCAGGTGGATAGAAGCCATCGAACGGTTCTTTACGCCGATCTGGCGGACGGAGCCATGCTAGCGCACCACTAATGGGATGGCAGCTGAGTTTCACACTCAGGCTCCCTACCGATGCAAAGTGGCTCCAAAGCAATACACTGGTAATGCAGATGTCCGCGAGAGTGCGGGCACTGGGCCCCGCGCTTGGACCGGTCCTCACGCCGCCATGGGTGACTGCAGATTGGTATAGTGGCAAAGCCGGGAGCCAGCTCCGAAAGCCTGTATTCCATGCGGGCAAACTTTGTCGGGCGTCACAACAGCTTGGACTCAGGTACGAGCGAAAACAACGGCTTGCTGGCCTGCAACGACAATCTCTTGGACCATTGTCGCCACAACAAGCTGGACTCATTCTGCCGAGCGCCACAAAAAGTTGGACTCATGCGTGCGCCTGTAGCCCTTATGACCAGAGGCGATCTCGAGGCATAGGGCGAGATCGTCAAAAATCAGTCGCCGCGAGCGACCTTTGGCTACCTCAGGCTTGGAATAGAACCGTCGAGGCGACCAGCTTTGCGTATGCTATGGGTCTCAGCCGCACACGCCAGTGCCGAGTCGTAGATGACATCTATGAAGAACAAGCGTCGGGTTCACCGCCATCGACAACGTCCGCGTTCGGGACGGGCGAAGCTAAGGGGTAGACCAATACCAGGCGCGTTCCCATTCGGCAGTTATGGGGCCGAATGCCGCCCTCGCTGGCGGGGTCGCCCTAATTGCAGACGTAGCCGTACGCCGGGTGAAAGGGCGCGCACATGAATCCGCAAACAGCGACACGCACCTGTTGGCTTGTGCAGCGCTGCTCCGGTGCAAAGGGCATAGGGTTCGGGCCCCAGCAGCCGCACTGCTGCATCGGATAGCCGGACGGCATCCCAAGCTCCACTGAGGTCTCCTGAATGCCGTCGCCCGGGATCAACGATCCAGTCGCGGGACCCATTGGTGAGATGCACCAACAAGGCGTACCGACAGGAGCCGATCCCGAGACTTGGCAGGTGCCCATCCAACTGCTGCACATACTAGAACTGTTCGCATCGCTAAAGGGTGATACGGGCTTGTTGATCTCCGTTTCATCCCCTGTGGCATCGAACGTTCGAGTTGCGGACCAAGCCATGTATCTGGTTTCGGCCTCATAGGCTTCCCGCTCTACGTCACCGTGGCTGCGCAAATAGCGCTTCGCAAAATCTCCGATGCCCCAATTCTGATACTGAATCACATGAGTGAGTTCATGTACCCAAAGTACTGGGTTGTAGAGAGCGTCCTGCTGGTTCTTGAAGATTATGACATAGTCAAGGGTGATGGCCTTAGCTTCCCCATAGCGGATAGAATTGACCTGCAGACTGAGGTCGCCACCGCCGCCCACGCGAAATCGGGCAATGTCGAGTATATTGTCAGGAATGAACCCGCTGACATTATTGCGGATGTTGGCTGGTATAGGCTCGACTCCGTTTGCCAGTGCGTCGTCACGTGATCTCGCAATCATCTCTTGTAGTACAGGAGCACCGGTCTGGACGAGCGTCTCATTCACTGTTTGAGATACGCCCTCTTCGATGGCTTTGTACGGCGGCACCTTTTCCTTGACTTGCCGGTGCGCGTCGTCAAGGGCTTCTCCAGCCCCACATCCGCCGCATATCCCCTCAATGGCGTCACCAAGCAGACCACCGGAATGCGCTGGCACCAGTGCTGAAGAAAAAAAGAACCCGGCAAGAAGAGTATGGGCGAGTCTGTTCATGGTAGCGTCACGTGAATGGCCAAGCGATCCACCAGTAGTCGAAGCAGGCCGGAGTCCCCCTCGACATCGGCCGCAAAATACACTTTTTTCGAGATTTTGCCAATCCAACGACCGCTTTCCGGCTGGAGTTTGTGACAGCGGGGCCAAAGACGACCTGCGGGGCCACGGCCTTCGGTACGGGAGGCAAATGGCAAAAGTTGGAGAAGAAGGCATACGAAATTACACAAAACTTCGAGATACTTTGTGAGCGGGAGCCGACGATAAATAAGGACGGCACAACGAAATACGATGCCACCTGGATTGGAATCGGGACCAATCTCGGAGCCTATACGATTCCGATGCATATGGACCAATTGTACAACAACGACCTCCCGTCAGAGGCCACTGCAAAGATCGCGTCCCTTGAAGGCCACCTGCAGTCGGCCAAAAACGAAATCGGCACCCTCTCCAACGACTACACCACCAGAACCAAGCAAATTACCCGGCTGAACATAAGAAATCACAAAGTGATGACGGGCGAGCATAAATCCGGGAGGCGAGTTTAACTTTTATCACTGTGATACGGACATCAACATGATTAAGGCCAACCTCTGCAAAGACGCTCATTTGACTGAGGTAACGCCTGCGATGGGCCGGGACGGCGACAAATGCGGATACCAGTCTTATGTGGTTTCCTGCGTATACCTCGGGGCCGCGACGCCGTGATTTCATATGCTGGCCGGCTCGGCCGGCCGGGACATGGCCGACGAGCCGTGCGCACGCCCGACCTCAACCTAACGCCCGCCATCTTGTCCGGCGGCTAGGTCAGCCCGCGACAAGCATGTCTACGAAGACGTGCTTCAGCCGGATGTCATGCGTCCCGTTCTGGGTTAGTCGGCCGTCGAGGACGGCGAGCGACGCAGAGTGGGGCGTGCTGGGCGCCAGGGCCGCCGCGTTGCCATAGACTCTGCGGAGGCGGTCGTCGATGAAGCTCACAACGTCGCCCACCGGCAGCGCGAGCACGTAGCCCAGCATGAACCCCCACTCGTGGCCGGCAGCATACTGGCCGCTCACGAAGCGGTTGACACCCTTCGCGACATAGCTGCCGTTGAGCGTGGCGTCGCCGGCCCGTACTCGTTTGCATTCGACCGCTACATAGGCATCCTCATCACCGAACTGATGAAGGAACTGCAGGGTAACGTCGATGCGGCCGAGGATCGCCGGATCAGTAGTCGACATGTCCTCGAGCTCGTGCTCGCCGCGGATTTGCAGGTTGGTGAAGCCGAGCGCCTTCTTCACTCGCCGCATTGCCTTCCGCACGATCATGGTCGTGGGGACTTCGAGCATTCCCGGGGTGACATCGACCCGAGCCGCGTCGGCGCCGTGGCAAACGAGATCGAGCACGGTGGCGATCTGATCGTCGGACAACGCGAATGCGGGGCTGCCGTAGGGGACGTCAGGCGCGAGCAACGGCATCCCGCCTCCGCAGCCAGTGGTCGGCGAGAATCACGTCCGCGTCATTCAGTCCGGCGGTCCGCGTCCAGTAGCGGCCCTCCGTCGGCTTGAGGATGAAAAGGTCCCTTTCGCCATAAAGACGAAGTTGCCGGCGCTCGTTCAAATACGGCGGAGCATCAGTGTCGAAGCGGCCGCGCAGCATGGCGACGAGCGTGCCGAGATCGGAGGGGTCGCCGGCGCGCACCACGGGCTGTCCGTCGGGTCGGCCCGGCGCCATTACGAATCGAACCGCGGTCACGCCGGGAATGTCAGCCGACCAGTCATCCTGAGTGAGGCGCTTTTGGTAAATCACCGCTTCGAGATGCCGTTCGCCGCGGGCGCGCAGATAAGCGTTCACCGTTAACGTGACCTGCTGGGCGTAACCGCGCAGGGCGTCCTCCCCCGGCGCAACGGTGAGGCCGGCGCGTTCTTTGCGGTTTTCGAAGATGAGATAGCGCGCACGGTCGACGCTATCGGCCGAGACAACGCGTTCCTCCGGCTCCAGCTCATAGAGGTCGAACACCGCCTCATCGAGCGCGACCAGGCGCTCGGCATCGTCGGGCATCGCGGCCGCAGCGTTCTCAGCGTAAATGAGCGCGTCGAGCTGCTGGCGGCTAATCTTGTGCAGCGGTGGTACTCGCAAGGAGAGCAGGTCGTGCGGCTCAACGGTCGGGCGCTCCAAGCCCCAAGTCGGGCCGCCGAGCGCGAACTGGAAGGCGGTGAGACTGGAGTTCAGGATCCCTGACAATGCGAACGCGTAAGCAGGGTCGGCGTCGCGGAACGATACGCCGTAGAAATTTTGGGTGTAGAGAACATCTCCCTCCTGCACCGCCGCGCTGTAGCGGCCGCGCTCGGCGCCCGAGTTGTTGCCGACCTTCGAGCATAGCAGGAGCGGGCCGCGGAAGATCCCCTCACGCCGGGGACGGTGCAACGTATTGTGTTCGAAGCGCGGGAGCGCTTCCTCCTGAAGGCGGAACGGTGTGAAGGCGTCGGGCGTGACGACCCGCAGCCGGCGGTAGCGCTCGGGCGGGGTGTTTGCATCGCCCTGCACCTGGAAGCCTTGGCCGCGGTGATCGGCTTCCCCGCGACCAAGCGCGTCCAGAACAGCCCCGAGGGTTGGGAAGTCTCGTTCAAGTTTTTCGATAAGCCAGCCGTCGCGAACCGTCCCGAAAGTAGCAGCCTTCAAGAACGGCGGGATAGCGAGAACTCGGTCGAGCGGGACCGAGCGGATCTCGCCTGGACCGACGTGGAAGACGCCGGTGCGCCGGAAATCGGGGGTCCAAGGGACGGAGCCGACGAGGACTCGCCCGCCATCCGGCGCGAGGACGCACCGGGAGAAGAACAGCAGGGCCGGGCCTACGGCATCCGGGAAAAGCTCCTCCCGCCGGAGATAGGAAAGGTTGATCAACGCGACGGGAGCCAGTCGCTTCAGCAGCGCGGTTCTGGCCTCGACCGCGTGGACGTCCTTCGAAAAGAAAGGCGTGGCCTTCATGATCATGCCGATCCGCCCGGCCTCGCCTGCGAGTTTCGCCGCAAGGTTGAGAAACGCCTGATCGGGGCTTCGGCGCGGCCGAAGCGTCGCACGGTCGCCCTTGGCGCGCTTGGGCGAAGTGCCGCGCTGCCCGACGAAGGTCCAGGGCGGGTTACCGAAGACGGCGTCGAACGGCTCAGACGCGAGCGCTTCGGGAAGCGGCTCGGCCAGGGAGTCCGCCTCGAAGAGGGTTTCCCCGATGAGGTGGTGGAATTTGAGGTCCTTGATGTCGCTGACCGGCTCTTCATCCAGTTCGAGGGCGGCGAGATAGAGGCTGAATGCCGCGATCCCGAGCGCAGACTTGTTGATGTCCACGCCGAAGAGCTGGCGGTAAAGGACGTCGCGGACGAGCTTGCGGGCGGCGGGCTTTCCGCCGCTCGCCCGCCAGACCAGCCGCCGGAACGCCTCGACTAGGAAGGCGCCGGAGCCGCACGCCGGATCGATCACGCGCGCCTTGGCCGGCAGAGCCTCGAAGACCGGATCGAGCGTCAGGTGGACGAGCTCTACCGGCGTATAATGCAGCCCTTGCGAGGCTGCTTCATCCGCGGCGCTCGACCGCGCGAATTGCTGGTAGATTGAGCTTATGAGGTCGACGGGGATCGCGTTGAAGCGGAACCGGAACAGTCGCCCCTGGCCTTTACGGTCAGGGATCAGGCTTCGGCCTTCGATGAAATCGCGCAGATAGGACAGGTGATCGGGCGTGAGATGCTCGCGCTCGGCACCGGGATCGTCCATCGGAAAAAGGTCGCCGTTGAACGTCGAGCGCAGCCAGTCAAAAAGCTGAAAGGCGCTGTCGGCCGTGGCGAACATCGCGCTGAGGTCGTCAGGCAGGTGCGGCGGCAGGAACTGCTGCGCCACGCCGCGATCAAGCAGATACCAGGTGAAGATGCACCGGCCGATCAAGCGCTGAGCCAAATCGCGCGCCAGCGCTCGCGTGTGGGGGCGGCCATCGTCAGGCGTGAGATCGATCAGATGTTGTTCCAGCGCGCTGATTTCGGCCAGCAGCTCCCGGTCGACGCGGTGACGCCGACTGATCTTGGCGCCTATGGCACTCGACCAGAAGGCGCCTGTTTCGGTTGCTAGGCGACCGCAGGCAGCATCAAGCGCCTGCAGACTCTCGGCAGAATCGAGGACATACCGTCCCAGGATCGGCGGCGTCGTGGCATCTCCGCTGCCGTCGAGCGGCGAGGCATAGCAGTCGTAGAGTCGTACATCGGTCGGTGTAACGATCCACAGCAGCGGCGCAACGCCGATGTTCCACGCCGCTTCGTGCCAGAACCGGATGTCGGCTTCGTCAGGCGTCTGACTGCCGGCATCCTTGAAGATGCTCGTTGGTGTGCTCTGGGCTGAGAATACCGCGTCTGCCTTCAAGCCGACTCGGTCGTCCTCAAGAACATTGCGCAGCTTCGCTGCCGCCGCGTCGCCGGCGAGGGTCAGTCCCGCGGCGGGCCGGCGGTTCGGGCCGAGATAGCCCGTCGCCTGCAGAACTTTCTCGAAGGCGGCGCTTCTCACCCGAACCTCCGCGATCGGTCCGCCTTCACTTGGCGGGTCGGGCGCGCCGGCCGGCGGGAGCCTTGGCCAACCGCCGTGGTGGGAAAAAGGTCGAGCTGTCCGGCCGCACCAGTAGGCTTCGGCAGAGCGAAACGCTTGGAGATGACTGCGAGGTCCAGGTTAAGGAGGACGATGAGGGCGTCCTGATGCAGCGGGTCAGTGCCGGTGTCATCGACGAGGACCCACTCGTCGCCGCCGTATAACGCGATAATCCTGTCCCAGATCGCGCTGTACGACCTGTCGTGCGGTCCCCGCCGCAGACTAGCGAAGAAGGGGCGGTGTGCCTGGAGCTGGAGACTGAATCGATTGCGCAACGTTATCGCAATCCGGAGCAGCAGGATGATCTGCCAGCTATACTGGGCGGCAGAGCCTTGGCTTTTCGGCGGTACATGGGCCGGGATCAACGCGCGCCGGCTCGCCCACTCACGGACGGTCGAGGCCGAAAGGCCCGTCAATAGCACCGCCTGGCGAGTGGCAACAGGCCGCATCATCCCCCCAAGCGTTCGAGTCGACCCGATTCTCCTCCGAGTTTGGGTATCAGACCCGATCTTTCCAGTAAACGCCGGAGGGGCCTTTCGTGCGCGCGATGCCGGTCTTGATGATCGGCCATCCAAAACGGCACAAGAGGTAGTAAGTCCTTGCTCGCGCCAGGACCACCAACGGCAGCTTTTGGGTTCCTGACCCCTCGGCTTGACCGACCGACTTGTGGCGCGTTGCCGACTATCGAGGCCCAACTAATCCGAGCATCGGCCCCGCTTCTTGTTGGGATTGGGATACCTGAACGAGCCCAAGACAAAGCCATCGCCGCGAGAGCACTGGCTTCGCTCTTAATCAGGTTTTTTGTCTGGCGCTCGGCTAACCGGAACTTCGCTTGGCTCGGGACTGGTTTCCAGTATCGACTTCCTTAGGGCGTGGCCAATGTAGCTCTTGAGGTAAATGCCAAGATCCGCATTTCCGCGCCAGTAACCGTCAATCCATCGGTCAGGCCCGAGAGATGGCTTCAGATGCTTTCTAACATAGTGCAGTTGGTGTTCGCGGTGCTCGGATTTATTGCTAGTAGCCCCACCCCCATGAACACCGGGCCTGATGTGACATTGGTGCCATTTTAGGTGCGGGACCTCGATTCCATTCTCTGCCGCAAGGCGGATTACCCTTTTGTCGGTATTGTGTGCGCGTAAATCTGTTAGGCCTGGCTGGTTGATGATGCAAAGAAACTTCTCAACCAAGACGAGGCCGGCGAAAATGCCTTGGAGCTTATTCTCGGACGGGATCGAGTCATCGCCGAAGGTTATCTCGTCTGAGCCAGGCAAAAAGGCAGCTTGCCAAGCAACGGCGATCCTCCCATCGTCCTGCTCAGCTATGCTGTTCACAGACACTCTGCCATTAGTCTCTCGCTCTTGGCATGCGAAAGCGATGCGCCGCCCCCTGATCCTCGTCTCTATGAAGGTGCGAGGCGCAGGGAGGCGCGCATTCGCACTAAACCCGCTGTCAGGCGAGTCCGCCCTGCGCATTTCAAAAGCCATCGACGTCAGTGCCGAACACTCCAGGAATTGCGCCGCAGCCAATGCGCGCTGGGTCGGTTCATCGCCCATCCTGAATATTTTGGTTGCCAATGGCGTCAATTCGGCCCGCTCCCCTGTTTTTTGGTCTGATCGCTCCGGACACTGCAAACCTCGCGTGTGATTTCGACCGAGTGTAGATGTTGCGGAAATGGAACTGGTTGACAAGTGTGGCTGCTTTTGGGGACGACCGTGACCACACGGACGACCGAAATGTGGGCGCATTGCCGCCATTCGCTGTGGTGTTTGCCTGCCAGACCTAAGACGCAAGCACGGGGCTGTCCAAATCTTTGGCGACCGAAATTCGGAATCCCCACCCGAAAAGGCAAAACCTTCCGTCCGCCTACACCTACCAGCTGCGTTTGGGATGAGTCGCAACAGGGGACTTGAAAAAGGGAAGTCACCCAAGTCAGTCGGCTGCTCGACCAAGCTCCACTACTTTCGGCCGATGCGAGTCCAATCTTTTCTGACTTTGTCCGACTTCTGCGTCGTCCGACAAACTTGGCGCACCCGACAGGATTCGAACCTGTGACCTCTGCCTTCGGAGGGCAGCGCTCTATCCAGCTGAGCTACGGGTGCTTTCAGGATCGGCGATCCGGAAAACGAAGCAGCCGGTAAACCGGCCAGCCACGGCTTCTTAGCGGAAGCAGGCGCAGGCTTCAACGGGCAAGTGGCAGGCGGCAGGGCTGCAAACTCGGAATAACGCATTTTCGGATTGCTCATTCGACGGAGGCCCGTGATCTGGAGCCTGCCATGACCCTCGAAGGTGCGAGAAGCAGGCCCGCAGGCTGGCAACCTGCGATTTTATCGGACCTCTGAAGAATGGCACCGATGCCTGAAATAAAAAACCCGCCTCGGCGGGCGGGCGCAAATCAGCACTATGAATAAATTCCTAGCATAATTGCCGTCACCTGTCAAGTTGAAACCACCGATCAAGAGCTCGCCCCCCGCCGAACGTCACGCCTCACTGCTCCCCGGCATACAGCAGCCGTGTCGTCGTGTTCGGTGCCGGCGACAGGTTGCGCTGGATCAGCGCCTCGACGTGGTCGTTGCGCTGGCGCGCGCTGTCGGCGCCCATCACCACGAGGATCAGCCGGCGGCCGTCGGCATCGTAGGAGGTGACGATGTTGAAGCCGGAGGCTCTGATATAGCCTGTCTTGATGCCGTTGACGCCGCGGACGCGGCCGAGCATGTCGTTGTGGCCGCGCACCAGCCTGCCGCGGAACATAAAATCGCTTTCGGAGAAATAGTGGAAATGCTGCGGGAAGCGGGTGCGCAGCGCCATGCCGAGCACCGCCATGTCGCGCGCCGTCGTCAGCTGGCCGGCGTCCGGCAGGCCCGAAGCGTTACGGAAGACGGTGCTGCGCATGCCGATCTGGCGCGCTTTGGCCGTCATCATCGCGGCGAACGCGTCTTCGCTGCCGCCGAGATGTTCGGCGACGGCGACCGCCACGTCATTGGCCGATTTGACGGTGATCGCCCGGATCGCCGATTCGACGTCGATCGTCTCGCCGCGCCTGAAGCGCAGCTTGGTCGGCGGCTGCCTGGCGGCGTTGTCCGACACCGGGATCAGCGTCGTCTTGCTGACGCGGCCCTGCTCCAGCGCCTCGAACAGCAGGTAGAGCGTCATCATCTTCGTCAGCGACGCCGGATAGCGCGGCGCCGACGAATTGGCCTCGAACAGAGTCTTGCCGGTGCTGGCATCGATGACCACAGCCGCATATTTCTGCGCCGGCGCCGGCACAGCCAGCATCGTTTCAGTCGGCGTCGTCGCGCAGCCGGCGACGAGCCCCAGCAGCGCAAACACCGCGACAAATCTTTTGATGAGCAGAAAGAGGCGCGGTTTGGACACTGTTTTGAAGGTAAGCCGTTGCTGAAATGAATGGGAAACTAGCCTAACCCTAATGGCCCGTCCATTTGGTTAATGCCGTTCTTCAGAGCAATCGCTTCAGGTTTGAATTTCCCTCCCGGGCGTTGGCGCCGCCCCTCATTGCCCTGCCGGGCATTTCTCCCCGTATAGTGACGGGGAGAAAACCGCCTTCGCGAACGGTTTCGCCAATCACCAGCGTTCGCAAGAAGGGCGCCGGCATTGCGGCCAGCCCCTTTCTCCCCGTTTACGGGGAGAAATGCCCGGCAGGGCAATGAGGGGCAGCGCCGACGATCGACAATTGAGCTCCACATGGAGTTCCGGCCTGACGTGAAATACCTGGACTGCGCTTGCGCAACCGGCACCGAGCGGGTTTGCTGGCGCCGGCAGAATCAGCAGGTGCGCCATGGATACGCTCACGATCAAGGCAAAAGGCATTTCGGTAACGGTCGATCTCACAGTCGGCCATCTCGCCGATATGACGGTCGATATCGACGGGCGCCGGCTAAAACCGCTGCATCGCGCGCCGTGGATCGACGAGCCGCGCGAGACGCTGCCGCAAGACCTGCCGGCCGGCACCGTTCGCCTGTCCGGCGATTTTCTCTGCGCGCCGTTTTCGCGCAGCGATGTCGAGGAAGCACCCCTGCATGGCTGGCCGGCCAACAGCCCCTGGGATGTCGTCGCCTCCGAGGCGACTGCCGACGGCTGGCGCGCGGTCTTCAGGCTGCGGCACTTGGTCATGGGCGCCACGGTCGAGAAAATCCTGACCCTGCGCGACGACCATCCCTTTCTCTACCAGGAACATGTCTTTTCCGGCGGGTCGGGCGGCATTTCCGTCGCGCATCATCCGATGACGGTGATGAAGGACGGCGGCAGGCTGGCTTTTTCGCCGAAGCGATTTGCGGCAACGCCGGACGACCCGCTCGAGCCTGACCCGGCCCGCGGCCGTTTTCTGCTCGCCTATCCGGCCCGCTCTGCAGACCTGACGCGTTTTCCCGCCGCCGATGGCGGCACGCTCGACCTGACCGACTATCGCATGGACCAGAGCCGAGAGGATTTCGTCACGCTGGTCGAGGCCGACCATGGCGGGCCGGGATGGACCGCACTGGCGCGAAAAGCGGAAGCCGATCTCGTTGTGGTGCTGAAGAACCCGGCCGAACTGCCGGTCACCATGCTGTGGGTCAGCAATGGCGGGCGCGACTACGCGCCGTGGAGCGGCCGCCATCGCGGCGTGCTCGGCATCGAGGACGGCCGGACCGCGCTCGGCCATGCCGCGTCGCTCGGTGACAACTGGCTGAAGCGGGAAGGGGTGGCGACCGCCTTTGCCCTTGGCGAAGGCCGCAGCGTCTCGTTCCGCCACGTCATCGGGGCACTGCCTCAAGAAGCCGGCGGCGAGCCGCCGCGCGACATCGCCACCGCGCAGGGGCATATGCGCATTGCGGCTGCCGACGGTTCGATGCGGGACGTCGCTTTCGACGGCGATTTCCTGAGGATTGGCAGGTCGGTCCCAGCTTGAGCGCTCGCCTCCCCACCTTCGTCATCCCAGGGCGGAGCAGGAGCGAAGCGACGTCGCGGAGACCCTGGGATCCATGCCGTGACATCAGCCGAGGAATGCGGCGGAACAGAATAAAAGCGCTCTGTAGCGATCCTTCGCGCCCCCCTCTGTCCTGCCCTCTTTGCCAAAACTTGGCATCTCCCCACTTGGGGCCCACTTGGGGGGATATCGGCAGCTTCGCGGACAAAGTCCTTTTTGCAAGGCTGGTAGTTGGCGAAATCAGTGATGAAGGCCAATCTCCCTCCTTGTGGGGGAGATGTCCGGCAGGACAGAGGGGGGCGCTGTCCCTCCGCGATCAAAGGCTCTGCACCGCTGCGGCGCCCTGATGTCATGGCATGGATCCTGGGGTCTGCGCCGCGTCGCTTCGCTCCTTGCTCCGCCCCAGGATGACGAAGGGAGGTTCGTTTCGGCCAATCTCGAACTTTGCGATCTGCCAACGGACAACGCCCAATCCCGCGTTTGAAATTCCCGCGAATTATCGCCAAGATGCGATCCAAAACACCCGGCCAGAAAGGCTCCGATGTCCGAGATTGCCCACCTCGCCGCCACCATCTTCAAGCGCGCCGGCAAGGCGCAGCGTTTTGTCGTTGCCATCGCCGGTCCTCCGGGCGCCGGCAAGTCGACGATTTCGGCCCGCCTGCATGAACTGCTGCCGGAAGGTACGGCCGAAATCGTGCCGATGGATGGCTTCCATTACGACGATATCGTGCTCGAGCAGCGCGGCCTCCGCGCGCGAAAGGGCGCTCCGGAAACCTTTGACTTTGCCGGCTTCGAAACCTTGCTGAAGCGCATCCGCGCGGCCGAGCCCGACATCGCCATTCCGGTGTTCGACCGCAGCATGGAACTGTCGCGCGCCGCTGCTTCGATCATCGCCGCCGACACCAAGTTCATCCTGGTCGAAGGCAACTATCTCTTGCTTGACGAAGAACCCTGGTCGCGACTGACGCCGCTTTTCGATTTCTCGATCTTCGTCGACGTGTCGCGCGCTGAGCTCGAGCGTCGGCTGCTTGAGCGATGGCATGAGCATGGCCGCTCCGACGAGGACGCCCGCGCCTGGATCGCCTCCAACGACATGCCCAACATCGACCGCGTGCTTGCCCGCCGGCGCGCCGCCGATCTGGTAATCGGCGATCAAGCCTGATTCGCAGGACGGCCCGCGCCTGGAACCTTAGGACATTCCGGCCGTTATGTCAGATACGGCAATGATGCTGACATGAGGAAAACTGTCCCATGGCAACTCCGATGGCAACCAAGGCAAGAAAGCCTGCGCCCGGCAAGGGCAGGGCAACTCGATCAAAGGCAACTGAGTCAAAGGCCACTGAATCGAAGACGGGCGCTGGCCCGGCGGTCGCCGCCCGCTCCAAGGATGCGGCAAAGCCCAGTTTTGGCAAGGCAGCACCGAAGAAAGTGACACCGACCGCAGCCAAGGCCACGGCAAAACCCGCCAAGCCGAGGAAATCGGCAAGCGGCGGCTCGATGGCAGACAGCGCAATGCGCACGGTCAAAACGACGGCCAATGTCGCAGCCGGTGCGGTTGTCGCCACCGCCAAGAGCGCTGCATCCCTTGCTGCTTCCGTCATGGGCAAGGGCGGCTCAAAATCCAAAGCCAAGACAAAATAGGCCGAGCCTCTTCTCGGCGCCTGCGGGCCTGTTGAGCTAGCTCCTGGCGGGGATACTAAGACCCTTTTGCACCGCCGGCCGGGCAAGGCCGCGTTCCAGCCATGCCGCGACATTGCGAAAGTCGTCGAAGCCGACAAGCTCCCTTGCCTCGTAAAAACCGATCAGATTGCGCACCCAGCCCAGCATCGAGATATCGGCGATGGTGTAGTCGTCGTCCATGATCCAGCTGCGGCCCTTCAGCCTCGTCTCGAGCACACCGATCAGCCGCCGCGATTCGTCGCGATAGCGCGCCAGCGGCCGCTTGTCGGCGATTTCGCGTCCGGCGAATTTGTGGAAGAAGCCGACCTGCCCGAACATCGGCCCGATCGAGGCCATCTGGAAGAACACCCACTGGATCGTTTCGTAACGCCGCGCCGGGTCGGCCGGGATCAGCCTGCCGGTCTTGTCGGTGAGATAGAGCAGGATGGCGCCGGATTCGAACAGCCCCATCGGCTTGCCGCCCGGGCCATCCGGATCGATCATCGCCGGGATCTTGCCGTTGGGGTTCAGCGACAGGAATTCCGGCGTCCAGCTTTCTTTCTTGCCGATGTTCACCGCATGCGCCTCGTATGGCAGGCCGAGTTCCTCCAGCGCGATCGACACCTTCACACCGTTCGGGGTCGGGAACGAATAGAGCTGGATGCGGTCGGGATGGCTGGCCGGCCAGCGCGTGGCGATCGGAAAGGCGGACAGGTCGGTCATCGAAACTCCTGGGCGGGATTTTTCGCGCGCAAGCGCGCGGTCGCGGCGAGTGGCAACAAGTCTCGCCGTATCTGGGAACCGGTTGCGGTCAGACCGCCTTGAACGCCAGCACCGCATTGGTGCCGCCGAAGGCGAAGCCGTTGCTGATCGCCGCGCGCACCTTGCGCTCGCGCGCCACATTCGGCGTGATGTCGAGATCGCAATCGGCGTCGGTTTCGCGAAAATTGGCCGTCGGCGGCACGATGCCTTCGCGGATCGCCATCACGCAGGCGATCAGCTCCAGCGCGCCCGACGCGCCGAGGCAGTGGGCGTGCATCGATTTGGTCGAGGAGATCGAAAGCCTGGAGGCATGATCGCCGAAGACGCGCTTGATCGCCGCCGTCTCGATCTGGTCGTTGGCCTTGGTGCCGGTGCCATGCGCGTTGATATAGTCGATGTCTTCCGGGTTCAGCCTAGCATCGACGAGGCAGAAGCGCATCGCCGCCTCCGGCCCTTCGATCGTCGGCGCGACGATGTCGGAGGCATCGCCGGAAAGGCCGGCGCCGGCAATTTCGGCCAGAATCGTGGCGCCGCGCGCCATGGCATGCTCGTAGGTTTCCAGCACAACCATGCCGGCGCCTTCGCCGAGCACCAGGCCCTGGCGATCGGCCGAAAACGGCCGGCAGGTGTCGGGCGCCAGCACCCGCAGCGCCTCCCAGCCTTTCAGGATGCCCCAGACCAGTGGCGCATCGGTGCCGCCGGCGAGCATGATATCGGCGCGGCCGAGCCTGATCTGGTCGACAGCCGAGGCAATGGCGTGGTTGGACGAGGAGCAGGCCGAGGTGATGCCGAAGACCGGTCCGCGCAGGCCGAGATTCATGCTGACATGGCCGGCCGCGGCACCCGGCATCACTTTCGGCACGGTGAAGATGCCGGCGCGATTCTTGCCTTCGAGCAGGATGGCGCGATAGCTCTCTTCAATCGCCTCCCAGCCGCAAACGCCGACGCCGACGATGGCGCCCATCCGGTAGGTGTTGGCTGCGTGCGAGGTCAAGCCAGCCTGTTGCGCGGCTTCCCGCGCGGCGATCGTCGCCAAAAGGCTGAAGCGATCCATCGACACGACCTGCTTGCGGTCGATACCGTGATCGGGAAGCGTCTTGATTTCGCAGCCGACCCTGACTTTCAGGTCATGCAGCTCCGAATTGACGATCGGGCCGATGGCCGAGCGGCCGTCGCGCATCTCGCCCCAGATTGCGGGCGCATTGGTGCCGAGCCCGCATATGCCGCCGATGCCGGTAATGACGACGCGCTTGTGCATTCAGTCAGGCTTTATTCGCGATCAGCGCGCGAACCGCCTCGACCATGTCGCCGACGTTCTTCAGGTTGCTCCAGGCATCGACCGTGTTCATCTCGATCTCGATGCCATACTGTTCCTCGAGATCGAAGATGATCTCCGTCAGTTCCAGCGAATGGATGCCAAGTGAGGTCAGTTCGGTGCTGGTGGTGATTTCTTCGCCACCCGGCTCGGCATGAGCTTTGATCTTCGCGATGATGTCCGTTGCCAGCTGGTCAGCCATTCGGTTCCTTCCCCAACCTCGTCGTTTCTCGACGCCGACTGATCAGCGCCTTTCTTTTCCCCAGGTTCAGATCGTCACCGTCGCCTTTTATCCCGCCAGGCGCTGTGTGACCGTACCAAGACGGCTCCTCTATAGAAACCGAAACGTTGTCAAGCAACAAGCTATATGTCGACAAAGCCGGCGGTGTGGTCTGGATTTGAGGTTCCTACGACTTTGATGGCACCAGCGGTTAGGAACCTCAAATCCAAACCATACCAGAATCCAATAAGTTGCCAGCGCATGACCCCGGAAACCGGAATCGTTTCCGGAAAGGATCATGCGCCAACTGGAAAGTGCTGGAGCGTCCTTTGCGCGTCCAAGGGGACGCGCGGCGCTCCAGTATGGCTTTGAATCCGAAATTCGTTCATTACGCTGCTCCAAAGTGATGCGAATTTCGGATTCAAACCATATGAGTGTGGTTATCGTTAGCGCCATGGATATGATCGAACGTGGCCTGACCTTTGTCCCGCCGGCCCAGCGCGTCGCCGGAACGGCGCAGCTTGCTTGTGAGAAGAATGGCGGCCGCACGCGTCTTCGGCGGCTTTATCAGGATGGTTCCGCCAAGATCCGCATGCCGGCCGTCTCGGCCGATCCGCTCGAAGCCGTCCTGATCAACACCGCCGGCGGGCTGACCGGCGGCGACCGCCTCGGCTGGGAGGTCGATGTCGGCGCCGGCGCCTCCGCCACCATAACCACCCAGGCCTGCGAGAAGGTTTACCGCGCCGCCTCCGATCGTGCCGAGGTGCGGGTGAAGCTGACAGTCGGCGCCGGCGGCCGCATCGTCTGGCTGCCGCAGGAAACCATCGTCTTCGAGCGATCGGCCTTTGCCCGCAGGCTCGACCTGGAGCTTGCCGCCGGTGCCGAGGCGCTGGTGCTCGAGGCGACCGTCTTCGGCCGCCTCGCCATGGGCGAACGCGCGGCGCACGGCAGCTTCCACGACCGCTGGCGCGTCAGTCAGGAAGGAGCGCTCGTTCATGCCGAGGATTTCCGCATCGGGCCTAGCATTGCCGCGATTCTGGGCCGTTCCGCCGTGGCCGGTGGCGCCATCGCCATGGCGACGTTGCTGATGATCTCACCGCGGGTGGAGACTTTTCTGGATCCGGCCCGGGACATCATCGGCGGCCAGGGCGACGCCAGCGTCTGGAGCGTGAAGAAATCTGGCAAGCTTCTTGCGAGGCTGTTTGCCGAGGACGGCTACCAGCTCCGCAAGCGGCTGGTTCCGCTTGTCGAATTGCTCAACGGACGGGCGGGTCTGCCCAAATTATGGTCACTCTGATTCCGATTATGCCATTGCAATTTACGCCATCCTAGGGAAACGCATGAACCTGACGCCAAGGGAAAAGGACAAGCTGCTCATCGCCATGGCGGCGATTGTGGCGCGCAAGCGGCTCGAACGCGGCGTCAAGCTCAATCACCCGGAGGCGATCGCGCTGATCACCGACTTCGTCGTCGAGGGCGCCCGCGACGGCCGCCAGGTCGCCGAGCTGATGGAGGCCGGCGCCCATGTCGTCACCCGCGCACAGGTGATGGAGGGCATTGCCGAGATGATCCACGACGTCCAGGTCGAGGCGACGTTTCCCGACGGCACCAAGCTGGTGACCGTGCACGAACCGATAAGGTGAGGAGAGGAAAATGCTTGAACTGCGCCCCAACTGCGAATGCTGCGACAAGGACCTGCCGCCTGAGGCGACGGATGCGCTGATCTGCACCTTCGAGTGTACCTTCTGCACCGATTGCGCGGCGAACGTGCTGGGCGGCGTCTGCCCGAATTGCGGCGGCAATTTTTCAGCACGCCCGATCCGGCCGGCAGCGATGCTGAAGAAGCATCCCGCCTCGACAAAGCGCGTCCTCAAGGCCGAAGGCTGCGGCCCGGCCCGCAAGGCCGCGTGACGGCACGGTCCTGATAACGGAAGGCATATCGATGGTTCCCGCAACGATCAAACGCACGTCGCTCTCGGCGATCCTGCTTCTCGCCGCCGCAATGCCCGCCCATGCTCATGTCGGCATCGGCACGACCGCGTCCCTGTCAGCCGGCTTCATGCATCCGCTCTCCGGCCTCGACCACATGGCGGTCATGATCGCGGTCGGGTTGTGGGCGGCGCTCAAGGGCGGCAAGGCGGTTGTCGCCTGGCCGCTCGCCTTCGTCGGCGTCATGCTGGCGGGCGGCGCGCTCGGCATGCTGCAGGTGCCGGTGCCGTTCGTCGAGCCGGGCATACTGGCGTCCGTCGTCGCGCTGGGACTGGTGGTCGCCCTCGCGGTCGATCTTCCGGTCTCGGCCGGCGTCGCCATCATCGGCCTGTTCGCGCTGTTCCACGGTCACGCCCATGGCATCGAGGTGCCTGAAAACGCCGGTGGGTTCGGCTATATGGCCGGCTTTGCCGTCGCCACCGCGCTGCTCCATGCCGCCGGCCTCGCCGCCGGTCTTGGCCTCGGCACTGGGTTTCGCGGCCTTGCCCGCGCCGCTGGCGGCGCCTGCGCTGCCGTCGGTGCCGGCCTCGCCTTCGGCGTCTTGTGAGGCTGGCGATGATCCCGGGCGAAATCATCACGGCAGGCGGCGAAATCGAACTGAACAAGGGCCAGCCGACCGTCACCATGAAAGTGGCCAACAGCGGCGACCGGCCCGTCCAGGTCGGCAGCCACTATCACTTCTTCGAGACCAATGAGGGGCTGAAATTCGATCGCGACAGGGCGCGGGGCATGCGCCTCGACATCGCCGCCGGCACGGCGATGCGCTTCGAGCCCGGCCAGGAGCGCGACGTCACGTTGGTGCCGCTCGGCGGCAAGCGGGAGGTCTACGGGTTCCAGCAGAAGATCATGGGCGCGCTGTGAGATCGAAGGCGTCGAGCAGTTTCGGCTCAGCTGGGCGGCTTGGCCGCCGCGTAGATGACGACCTTTCCAGGATCATCGAATTCCACGGCGAGAACGTCTTCGGTCTGCACGCGTCGAGAGTCGATGGCGTTGAACAGCAATGCGTTCGCCTCGATCTCCTCGCGCAGTTCCGCAATGTCGTCCTGGTGCTGTTCGACCTTGCTTTCTATCGCCGGCGGCAGACCGCCTTCCGTGCGCGCGGCGTCGGTGAGGAACACGATATCGACTTTGTCGAGCTTGGATGTTTTGCGCACCGTACCGATGTTTTCACGCGTCCGGTCGATCGCCGTGGCGACTTTGCCGGCTTCCACAGCCGTGTTGGTCTCTTCCTGGCCAACCTCCGAGCCGATGATCTTGTTGACCGTATCCGGGGCTTCCAGACCCTGTGCATTCAGCGCGGCCTGGGGAACGCTCGCCGCGAGAAACGCAGTGGCGGCAATCATATGCAGCCATCTGGTGTCGGGGAAGGTGGTGATCGCCATCGCTCGCTCTCAGAGCCTCTTTCGAGACTCGCTTCTACGCCAAAAAGTCGAAACGTATTCTGCCCTGCGAAGGTTCCCTCCCCGATGCGGCAGGCCGGCCTCGTGCCGGCCCGCCACAGCGTATCGTCAGCTCGCTTTCTTGGTGATCAAGGTCAGCGCGCCATTGGTGTCCATGCTGGCGGCGATCACTTGCGCCGAGGTGAGTCCCTTGGCTTCGAGCGCGGATTTGACCTGGGGCGTCGCGTCAATCGAGCTGCGCAATTTCTGCAGGCCGTCCTCGCCGCGCTTGGCGATCACTTCGTTGACCTTCGTCTGCGTTTCCTTGGGCAGTTCCTCGATGTCGACGACGTTCACGGTCTGAATCGCCGGCGCTTTCGGCTGAGCGCCGGGCGCCGCGGGAGCGGGCGAAGCCGGCGGCTCGCTGGGTTGCGGCGCCGGCTGTTGCTGGGCGCTGGCAGCGGTCGCGAGCAGGAGGGTGGCGGCGGCTGCGAGACTTATCGTTTTGCGCATGGATCTTCCTTTCCATCGATTGGCGAACGGTCGTTTTGGGGTGACCCGGCCACCTCAAACGTTAAATGGGATCGGAAGGTGTCGCTCAGCGGGTCATTACGTGACCATAGGATGGCGACAATGTGCGGCCGGGCTTCGACCGGCTGTATTGGGATGTATTTCGGGAGCAATTGCTGATGGCTAGAATCACCCGCGCCGCCTATGCGCAGATGTACGGCCCGACCGTCGGCGACAAGGTGCGGCTTGCCGATACCGAGCTGTTCATCGAGGTCGAGAAGGATTTCACCCTTCATGGCGAAGAGGTGAAATTCGGCGGCGGCAAGGTCATCCGCGACGGCATGGGCCAGAGCCAGGTATCCCGCGCGCAAGGCGCGGTCGACACTGTCATCACCAATGCGCTGGTCGTCGATGCGTCGGACGGCGTCTTCAAGGCCGATATCGGCCTCAAGGACGGACGCATCGCCGCGATCGGCAAGGCCGGCAATCCGGACATGCAAAATGGTGTGACCATCATCATCGGTCCCGGCACCGAGATCATCGCCGGCGAAGGCAAGATCCTCACCGCCGGCGGCTTCGACGCGCATATCCACTTCATCTGCCCGCAGCAGATCGAGGAGGCGCTGATGTCAGGCATCACCACCATGCTCGGCGGCGGCACCGGACCGGCGCATGGCACGCTGGCGACTACGTGCACGCCTGGGCCGTGGCATCTGGCGCGCATGATCCAGTCCTTCGACGCCTTTCCGATGAACATAGGCCTGTCGGGCAAGGGCAACGCGTCCTTGCCGGCCGCGCTTGAAGAGATGGTGCTGGGCGGTGCCTGCTCGCTGAAGTTGCACGAGGACTGGGGCACGACGCCCGCGGCAATCGACTGCTGCCTGTCGGTCGCCGACGACTACGACGTGCAGGTGATGATCCACACCGACACGCTGAACGAATCCGGCTTTGTCGAAAACACGGTGGCGGCGATCAAGGGCCGCACCATCCACGCCTTCCACACCGAAGGCGCCGGCGGCGGCCATGCGCCCGATATCATCAAGGTTTGCGGGCTGCCCAACGTGATCCCGTCCTCGACCAATCCGACCCGGCCCTACACCGTCAACACGCTGGCCGAGCATCTCGACATGCTGATGGTCTGCCACCATCTGTCGCCGTCGATCCCCGAAGACATCGCCTTTGCCGAAAGCCGCATCCGCAAGGAGACCATCGCCGCCGAAGACATTTTGCACGACATCGGCGCCTTCTCGATCATCTCGTCGGACAGCCAGGCCATGGGCCGCGTCGGCGAAGTGGCGATCCGCACTTGGCAGACCGCCGACAAGATGAAGCGCCAGCGCGGTTCGCTGCCGCAGGAGACCGGCGGCAACGACAATTTCCGCGTCCGCCGCTACATCGCCAAATACACGATCAACCCGGCCATCGCGCACGGCCTGTCGAACGAGATCGGCTCGGTGGCGGTCGGCAAGCGCGCCGATCTGGTGCTGTGGAACCCGGCTTTCTTCGGCGTCAAGCCGGATATGGTGCTGGTCGGCGGCATGATCGCCGCCGCCCCGATGGGCGATCCCAACGCCTCGATCCCGACACCGCAGCCGATGCACTACCGGCCGATGTTCGGCGCCTATGGCAAGGCGATGACCAATTCGTCGGTGACCTTCGTTTCCAGGGCGGCGCTCGATGCCGGCCTGCGCGGCCGGCTCGGCGTCGACAAGCAGATGGTCGCCGTCGAGAACACCCGCGGCGGCATCGGCAAGCATTCGATGGTGCTCAACGACGCCACCCCGCATGTCGAAGTCGACCCTGAAACCTACGAGGTCCGCGCCGACGGCGAATTGCTCACCTGCGAACCGGCCACCGTGCTGCCGATGGCGCAGAGGTACTTTTTGTTCTGATCCATCGGCGCTATAGCTGACGCAGAACGTGCCGCACCGGGCTATGGACCAGAAACTCCCTTAAGCCCACGACATCTTCCCGCACATCCGCATCGTCACGCGTCATCCCGCAGCTCTTCGACACGATCGTCTGACCACAGCGGGTCCTTTCGGACGCGCAAAGGACGCTGTAGAAACTTGAATTCGGGGCATGCGCCGGCATTAGGCCGATGTTCGGGATGGTCTAGGCTTTTTGGAAAGGCAATTTTTACATGAAGCTCGACATCCGCACAGATTTCACCAAATTCCCGCGTGCCGTCTCGGTGCTCGCCGCCGGCGAGGCGGGACCGGTCACCCCATATGATCGTGCCGTGCTGGCCCATGACGAGCGGCATCTGCGCCGCCGCTCCATCGAAACGACCCGTAGCGACAAGGTGCTGGTCGACCTGCCCGAGCCGGTTACCTTGAACGATGGCGACCGGCTGGTGCTGGAGGATGGCCGCCAAATCGAGATCATTGCGGCCGAGGAACCGCTCTACGATATCCGTGCGTTAAGCCCGGTTCATCTCACCGAACTCGCCTGGCATATCGGCAACCGCCATCTTGCCGCCGCCATAGAGGCGGAACGAATCCTGATCCTGCGCGATCACGTCATCAAGACGATGCTGGAAGGCCTGGGCGCCACGGTGAGCGACGTTTCCGAGCCGTTCAAGCCGGTGCGCGGCGCCTATTCCGGGCATGGCGGCCATGGCCATGCTCATGCCGAGGCGCATGCGCACAGCCATGCTGAAGCGCATTCCCACGCCCATGGCGAGTCGCATTCCCACAGCCACTCGCACGACCATGACTGACCAGCCTTCCAACGTCGCTTTGTTGCGGCTGATGGCCTGGCTGTCGCCTGCCTTCCCGGTCGGCGGTTTTTCCTACAGCCATGGTCTCGAGCAAGCCGTGCATGCCGGGCTGGTTGCCAATAGCAAAGACCTCGCCGCGTGGCTGGAGACACTGGTCGAGCTTGGTTCGGGCTGGAACGATGCCGTGCTGTTTGCCGAAAGCTGGCGGCGCGCCCGCGAGGGCGGCGATCTCGATGAGATCGCGGCACTTGCCGAGGCATTGGCCGGCTCGCGCGAGCGCCATGCCGAGACCATGCTGCAGGGTGCCGCCTTCCTGAAGGCGGCATCGGCCTGGCCGTGTCAGGTGCTGGACCGTCTGCCGGCCGAGTGCGCCTATTGCGTCGCCGTCGGCGCCGTTTCTGGCGGCAACGCCATTGCCCTGCAGGACGCGCTAGCCGCCTTCCTGCAGACCTTCTTCTCCAACCTCGTCCAGGCCGCGATCCGGCTCGGCGTCGTCGGCCAGACCGGCGCCACCGCGCTGCTCGCCGGCTTCGAACCGCTGGCGCTTGGCGTCGCCGCCCGTGCTGCCGGCTCGACGCTGGATGATCTCGGCGGCTGCGGTTTCGTCTCGGACGTCATGGCGATGAAGCACGAGACGCAATATTCGCGGCTGTTCCGCTCATGATCGTCCTCGCTTTCGCCCTCTCGCTGGTCCTGCTGCTGATCACCGCACTGCATGTCTATTGGGGTATTGGCGGGATCTGGCCGGGCAGGGACGCTGCCTCCTGCGCCCGCGCGGTGGTCGGCTTCCGTGGCGTCGACGAAATGCCAGCGCCCTTCGCCAGCTTTGCCGTTGCTGCCTGTCTCGGCCTGGCGACACTGTGGCCGATGGCGCTCGAAGGCGTCTTTGCCACGCCCTTTCCTAAGGCTGGGCTCGCCGCGACAGCGCTGCTCATCGCGCTGGTCTTCCTGACGCGCGGCATTGCCGGCTTTACACCGTGGTGGCGCCGGCTGGCGCCCGAACAGCCCTTCGCCCGGCTCGATGTCAGCTATTATTCGCCGCTGTGCCTTTTGATCGGGCTCGGCTTCGCCGTCCTTGCCATCACGGAGTTCGCTAGATGACACAAGCCAATGGTCCTCTTCGCATCGGCATCGGCGGCCCCGTCGGCTCCGGCAAGACGACGCTCACCGAAAAGCTCTGCAAGGCGCTGCGCGACGAGTTCTCCATCGCCGTGGTCACCAACGATATCTATACCAAGGAAGATGCCATGATGCTGGCCCGGCTTCAGGCGCTGCCCGAGGATCGCATCATGGGCGTCGAAACCGGCGGCTGCCCGCACACCGCCATCCGCGAGGACGCCTCGATCAATCTGCAGGCGATCGCCGAGATGACAAAAAAATTCCCGGATCTCGATATCGTCTTCATCGAATCGGGCGGCGACAATCTTGCCGCCACGTTTTCCCCCGACCTCGCTGATCTGACGCTCTACGTCATCTCCGTCTGCCAAGGCGAGGAAATCCCGCGCAAGGGCGGGCCGGCGATCACCCGGTCCGATTTCCTGGTCATCAACAAAAGCGATCTCGCCCCTTATGTGAACGTCAATCTCGATGTCATGGAGAGCGATGCCGCCCGCATGCGCGGCAAGCGGCCGTTCGGCTTCACCGATCTGTCGCGCGGCAAGGGGCTGCAGGAAGTGATCGATTTCATAATCGAGCATGGCGGGCTGCGCGTCGGTGCCGCCAGAAGCACTGCGGCGTGAGGCAAAGCGCTCGTCTGCACCAAACGAAACCGGTTGCGCGCATCCGCGGCGCGCGGCATCCTTGTTTCTTTCACGGAGGTTTTCGATGAGCATCGCCCGCTTGCAGAAGGAAATGCTGACCAACCTGCCCTTCTACGAGGAGCGCGTCGATCTGGCTTGCGCCTTCCGCTGGACGGCGCGGCTCAACATGCATGAAGCCGTGGCCAATCATTTCTCGCTGGCCGTTAACGATGACGGCTCGCAATTCCTGATGAATCCCAACCAGGTGCATTTCTCACGCATCAAGGCGAGCGACCTGCTGCTGATCGACGCCAACGATCCCGATACGCTCTCCGGCCCGAATGCACCCGACCCGACGGCATGGGGCCTGCATGGCGCCATCCATCGTAATGTGCGTCATGCGCGCTGCGTCATGCATGTGCACTCGATCCATGCCACGGTGCTCGCTTCGCTCGCCGACTCGACGTTGCCGCCGATCGACCAGAACTCGGCGATCTTCTTCAACCGTCACGTCGTCGATGGCCATTATGGCGGGCTCGCCTTCGAGGAAGAGGGCGAACGCTGCTCACAGCTGCTTACCGATCCGAAGGTCAAGGTAATGGTCATGGGCAACCATGGCGTGCTGGTCATCGGAGATAGCGTCGCCGACACCTTCAACCGCATGTTCTATTTCGAACGCGCCGCCGAGACCTACATCAAGGCGCTGTGGACCGGCCGACCGCTGCGGGTCCTGTCGGACGAAATCGCGGAGAAGGCAGCAACGGAGCAGGAAGATTATCCCGGCCAGGCCGAGCGGCACCTTTCCGAATTGAAGGCGATCCTCGACGAGCAGGAGCCGGTTTACCGGAACTGATGCTTAAAGGCCCAGCTCAGCCCGCAACTCGTCGGCGCTGTTGATGACGATCGCGCCGGGTGGCCCTTCCATAGGCATTTCCGGCCAGAAGATCGTCCTCATCCCCGCCGCCAATCCCGCCGTGACGCCGGTCACGCTGTCGTCGACGGCCACGGCATCCGCCGGATCGACATCGGCCAGCCATGCGGCGCGCAGGAACGGCTCGGCATGCGGCTTGCCTTCGCGCACGTCGTTGCGGCTGACCGTCTTCATGCCGGGATAGAAAAGACCGACCATGCGCAGATTGGCGTCGACGACCAGCCGGTCGGAATTGGACACCACCGCTTGCGCCACGCCAAGCGCGCGCAGCTCGTTGAAGATCTCGATCGCGCCGGGGCGCGGCTTCAGCGTCTCGGCCATCGGCAGATAGTGGTCGTATTTACGCACGATCCAGTCATCGAAGGGCAGGTCGAGCCCGAACTCGTCGCGCAGCATTTCGTAGACCGGCCATGCGGCAATGCCGAGCACCCGCTCATGCAGGTCGGGCGGCGCGGCGATGCCGACGCTGTGCAGCGCCGCAATCAGCGCCGCCTCGTGCAATGGCTCGCTGTCGACCAGCGTGCCGTCCATGTCCCAGAAAACCGCTTTCGGCGTCATGCGAGGCTCCTTTGTCCGAATCCCTTAAAGGGTTTGCGTCGGGAGATAAACCGCCGCGCCTGACTGCACCAACATTGCGGGACATCAAAAATTGCTCGCCTAAATTCACCCACTCGAAACAGCACAGGTACATCGAGTGGTTACCTAAGCAATTGCTCTGCCGATAGGCAATTGCGCACAAGCTCATTCCCCCGTAAAAGTAAGGCGCTCCCGTCTCGATGCTCGGGGGCAGGGAGGCAGCAAGTTGAATTCCCGGCAGGACAGCGGCAGCAACAGGCTGGACGACGCGGCGCGCGCCGGCTGGCTCTATTATGTCGCAGGTAACACGCAAGACCAGATCGCCTCGACGCTCGGCATCTCACGACAGACGGCGCAGCGGCTGGTGTCGCTGGCGGTGTCGGAAGGGCTTATCAAGGTCCGTGTCGACCACCCCATCGCCAATTGCCTCGACCTCGCGGCCCGGCTGAAATCGCGCTTCGCGCTCGATCTGGTCGAGGTGGTGCCGAGCGATCCCGCTTCCTCCTCCACTATCGGCGTCGCCGTGGCGGCGGCTGCCGAAATCGAAAGACGGTTGCGCTCGCCGACGCCGATCGTCATGGCGATCGGCACCGGCCGCACGCTGAAGGCGGCGATCGAGCAGCTGCCGCCGATGGAATGTCCGCAGCACAAGGTGGTGTCGCTGACTGGTAACATCTCGCCCGACGGTTCGGCCGCTTTCTACAACGTCATCTTCACCATGGCCGACAGGGTCAAGGCGCGCTCCTTCCCAATGCCGTTGCCGGTCATCGCCTCCTCGCCGGAGGAGCGCGAGATGCTGCTCAGCCAACCGATGATCCAACCGACGCTGGCACTTGCCGCGGAGGCCGACGTCACCTTCGTCGGCATCGGCGATCTCGGCCCCAAGGCGCCGCTTTACGAGGACGGCTTCATTTCGGATAGTGAACTGAAGGCGCTGCAAAAAGCGGGCGGCGTCGCTGAGATCGTCGGCTGGGTGTTCGATCGCGAAGGCCGGATGATCGAGGGCATCACTAATGACAGAGTGTCCTCGGCATCTTTGCCGTCGCGTGAAAAATCGCTGGTGATCGCGCTCGCCATGGGCGAGCGGAAACTGCCGGGCATCCTTGCGGCTGTAAACCGGCGGCTGGTCAACGGTCTCATCACCGACGAGCGGACCGCCGCCGCCTTGCTGGCCACCAGCTGATTTGCGATAAGTCCAGCAAGGCTATTTGCGCCGGCCGTAAGGATCGTTGCCGTCAAGAAAACCCATGTCGCGCTGTAGATGCGGCGGCAATTCCCTGGTGTCGAGATAGGCCCGTTTCCTGGGTCCGTGCCGTGCCAATCTCCGCGCCAGCCGCAAAAACCAGCCTCGGCCTGGCGTCAGAAATAGCTTTTCTTGTACCGTGGTCATGATCGTCAGCCTTTTTTATTTCTGGACGAGAGTGATCGTCGACCTCAAATATCGGCTGGATCGGGCCTTGCTGCCAATCAAACGTCGATCACGGCCCATAAGGAGGGCTTATGCCTGAACTCAAGTCACGGCAGGTCTCCCAGCTCCCTCCGCTTCAGGCGATCCGGGTGTTCGAGGCGGTGGCGCGGCATCTTTCCTTCACCAAGGCAGCCGGCGAGCTCGGCATGACGCAGGCGGCGGCGAGCTATCAGATCAAGCTTCTGGAGGAGCGCGTCGGCGCGCCTTTGTTCCTGCGCCGGCCAAGGCAGATCGTGTTGACCGAGGCCGGGCAACGCATGGCGCCTGCGGTCAGCGAGGCGTTCGCCCTGTTGGGTGGAGCCTATGCCGCGGCGCGCAGCGGCGCCGATGGGATGCTCTGCGTCTCGACGCTGCTGACCTTTGCCTCGAACTGGCTGGCGCAGCATCTCGGCTCGTTCCAGGTCGCGCATCCGTCGCTGGCGGTGCGTCTCGATACATCGAACCGCCTCGTCGATTTCGCCCGCGAGGACATCGACATCGCCATCCGTTCGGGCGGCGGAAACTGGCCGGGCGTGGAGGTGCACAAGCTTTTCAATGCGGACTTCACGCCGATGCTGAGCCCGAAACTCGCGGCGACCATCGGCGGGGTGAAGGAGCCGGCCGACCTGTTGCGCCTGCCGATCCTCGATCCCGGCGACATCTGGTGGCGGGACTGGTTTATCGCCGCCGGCCTGCCGGTCGAGGAACTGGCCAAGCGCCCCGGCTCCAGCATGGGGGCGCAGGCCTATGAGGCAAACGCCGCGATTGCCGGGCAGGGCGTGGCGATCGTGACGGCCGCTCTCTTCAAGGCCGAGCTTGCCGATGGCCGCCTGATCCAGCCTTTCGATTTGGTCGGCGACGACGGCCACGCCTACTGGCTGGTCTATCCCCAGGCGCGGCGCAACGTGCCGAAGATCCGCGCTTTTCGCGAATGGATCCTGGCTGAGATTGCCGGCCAGTAGGTCGGCAATTTGTCCAATCAAGTGGGAAATCCGGCATTTCGCGTGCGCCGATAGCCATCCCACTGTTCTTCAAATACCCCCCAACGCGTCTCGAACCGGATGCCGCACGAGCTTTCGTGCTGCGCTGCAGCAACGAATCCGGCTTGACATAAATCATGCAGAATGAGTAATTGCTCACAGCCAAGGCAAATGCTCAGCTTGGTCTATGGGAGGAATTTGATGAAACTTCGCACGCTCACCCTGGGTCTGTTGTCGGCCAGCACCCTTGCGTTCGCCGCGCATGCCGAATCCATCACCATCGCCACCGTCAACAATGGCGATATGGTCCGCATGCAGACGCTGACCGACGACTTCACCGCCAAGAACCCCGATATCCAGCTCCAGTGGGTCACGCTCGAGGAGAACGTGCTGCGCGAGCGCGTCACCACCGACATCGCCACCAAGGGCGGCCAGTACGACGTGATGACCATCGGCACCTACGAAGTTCCGATCTGGGCCAAGCAGAGTTGGCTGCTGCCGCTCGACAAACTCGGCGACGACTATGACGTCAAGGACATCATCCCGGCCATCGCCAACGGCCTGTCGGTCGACGGCAAGCTTTATGCGGCACCGTTCTACGGCGAAAGCTCCTTCGTCATGTACCGCAAGGACCTGATGGAGAAGGCCGGGCTGACCATGCCCGACGCGCCGACCTGGGACTTCATCAAGCAGGCCGCCGAGAAGATGACCGATCGCGCCAACGGCGTGAACGGCGTCTGCTTGCGGGGCAAGGCCGGCTGGGGCGAGAACATGGCCTTCCTGACCGCCATGTCGAACTCCTTCGGCGCACGCTGGTTCGATGAGAACTGGAAGCCGCAATTCGACCAGCCCGAGTGGAAGAACACGCTGCAGTTCTATGTCGACCTGATGAAGGCCAATGGCCCCGAGGGCGCATCTTCGAACGGCTTCAACGAAAACCTGGCGCTGTTCCAGCAGGGCAAGTGCGGCATGTGGATAGACGCCACCGTCGCTGCGTCCTTCGTCTCAGACCCGAAGAACTCCACGGTCGCCGATAAGGTCGGCTATGCGCTGGCGCCCGACAATGGCTTGGGCAAGCGCGGCAACTGGCTGTGGGCCTGGTCGCTGGCCATTCCCGCCGGCACGCAGAAGGCTGACGCGGCTCAGAAGTTCGTGTCCTGGGCAACCAGCAAGGACTATCTCGAGCTCGTCGCATCGAAGGAAGGCTGGGCCAATGTTCCGCCCGGAACGCGCTCCTCGCTCTACGCCAACCCCGAATACCAGAAGGCGGCGCCCTTCGCCAAGATGACGCTGGACTCGATCAACGCCGCCGATCCGACGCATCCGACCGTCAAGCCAGTACCTTATGTTGGTGTCCAGTTCGTCGCCATCCCTGAGTTCCAGGGCCTTGGCACCACCGTCGGCCAGCTCTTTTCGGCCGCACTCGCCGGCCAGACCAGCGTCGACGACGCCTTGAAGCAGGCCCAGGATGCTGCCACCGCGACGATGACCGAGGGTGGTTATATCCAGTAGGCTCCTCCCGGTGCCGAACGCCCGGCTGCCCATCATGGCCGGCCCCACCTTGACCAGCAGGGGGCCGCCCGAATCCCAGTTCGGGCGGCCACCTTCAAACTCTGAAAATTGGCACGCCTCTGAATTTAGCTGACCTCGAAGGGTGACCGTCATGGCTACTCAGCAGACCCGTTCGCTTGCCCGCTTCATGATGGCGCCATCCGTGGTGCTGCTGTTCGTCTGGATGATCGTTCCGCTGGCATTCACCCTGTGGTTCTCCTTCCAGCAGTACAACCCGCTCAATCCGATCCGCGACGGGTTCGTCGGCTTCTCGAACTACGCCCTTTTCTATTCCAATCCGGCATTCCTGCAGTCGATCCTCAACACGCTAATCCTCGTGGCCAGCGTGCTTTTGATCACGGTGATCGGCGGCATCCTGCTGGCGCTGCTGATCGATCAGCCGATGTGGGGACAGGGCATCGTCCGCATCCTCGTCATCTCGCCGTTTTTCGTCATGCCGCCCGTGGCCGCACTGGTCTGGAAGAACATGATCATGCATCCGCAATACGGCGTCTTTGCCGACATTGCGCGCTTCTTCGGCGGGCAACCGATCGACTGGTTTGGGCAGTATCCCATGCTAGCGATCATCATCATCGTCGCCTGGCAGTGGCTGCCGTTTGCGACATTGATCCTCTTGACGTCCCTGCAGTCGCTCGACGGCGAGCAGAAGGAAGCCGCCGAGATGGACGGGGCCGGCTTCATCAGCCGCTTCATCTATTTGACGCTGCCGCATATGTCGCGCGCCATCACCGTCGTCATCCTGATCCAGACGATCTTCCTTCTGTCGGTCTATGCCGAGATCCTCGTCACCACCAATGGCGGCCCGGGCTACGCCTCCACCAACCTGCCCTTCCTCGTCTACCAGAAGGCGTTGCTGGAGTTCAAAATCGGCCAGGCATCCGCCGGCGGCATCCTCGCGGTCATTCTCGCCAACATCGTCGCCTTCTTCGCCATGCGCGCGGTCGGCAAGAACCTGGACAAATAAGGGAGGAAACGATGGCACGTGCAGTCAGCACCCAACACAAGACGATTGCGACCGCGGCCGCCTGGATCGTCGCCTTGCTGATCTTCTTCCCGATCCTCTATACGATCATCACCTCGTTCAAGTCGGAGCAGGAGGCCATCCAGGGCTTCAACCTGTTTCCGTCGGGAACCACGGAGAGCTATACCGCGGTCGAGGCGCAGAGCGGCTACTTCAAGTTCTTCCTCAACTCGGTGTTCCTGTCGGTCGGCTCGACCATCCTGGCCTTGCTCGTCGCCATACCGGCGGCCTGGTCGATGGCGTTCTCGCCAGGCAAGTGGACCAAGGACATCCTGATGTGGATGCTTTCCACCAAGATGATGCCGGCGGTTGCCGTGCTGTTCCCGATCTACCTGATCTTCCGCGACACCGGATTGCTCGACAGCCGCGTCGGCCTGATGATCATGCTGATGCTGATCAATCTGCCGATCGTGGTGTGGATGCTCTACACCTATTTTCGCGAAATCCCGGGCGAGATCCTGGAAGCGGCGCGCATGGACGGCGCATCGCTCTGGAACGAGATCGTCTATGTGCTGACGCCGATGGCGGTGCCGGGCATCGCCTCGACGATGCTGCTCAACATCATCCTGGCATGGAACGAGGCGTTCTGGACAATCCGGCTGACCACCACCGAGGCCGCCCCGCTCACCGCCTTCATCAGTTCCTTCTCAAGCCCTCAAGGGTTGTTCTGGGCCAAGCTTTCGGCCGCCTCGACCCTGGCGATCGCGCCGATCCTGATCATGGGTTGGTTCAGCCAGAAGCAGCTGGTGCGCGGCCTGACATTTGGCGCCGTGAAGTAGCACCGCCGCAAGCGATGAACGACGGACAATAACCCCTCGGGGAGGAAACCATGGGAAACATCACGCTCAAGCACGTCTCCAAGTCGTTCGGGTCGACGGTGATCATTCCGGGCATCGACCTTGTCATCGAGAACGGCGAGTTCGTCGTCTTCGTCGGCCCGTCGGGCTGCGGCAAGTCCACGCTGCTGCGGCTGATCGCCGGGCTGGAGGACACCACCGCCGGCACCATCAACATCGATGGCCGCGACGTCACCGGCGAGGCGCCGGCCAAGCGCAAACTGGCCATGGTGTTTCAGTCCTATGCGCTCTACCCGCACATGACGGTGGCCAAGAACATTGCCTTCCCGCTGAAGATGGCGGGGGAGGACCAGACCACTATCGACAGGAAGGTGAAGGATGCGGCGCGCATCCTGAACCTCACCAACTATCTCGATCGCCGCCCCGGCCAACTCTCCGGCGGTCAGCGCCAGCGCGTCGCCATCGGCCGCGCCATCGTACGGCAGCCATCGGCTTTCCTGTTCGACGAACCTTTGTCCAACCTCGACGCAGCACTGCGCGGCACCATGCGGCTGGAGATCAGCGAACTGCATCATCAGCTCAAGACGACGATGATCTACGTCACCCACGACCAGGTCGAGGCGATGACCATGGCCGACAAGATCGTCGTGCTCAATGCCGGCAACATCGAACAGGTCGGCTCGCCGATGGAGCTCTACAAGACGCCGAAGAACCTGTTCGTCGCCGGCTTCATCGGTTCGCCCAAGATGAACCTGATCGAAGGCGCGCCGGCGGCCAAACATGGCGCCAAGACCGTCGGCATCCGTCCCGAGCATATGAACATCTCGAAGACTTCAGGCGAATGGAAAGCCACGGTCGGCGTCGCCGAGCATCTCGGCTCCGACACGTTTTTGCACGTGCAGGCCGACGGTGTCGGACCGCTGACGGTGCGCGCCGACGGCGAACTGGCCGCCCATCACGGCGACACGATCTATCTGACGCCGGACAAGACCAAGCTGCACCGCTTCGGCGCCGATGGAAAGGCGATGATGCAATGAGGCTGAAGGGTAAATCGGCGCTGATCACCGGGTCGGCGCGCGGCATCGGCAGGGCGTTCGCCGAAGCCTATGTCCGCGAGGGCGCCATGGTCGCCATCGGCGACATCAATCTCGAAGCCGCCGAAAAGACCGCTTCGGAGATCGGCGGCAACGCTTACGCCGTGAAACTGGACGTCACCGACCTCGCTTCGATCGAGGCGGCGGTCAAGGCGGTCGAGACAAGGGCCGACCGGCTGGATATTCTGATCAACAACGCCGCTCTGTTCGACCTGGCGCCGATCGTCGAGATCACCAAGGCGAGCTACGACAGATTGTTTTCCGTCAATGTCGCCGGCACGCTGTTCATGCTGCAGGCCGCCGCCCGCTCGATGATCGCGGCTGGTCGGGGCGGCAAGATCATCAACATGGCGAGCCAGGCCGGGCGCCGCGGCGAGGCGCTGGTCGGCGTCTATTGCGCTACCAAGGCCGCCGTTATCTCGCTCACTCAGTCGGCGGGACTCGACCTGATCAAGCACCGCATCAACGTCAACGCCATCGCGCCGGGCGTCGTCGACGGCGAGCACTGGGACCATGTCGATGCCCTGTTCGCCAAATACGAGAACCGGCCGAAGGGCGAGAAGAAGAGGCTGGTCGGCGAAGCCGTGCCCTATGGCCGCATGGGCACTGCGCAAGACCTCACCGGCATGGCGGTGTTCCTGGCCAGCGACGACGCCGAATACATCGTCGCCCAGACCTACAATGTCGATGGCGGCCAGTGGATGAGTTGAGGGGGCGAAGGCGCTCTTCTCCCCGTCTCCTCCACCGGGGGGAAGAGCCGTCCCGCTAAAGGGTAAAGCAGATGACCGTGAAACTCTCTTCTTCCATCCTCGCCAAGCTTCCGCCTGAGGTCGCCGGCCCGAAATATGATCGCGCGGCGCTCAAGGCCGGTATCGTCCATTTCGGGGTCGGCAACTTCCATCGCTCGCATCAGGCCGTCTATCTCGACGACCTGTTCAATGCGGGCCTCGGCCACGACTGGGCAATTGTCGGCGCCGGCGTCTTCGAGGGCGAAAAGGTCGGCCGCGGCAAGTTGCAGGAACAGGACTGGCTGACCACCGTGGTCGAGCAGGATGCTGGCCACATGAGCGTCCGCGTCACCGGTGTCATGATCGACTTCCTGATGCCGGGCGCCGCGGCCGCGATCATAGAACGGCTTGCCGATCCGGCGATAAGGATCGTTTCACTGACCATCACCGAGGGTGGCTACTTCATCGACCCGGCGTCGGGCGTGTTCAACCCGACCCATCCCGACATCGTCGCCGATGCGCAGCCGGAAGCAACGCCGAAAACTGTCTTCGGCATCATTCTTGCCGGGCTGATGCGCCGCCGCGACGACGGCATCGTGCCCTTCACAATCATGTCCTGCGACAACATCCCTCACAACGGCCATGTCACCGCTGATGGCGTCATCGGCCTCGCCCGGCTGATTGACGAGAATCTGGCGACCTGGGTGAGCGATAACGTTGCCTTTCCCAACGGCATGGTCGATCGCATCACGCCGGCCACCACTGACCGCGAGCGTGGCATTCTCTCGAGCGAATTCGGGCTCGACGACAACTGGCCGGTATTCTGCGAACCGTTCAGGCAATGGGTGCTCGAGGATCGTTTCACCAACGGCCGCCCGCCGCTGGAAAAGGTCGGCGTACAGTTCGTCAGTGATGTCGCGCCCTACGAGTTGATGAAGATCCGCATCCTCAATGGCGGTCATGCGACCATCGCCTATCCGGCCGGGCTGATGGACATCCATTTCGTCCACGAGGCAATGCAGGAGCCGCTGGTGCGCGGCTTTCTCGACAGGCTGGAGCATGACGAGATCATCCCGACCGTGCCGCCGGTGCCGGACACCGTGCTGGAAGACTATTATCAACTCATTGAGCACCGCTTCTCCAATCCGAAGATCGGCGACACCATCCGCAGGCTCTGCCTCGACGGCTCCAACCGGCAGCCGAAATTCATCATCCCGACCATCGCCGACCGGTTGAAGGCCGGCAAGGGCGTCGCCGGCCTGGCGCTGGAATCGGCGCTGTGGTGCCGCTACTGCTTCGGCACCACAGATAGCGGCGTCGTCATCCAACCCAATGATCCGAGCTGGGACCGGCTGCAGACGACCGCCAGGGCGGCAAAGGATACCCCTGCCGCCTGGCTTGCCATGGAAGACATCTATGGCGATGTTGGCCGCTCGGCGTTGTTTGTCGATGCCTTCACCCATGCGCTCGAGGCGCTCTGGGCCGATGGTGCGCGTGCGACACTGACGCGCTATCTCGCCGGCAATCTCTAAGATCGGCTCAATGCCCATGACGCCTGACCTGGTCATTTTCGACTGCGACGGCGTGCTGGTCGACAGCGAGGGGCTGTCCGTTTCGGCGCTGCTTAGCATGATCACGCTCGCCGGCGGCAGTGTCAGCGAGGACGCCGCCTATGAGCATTTCCTCGGCAAGAGCATGAAAAACGTCCGCGAAATTCTCGGCCGCGACTTCGGACTTGATATCACCGACCAGCACCTGAGCGAGATGCGCGTCGAGCTGATGCGCAAATTTCGCGAGGAGCTGAAACCGATTCCCGGGATCGGGCAGGTTCTGCCGAGGCTCGCCATGCCATGCTGCGTTGCTTCCTCCGGCACGCTGGACCGCATCCGCTATGCGCTCGACGTCACCGGGCTGCTCGGGCTGCTTGAGCCGCATCTGTTCAGCGCCGCCATGGTGGCGCGGGGCAAGCCGGCGCCGGACCTTTTTCTCCATGCAGCCGCCAACATGGGAGCGATCCCGCAAAATTGTCTCGTCGTCGAGGACAGCCCCGCCGGCGTGAGGGCGGCACGGGCGGCGGGCATGCGCGTCCTTGCCTTCACCGGCGGCTCGCACGCCGGCAACCCGGCACTGAAAGCGCGGCTTGCGTCGAGTGAACCGGACTTTATATTCGCTGACATGCTGCAATTGCCCGATCTGATTGCAGGCTTGGGAGCGAGAGCAAGAACACCTTGACGAAAAGTTTCGTTTGCGCGGTCGATGTCGGCACCGGGAGCGCCCGTGCGGGCATTCTCGACACCGGAGGCACCTTGCTCGGCCGCGCCGAGCACCCGATCGTCATGAACCGGCCGAAGGCCGATCACGCCGAGCACGATTCGCAGGATATCTGGTCGGCGGTCTGCATTGCCGTGCGCGCCGCCCGCGAAAAAGCCGGCATGGCAGCGGAGGACATTCTCGGCATCTCCTTCGACGCGACCTGCTCGCTGGTGGTGCGGGGCAAGGATGGTGGCCAGCTCAGCGTCTCGGTGTCGGGCGACAGGCGCTGGGACACCATCGTCTGGCTCGATCACCGCGCCATTGCCGAGGCCGATGAATGCACCGGAAGCCGCCATGCCGTGCTCGACTATATCGGCGGCGTCATGTCGCCCGAAATGGAGACGCCGAAGCTGATGTGGCTGAAGCGCAACCTGCCCGGAACATGGAACGAAGCCGGCTATCTATTCGACCTAGCCGACTTTCTCAGTTGGAAGGCGACCGGTTCGCTCGCCCGCTCGCAATGTACGCTAACCGCCAAATGGACCTATCTGGCGCATGAAGAGACCGGCTGGCGGCACGACTTCTTCGAAGCGGTCGGGCTCGGCGATCTCTTCGAGCATGGCAATCTGCCTGACAAGGCCAGCCCGGTGGGCGCCGATCTCGGCCGGCTGAGTGCGGAAGCTGCGGCTGAGCTTGGCCTGACCGAAAAATGCCGGGTCGGCGCCGGCGTCATCGACGCCTACGCCGGCGCGCTCGGCGTGCTCGGCGGCTTTGCCGGCGATGAAACCAACATCGGCCGGCATCTGGCGCTGATCGCCGGCACCTCGAGCTGCGTCATGGCGATGTCGCCCGACCCGCAACCCTTTGCCGGCGTCTGGGGCCCGTATTATGGCGCAGCACTGCCCAGCCTTTGGCTGTCGGAAGGCGGCCAGTCGGCCACCGGCGCGCTGCTCGATCACATCATCCGCTGGCACGGCGCCGGCGGTGAGCCGGATGCCGCCATGCACGCCAGGATCGCTCGGCGCGTTGCCGAACTGCGCACCGTCGAGGGCGAGAACCTTGCCGGAAGGCTGTATGTGCTTCCGGATTTCCACGGCAACCGCTCGCCGCTCGCCGACCCGCATGCCGTTGGCGTCATCAGCGGGCTGACGCTGGATTCCTCCTTCGACAGCTTGTGCAAGCTCTATTGGCGTACCGCCGTAAGCATCGCGCTAGGCGTGCGCCATGTGCTGGAAGCCCTGAACGAGAACGGCTATCTGATCGACACGCTGCATGTCACCGGCGGCCACACCAAGAACCCGCTGCTGATGGAGCTTTATGCCGACGCCACCGGCTGCACGGTGGTCGAGCCGCTGGCCGACGAGGCGGTGCTGCTCGGCACCGGCATGATCGCCGCCACCGCCGCCGGCCTTTTTCCCGATTTGAACGCTGCCTGCGTCGCCATGCAGCAAGGCGGCAAGACGCGAGAGCCCAATTCGGCGGCCGCCGGCCGGTTCGACCGCGACTATCGTGTGTTTTTGGAGATGCACCGGCAGAGGCAGGCGCTGGACGCAATCAGATAGACGCGAACAAGCCTTTAAAGCGTCTGCTATCTCTGGTTCCAGCGCCGGATAATTGGTTCGCTAATGTCGTGCTCATAGCCGAGTACGCTTGTGCTGGCGGTATCCAGCACGAACAGAGCTCCATTTTGCGGCGGCAGGCCGAGCCAGCGCGTAGCCAGCACCCGCAGGAAATGAGAGCTTGAAAACACCAGGACATTGCCGTTGACGCCACGCAGCTCGTCGATGATCCGATCCGCCCTTGCGCCGACGTCCTCTGCCGCCTCGCCATCAGGGCAGCCGTCGCGAAACAGACGCCAACCGGGGCGTTCGATGAGGATCTGCTTTGTGGTCAGCCCCTCGTAAGCGCCGTAATCCCATTCCGCCAGATCGGCCTTCTTCACGCCGGCCGAACCGAAGCCGGCCAGCGTACAAGTCTTGAAGGCGCGCTGCGACGGGCTCGACCAGACAGCCTGGAACGAAAGGCCCTGCAACCGCTCAGCGACCCGCCCGGCGGCCTCCTCGCCGGCAGGCGTCAGCGGTATGTCGGTCAGGCCGGTGTGCTTTCCGGAGGCGCTCCATTCCGTCTCGCCATGCCGAACCAGATAGATTTCGGGAAACGCGCTCATCCGCATGCCTTTCGATGGAATCTGATATCATGCCTGCTCTTCAGGTCAGTCAGCGACGCAACCATAGCGGCTTCTGCGCTCTCTCCAAACAAGCGGGAATGAGACCGTACGCGCTGGCTCAACTCTTCCTCTGAGTCAGCCTCTTGTCATAGCTGCCCATTTCGTAGACAAGCCGGGCTGTTAATGCGGAATCCGGGCCGATCACGGCTATTTTCCGCGCTGAGACGCGGCTTCCGGCCTTTTTGCCGACGCGCCGCAATCGGATAGGCGAAAAATGTCTGCTATCGAAGCCGGCGCTCGCGCGCCGGAAAATCTTTGGCGTCAGGAAATCAGGGCGACGCTGGCGCTCGCCTGGCCGATGGTGCTCACCAATCTCGGCCAGACCGCGATGACCGCCACCGACGTCATGATGATGGGGCGGCTGGGTCCGGACACGCTGGCCAGCGGTGCGCTCGGCGCCAACCTCTATTTCATGCCGCTGATCTTCGGGCTCGGCCTGATGCTGGCGACCTCGCCGATGATCGCCACGGAACTCGGCCGCCGTCGCCATTCCGTGCGCGATCTGCGCCGCACCGTGCGGCAGGGCCTGTGGCTGGCGATCCTCATCTCAATCCCGATCTGGATATTTCTCTGGTACGGCGAGGCCGTGTTGCTGGCCATGGGTCAGGAACCGGCGCTGGCACATCAGGCCGGCATCTATCTGCGCTGGCTCGAATGGGCGGTGCTGCCCTTCTACGGCTATATCGTCCTGCGCTCGTTTATCTCGGCGCTGGAGCGGCCGGGTTGGGCGCTGGTCATCGTCTTCGTTGCCGTCGCCTGCAATGTCTTCTTCAACTGGGTGTTCATGTTCGGCAATCTCGGCGCTCCTTCGATGGGCATCGCCGGCTCCGGCCTCGCCACCACGCTGTCCAGCACGCTGATGTTCGTCGGCATGGCGGCGGTGGTGATGCTTGAGCCGAAGTTTCGCCGCTACCAGCTGTTCGGGCGCTTCTGGCGGGCCGACTGGCCGCGCTTCAAGGGCCTGCTGCGGCTCGGCCTGCCGATCGCCGGCCTGCTCGCCTTCGAGGTGACGATCTTCAACGCGGCAGCCCTTCTCATGGGCCTGATCGACGCTGCCTCGCTTGCAGCGCATGCCATCGCCATCCAGATCGCCTCGATCAGCTTCATGGTGCCGCTCGGCCTCAACCAGGCGGCGACGGTGCGTGTCGGGCTCGCCCATGGCGCCGGCAATCCGGAAGGGGTTTCCCGCGCCGGCTGGACCGCCTTTGTCATCGGCGTCTCGTTCATGGCGCTGATGGGGCTGGTGATGATCCTGTGGCCGCAACTGCTGATCAGCGCCTTCATCGATCTTGGTGAACCGGCCAATGCCAGGGTGATCGGGCTTGCCGTGTCGTTCCTGGCCTTTGCCGCGCTGTTCCAGATTTTCGACGGCGCGCAGGCGGTTGCCGCCGGCATGTTGCGCGGCCTGCACGACACCAAGGTGCCGATGATCTATGCAGCGATCGGCTATTGGGGTATCGGCCTGCCGCTCGGCGTGCTGCTGGCCTTCTATTCCGGGCTCGACGGCGTCGGCATCTGGATCGGGCTGTCGTTGGGGTTGGCGGTGGTGGCGGCGCTGCTTCTGGCCCGCTGGCTGCGGCGCGATAGAATCGCGCCGCCGCTCTCCTTTGGGCATTGAAGCAGAATCCCGACGGTCGACCGGTGCGGCTCAGCGGGGCGCCGCGCGTTCAAGCCTGCGTGCATATTGCGTCAGCGGAAAACACATAACGAAGAAGATCAGCGCCACCAGCCCATAGACGGTGAAGGGTTCGAAGGTCGCATTGTTGATCGCGTTGGATGTCCTGACCAGTTCCTCGAAACCGATGATCGAGGTCAGCGCGGTCGACTTGATCAGCTGCACCAGGAAACCGACAGTCGGCGCACGGGTGATCGAGAACGCCTGCGGCAGGATGATCAGCCGGAGTTCCTGCAGATAGTGGAGGCCGAGACTGGCGCCGGCATCCCACTGGCCGCGCGGCAGCGCATCGACGCCGCCGCGCCAGATCTCGGCGAGATAGGCGCTGGCGAAAAAGGTGAGGCCAAGCGCTGCGGCGGTCCACGGTTCGATGCGCAAGCCCAGCATCGGCAGGCCGAAGAACATCAGGAAGAGCTGCATGAGCAGCGGCGTTCCCTGAAAAAGCGCGATGTATCCCGATGCAAGCCGCTGCGCCCATTTATTCTTGGCGATCCGGAAGAACAGCACGAGCATCCCGACCACGCCGCCGCCGACGAAAGCCGCCAGCGACAGAAGCACCGTCCAGCGCGCGGCGAGCACAAGGTTTCGGACAATATCCCAGAAGGTGAATTCGATCATGACACGCCGGCTCCTAGAGCGCGGCGGCCGCCGCTGACCAGCAGCCGGCGCAGCCCCATCGACAGAAGGAGATAAACGATCGTCACCACGAAATACGTCTCGAATGCGCGGAAGGTGCGCGCCTGCAGCATGTCGGCCTCGTAGGTCAGTTCGCGCACCGCGATCTGCGACACCACGGCGGACTCCAGCATCATGATGATGATCTGGCTGGTCAGCGCCGGATAGATCACCTTGAGCGCCTGCGGCAGCACGATCTTGACGAACACCTGACGTGGCCTGAGCCCAAGCGCCAGTGCTGCTTCCGTCTGCCCGCGCGGCACCGCGTCGAGCCCGGCGCCGACGATCTCGATCGTGTACGCCGCCATGTTGAGCGTCATTGCCAGCATGGCGGCCAGCAGCGGATCCAGCCTTATGCCGATGCTGGGCAGCCCGAAGAAGATGAAGAACAGCTGCACCAGGAACGGCGTGTTGCGCATCACCTCGACATAGACGGCGATGGCCCGCTTGAGCAGCACGGGGCCGTTTCGCCGCCCAGCCGCGCCGAGGATGCTAAGCAGGGTCCCGGCGAGGGTGGTGATGACGATCAGCAGGATCGTCGTGCCTGCACCGCGCGTGATCGCGCCCGCGGCACCGGCAAGCCAGCCGAAGTCCAGGTTATAGCCCATGAGGATAGGTCCTGACCCTTGAGCATTTTGGGGCTAAATGCGGCAAGACAAACGGTAGAGCGGTGCCGGTTCCAGGAGAACCGGAGCCGCTCTGGAGGTCAATCCTTGAGGTTGTCGGGATTGAGCGGCGTCTTGAGCCAGGCCTTCGAGCTTTCGTCCAGCTTGCCGTCGGCCAGCATCTTGGCGACCGCGTCGTTGACCGCCTGCTTCAGGCGGTCCTCGTTCTTGTTGAGGCCGATATGCGAGGGCGAGGTGAGAAGCTGGAATTTCTGCTCCGGCTTCAGTGCCTCCTGGCGGGCGAGCACCTGAGCGCCGACATCGTTGCCGACGACCATTAGCTGGGTCTGGCCCGAGATGAAGGCCTGGATGACGGAATTGTAGTTGTCGAAACGGCGAATGTCGGCCGAGGCGGGTGCTACCTCGGTAAGGGAGGTATCTTCCAGCGTGCCGCGGTTGACGGCGATCGACTTGTCGGCGAGGTCGTCCTTGCCTTCGACCTTCAGCGCGGCCGGGCCGATCACGGCGATATAGTAGGGTGCGTAGGCGGCAGCGAAATCGATCACCTGCTCACGCTCCTTGGAGTAGCCGACGCTCATCAGGACATCGACGCGCTTGTCGGTAAGATACGGAATGCGGTTCTGGCCGGTCACGCTGACCAAATTGAGCTTGACCTTGAGCTGGTCAGCGATGAACTGCGCCACGTCGATGTCATAGCCCTTGATGCTCATATCGGCGCTGGCCGAGGAGAAGGGCGGAAAGTCCGAGAAAATGCCGACATTGATGGCGCCGGCCTTGGTGATGTCGTCGACCGCGTCGGCATTGGCGGCCTGGGTGGCAAGACCAAAGCCGGCGAGCATCAGCACGCCGGCGATGGATGATTTGAACTTCATATGAAGTGCCATTGTCGTTCCCCTGCTGGAAGCTTGTTTGTTTTGAAAGCGGCCGCCGGCTCCAGCGCGGCGCTCGCCTTGGAACTTCTGATTGGACCATGATCTGTAGGTCAGCGGAGCAACAAACCGGTGTCCGCCGTCGGGATCATGGTCTGAATGCGTCAGGCCCCCTTGCCTGAGATCGCCGGGCTGAAGACCATCAGGCTGAGGATCTCGAACAGCACCTGCGCGCCGGCATGGGCCGTGTTGGTGGTCGCGTCATATTGCGGCGCCACCTCGACGACGTCGCCGCCGACGATGTTGAGGCCCTTCAGGCCGCGCAGCAGTTCAAGCACCTCCCGCGTCGTCAGCCCGCCGACTTCCGGCGTGCCGGTGCCGGGCGCGAATGCCGGGTCGATGCTGTCGATGTCGAAGGACACATAGGTCGGGCCATCGCCGACGATCTGGCGCGCCTTCGCGATGATGGCGGGCATGCCGAGGCCGGTCACCTCTTCGGCATGCACGACGGTCATGCCGGATTCGTAGGTGAACTCCCACAGATACTCGGCCGAGCCGCGGATGCCGATCTGGATGGTCCGCGACGGATCCAGCACCCCGTCCAGCACCGCGTTGCGGAACGGCCCGCCATGGTGGAACTTGGTCATGTCGAACAAGCCGCTGGTGTCGCAGTGGGCGTCGATATGGATCATGCCGACCGGCGCTTTTTTGCCGACAGCCTTCAGGATCGGATGGCTGATCGAATGATCGCCGCCGACCGATAGCGGGATGACGCCGGCATCGACGATCTGGTTCGTCCGACGCTCGATGTCGTCATGGCTGGTTTCCAGCCGGTAGCGGCTCTGGAATGGCACGTCGCCGATGTCGGCCACCTTCAGCTCGTGTGTCGGCGCGCATTCCAGCACGTGGTTGTAGGGGCCGATGCGCTCGATGGCGCGTAGCGCCCTTGGCCCGAAGCGGGCGCCCGGCCGGTTGGTCACGCCAAGGTCCATCGGCACGCCGATCATCGCCACCTGCAGATCGCCGAAATCAGGATTGTCGGCGGCAATTTCCCGGTAAGGCGCGGCGAGGAAGGTCGGGATGCCGGAATAGGGCGCCAGCCGCGTGCCGCTCTTGGAGAAGATCTTGTCGGCGACGCGCCGGAATTTGGGGTCGAACATCTCGCCGCCATGGCTTTCGCCATATTTGCGGCGCAACGCTTCGAGCTTGCCGCGATCATAACCCATGTCGGTCCTCCATGGCTGGTGCGGAGCGGCCATCAAATGACGGTCGCCGTCCTGCCGGCTGCCTGCGGATTTCACGTCTTGATGCTGTTCGACCCAAAGTGTCTTGCAGCTGCTTTGAAAAATCAATTGATATTGTTAGGGTCTTTGCTGTGAGAAAATCTCACATGGTGGAGCACGGTCGTATCCGGAGACCGGGTTCCACTTTTCGGGATCGTGCTCCTTTGAGGCTCCGATGGCCAAGCGTCTGCCTCCCCTGAATCCGCTGCGCGCCTTCGAGGCAACGGCGCGCCATGCCTCGCTGACCAAGGCGGCGGCTGAGCTCAACGTCACCCACGGCGCCATCAGTCATCAGATCAAGGCGCTCGAACAGTCGCTTGGCGTCAAGCTGTTCGAGCGCGCCGGTCAGCGGGTGAAGCTGACGCCGCACGGGGCCGAATTGCTGCCGGCGGTGTCGACCGCCTTCGACGGCATCGCCGCCGCCACGCAGCGCATGACAAGGCCGGCGAGCACCGGCGCCCTCTCGGTATCCTGCGTGCCGGCGCTGCTGTTGCTGTGGATGATCCCGCGGCTCGGCAGCTTCACCTCGCAATATCCGGACATCAGGCTGACGCTGATCCCGTCCAATGACGCCAAGGACGTCCGCGCGCCACATATCGACGTCTGCGTGCACTATGGCGACGGCAGCTGGACCGATTGCTGGATGCGCAAATGGTCGGGTCTCGAACTGTTCCCGGTGGTCAGCCCGACGCTGATCAACAACCGTCCGATCCGCACCGTGCGCGATCTCGCCGACCACGTCTTCCTGCATGGCGACGACGGCCGCGAGTGGCACACCTGGCTGGCCGCCGCCGATGCGCTCGATCTGGAGCGCGGCCGCCGGCACCATCTCGGCGACGCGCGCATGGCGAGTGAGGCGGCCGTTCATGGTCACGGCGTGGCGCTTGGCGATACTGTGACGGCAAGCGGGCTGCTCGCCCGGGGACTGCTTGTCGCGCCGTTCAGCCTGTCGGTGCCGGCGGTCGACGATTTCTACGTCGTCTGTCGCAACGAGATGAGGTCGGCACCGATCGTGCAGCTGTTCATCGACTGGCTGTTTGCCGAGAAAGAACAGGCCGACGGCCGCGCCGATGCGCCGGTGGCGGGCCGCATCGGCATCCGCCGGAAGCGCCCGGCGCTGCGAGTGGTCGGCCCCAAGACCGCTTCCTGAGGCCGCGATTGCCGAAGCCGTATGCTTGCCGCCGGCTTTTCTTTTTGTCGGGCCAGCCCGCAAAGCGGGAGGCGCTTTCAAAAATTCAATGCTAAGAGGCATTTCGCTAAAGCAATTCCAGGAAAAGTGCGCAGCGGTTTTCCGTTCGGAATTGCGTGAAAACAAATTTAGAGCGGTTCAGCGTTTCTATCCAGAAACTGAACCGGTCTAGGAGCGAGCAGTGAAGGCGGCATCGAGACATGACCAAGACCGATATAGCGCGGCGCGTCTACAACCACACCTGGAAGCTCGACCCGATCGTCCGCAGCCTGCTCGACACCGATTTCTACAAGTTGCTGATGCTGCAGATGATCTGGGGCATGTATCCCGAGATCGACACCACCTTCTCGCTGATCAACCGCACCACTTCGGTTCGCCTTGCCGATGAGATCGACGAGGCGGAACTGCGCGATCAGCTCGACCATGCCCGCACCTTGCGCTTCTCCAAGAAAGAGATGATCTGGCTCGGCGGCAATACCTTCTATGGCCGCAAGCAGATCTTCGAACCGGAATTCCTCGCCTGGCTTGAAAATTTCCAGCTGCCGGAATACGTGCTTTCCAAGCGCGATGGCCAGTACGAGCTCACTTTCAGCGGTCCGTGGATGTACACGACGCTGTGGGAGATCCCGGCGCTCGCCATCATCAACGAATTGCGCTCGCGCGCCGCCATGCGGGCGCTCGGTCCGTTCGCGCTCGACGTGCTATATGCCCGCGCCAAGGCCAAAATGTGGGCCAAGACGGAGCGGCTGAAAGCGCTGCCGGATATCCGCATTTCGGACTTCGGCACGCGCCGCCGCCATTCCTTCCTGTGGCAGCGCTGGTGCGTCGAAGCGCTGAAGGAAGGCATCGGCGAGGCTTTCACCGGCACCTCCAACGTGCTTTTGGCCATGGATAACGACCTCGAGGCGCTCGGCACCAATGCGCATGAATTGCCGATGGTGCTCGCCGCCCTCGCCAATTCCGAAAAGGAGTTGAAGCAGTCGCCCTACAAGGTGCTGCAGGACTGGCAGCGCTACTATGGCGGCAATCTGCTGATCGTGCTGCCCGATGCTTTCGGCACCGCTTCGTTTCTGCGCGATGCGCCGGACTGGGTCGCCGACTGGACCGGCTTTCGGCCCGACAGCGCGCCGCCGATCGAGGGCGGCGAGAAGATCCTTTCCTGGTGGCGTGAAAAGGGCAAGGACCCCAGGCAAAAGCTGCTCATCTTCTCCGACGGGCTCGAGGTCGAGACCATCGAGGAAACCTACCGCCACTTCCGCGGCAAGGTGCGCATGTCCTTCGGCTGGGGCACCAACCTGACCAATGATTTCGAAGGTTGCGCGCCGACCAACACCAACCGGCTCGACGCCATCTCGCTGGTCTGCAAGGTCACCGAGGCCAATGGCCGCCCGGCGGTCAAGCTCTCCGATAATCCAGCCAAGGCCACCGGCGACGAGAAAGAGATCGAACGCTATTTGCGTATATTTGGCGAGAAAGACCGCGTGGAGCAGCTGGTCAAGGTGTGAGGGGCGAGGGAACTCTTGGATAGCATGAGTTCCTTCGCCGTAGTGCGCTGCCGGTTGGCAATAGCAATACCCTTTGCGGCTTCATTGATCCTCCTCGCGCCCACCCCCGCCTTTGCCCATGCCTCCGATCGCGGCCACGTCCTGCTTCTGCCGACGGGCTACTACGTCGCCGGCGGCGCGCTTGCCGTTGCCGCCAGCTTTTTCGTCCTCGCGCTGCTGCCGTCAGACTTTCCCGCCCGCTTCTGGCGGCGGCGTCTGCCGCTTTTCGCATTCGGCAACGGCGCACGGGCAATCGTCAGCCTGATATCCTTTGCCGGCTTTGCAATTCTGATTGCGGCCGGCTTGTTCGGCAGCCGCGATCCGCTTTCCAACCCGCTGCCGCTGGCCATCTGGACGCTGCTCTGGGTTGGGCTGGTTTTGCTGCAGGGGCTGCTCGGCAATCTCTGGTCATGGCTGAACCCATGGTACGGGCCTTGGCGTGTCATTTCCCGCCTGTTCGGCAAGCGGCAGACGTGGCGCCCGCCTCCGTGGCTTGGCTGCTGGCCGGCCGTCGTGCTGTTCTTCGGCTTCGCCTGGTTCGAGCTGATCGACCCGGCGCCCGACGATCCGGCGCGGCTCGCCTGGGCCGCCGGTTTCTATTGGCTGCTGAGTTTTGCCGCCATGCTGGTGTTCGGCTACCGCGACTGGAGCCGGCGAGGCGAGTTCCTGGCCGTCTTCTTCGCCATGATTGCACGATTCGCCCTCCTTGAGCGCAATGAAGTCGAGCGCAGTGAAGGCGGTCGGCTCAGTCTGTGCTGGCCGGGCGCCACGCTCAGCGATGCCGCGCCGCTGTCGCTCAGCGGCATTGCTTTCCTGCTGCTTGCGCTGTCGTCGGTCTCCTTCGATGGCCTGTCGAAAACCTTCTTTTGGCTCGGCCTGTTCGGCCTCAATCCGCTGGAGTTTCCGGGCCGCACGGCGGTGATCGGCATCGGCACCTTCGGGCTCGTGCTGACGTTCGTCTTGCTTGCAGCCGCGTTCATCCTTGCCATTGTCCTTGGCCAGCGTCTTGCCGGCAGCCCGCATTCCCTCAGTCAGGCCGCAGGGCTGCTGGTCTGGTCGATCGTGCCGATCGCGCTCGCCTACCATGTCGCGCATTACCTGACGGCGCTGCTGGTCGATGGCCAATACGCCATCGCCGCTCTTTCCGACCCGTTTGCGCTGGGCTGGAACCTGCTCGGCACCGCCGGCATGCAGATCGAAGCCGGCGTGGCGGCTGGCGCCGGCTCGGCATGGTGGCTGTGGAATCTCCAGGCCGGCGTCATCATCGCCGGCCACATGCTCGCCGTGCTCGTTGCCCATGGCCTCGCCTGGCGATTGCACCCGGTTCCCGCTCGCGCCGCGCTCAGCCAGTTTCCGCTCACCGTGCTGATGATCGCCTATACGGTCTTCGGCCTGTGGTTACTTGCCACGCCTTCAGTCGGATGAGACAAAAGCCCGGCTCGATGGCGTCGATTGAACGTTGGGGAAAGCCCGCTTGCCACACCAGGGCTTTGATGATTTAGTTTGTACACATGCAATTTCGGCGCTCTTACCAGAGTGGCCCGCTTCGCTACAGCCATTGGTCAAAACTCAAAAACAAGGGGAACTGCCGTGACTGACAAGAATGGGTTTTTAGATCTCTCCAAAACCGGTCTCACCCGCCGCACGGCGCTAAAGGGGTTGGCCGCAGGCGCCGGCCTTGCCGTCGCGCCTGGGTTCGTGCGTTATAGCCAGGCGCAGAGCTCGGCGCCGATAAAGATCGGCTTCCAGTCCCACCGCACCGGCATCGGCGCCGCCTATGGTCGCTGGTACGAGAGGACCACCGCCGCCGCGGTCAAGGCGATCAATGAAGCCGGCGGCATCAACGGCCGGCCGGTCGAGGTGATCATCGAGGATGACGGCACCGATCCCGGCCGCGGCGCCGAAGTGGTCGGCAAATTCGCCACCCAGCACAAGACCGACATCGTCTACGGCACGCTGTTTTCGCATGTCGTCATCGGCTCGGCGCCGGCTGCCGGCGAGGCCAAGATGCCCTATTTCGTCGTCAGCGAAGGCCACCACGTCGCCTCGACCAAGCTCAACCGCTACGTCTTCCAGCCCGGCATCACCGACGTGAAGAGCCAGATCCAGGCGATGGCGCCCTGGATCGCGGCGAATGCCGGCAAGAAGGTGACGCAGATATTCCCAGATTTCGCCTTCGGCTACGACCATCGCGACTATCTTCCGCCGGCGCTGAAGGCGCAAGGCGCCGAAGTCATTGCCCAGATCGCCATCCCGCCGACGGAATCGTCCTTCACCAAATACTTCCCGCAGATCCCAGCCGAGACCGAGGTGATCTACCACGTCATGGTCGGTCCGGCGGTGCTCACCTTCGTCAAGGAACTCGGCGAGTTCTATGGCTCCAACCGGCCGCAGTTGTTCGGCTTCATCGATTCGCTCGAAGCCACCGACATCAACAGCCCCGGCCTCGAATTCCTCGACGGCAGCCATTTCTGGGAAGGCTCGCCGCGCTACGCGCAGCCCAATGATTCCGCCGCGCAGAAGGCCTATCGCGCCGCCGTGGGCATCGACGACAATGGCGCTGCCGTCGGCGATCCGAAGGATGTCTCCACCGCCGCGCACATGTTCGGCTGCTGGGAAACGCTCTATGTCGTCAAGAAGGCGATGGAGGATGCCGGCTACAAGGGTCCGGAAGACCGCGCCAAGCTGGTCGAGGCGACCGAGGCCTTGACGGAGTTCGCCGAGGGCCCCGAGCATCCGCAAGGACCGAAGACCTTCAACGGCAAGATCCATCAGTGTTTTGGCATCCAGAACATCTCCAAGGTCGAAGGCGGCCGGCTGAACGTCGTCCACAAGACCAAGATCGAGGACGGCCTCTATGAGCCGGAAGGGGATTACACGACCCAGGCGCTGTGAGCTTAGCTGTTTTAGCCGTAGTGCGCTTCGAGCCACCCCCCTCTGTCCTGCCGGACATCTCCCCACAGAGGGGGGTGCTTCTCGCACCTGCCAGCGCATAATGGCCTTCGGACCCCACCTCCTCCTCGCCGCCCTCGAAGGCCTCGTCACCTCCGCCGTGCTGGCGCTGACGGCGCTTGGCCTGTCGCTGGTGTTCGGCGTCATGCGCGTCGTCAATGTCGCCCATGGCGAGTTCTTCATGCTCGGCGCGGTGCTTGCCTGGGCTATCTCCACGGCGATATCAGGCCATCCGGCGGTCGGCTTCCTGGCCGCCCTCGTGCTGGGGCCGCTGATCGTCGGTCTGATCGCGCTCGTCTCCGAACGGCTGGTGCTGCGCCGGCTGAATTACAATCCGGAGGCCACCATCGTCGCCACCATCGGCATGCTCTACATCATCCAGCAACTGGCGCTGACCTTCTACGGTCCGGAGGCACGGCCGGTAGAGCCGCCCTTCAGCTATCGCATCCTTTTGCCGTGGTTCGGCTACTCCGGCTACAAGCTGTCGATCATCGCCGCATCGGCGCTTCTGCTGGTCGCGACGTGGTTCGTGCTGACGCGTACGAAAATCGGCCTCGTCATGCGCGCCACGCAATATGACCGCGAGACGGCGCAGGCCTTCGGCATTCCGGTCGACCGCGTCTATGCCGGCGTCTTCGCGCTCGGCGCCATGCTGGCGGCGGTGGCCGCCGTGCTGATCGTGCCGATCAGCCAGGCGCACTATCTGATGGGACAGGACCCGCTGCTGCTGTCCTTCATCGTCGTCATCATCGGCGGGCTCGGCTCGCTGCGCGGCACCGTCGTCGCTGCCGTGCTCATCGGCTTGTCGGACGGCATCATCTCGGTGTTTTTCTCGCCGACTCTGGCCAAGATCATCGCCACGCTACTGGTTGCAATGGTGCTGGTGTTCCGGCCGCAAGGCCTGTTCGGGACGGCATCGCGATGAAGGAGGCTTCACCGGTAAAAGCCTATGCGTTGCATGTGGGCGTCATCGCGCTGTTTTTCGTCCTAAGCTTCGTCCTGCCGGAATATCACCACGGGCTGCTCGCCCGCATCATGGTGCTGGCGGTTTTCGCCATCGGCTACAACATGCTGTTCGGCTATGTCGGGCTGCTCAGCCTCGGCCATGCCATGTTCTTTTCGGCTGGACTCTATGGCGCAGGCCTCGCCGTCATCCATCTCGGCTGGAGCGTGCCGGCCGCCTACGCCGCCGGCCTTGCATGCGGCGCGCTTCTCGCGCTGGTGATCGGGGTGCTGGCGCTGCGTACTTCCGGCGTTGCCTTCATGATCGTCACCATGATGTTCGCGCAGGTATTCTATCTCATAATCCTCTATTTCGCGGCCTGGACCGGCGGCGATCAGGGCCTGGTCGTGCCGCAGTCGGCGCGTGTGCTTGTTTTGGGCGACACGTCGCTCGGCCTCACCGACCCGACCGTGCGCTACATGAGCGCGCTCGCCCTGTTCTCGATCGTGCTGCTGGTGGCGCTCGTTATCGTCCGCTCCAGGTATGGCCGTGTGCTGGTCGCCATTCGCGAAAACGAGGAGCGGACCAAGATGCTCGGCTACGACACGTTTTCCAACAAGCTCGCCGCGGTCGTAGTCTCCGGCACGATCTGCGCGGCTTCGGGCGCCGCCTACGCGCTGCTGTTCGGTTATGTCGGCTCGACCTTCGCCTCGGTGCAATATTCCATCCTACCGCTGCTCTGGGTGCTGCTCGGCGGTGCTGCGACCACGCTCGGTCCGCTGATCGGCACGCTGTTCATGTACTATGTCGTCGACATCACCAGCGGCTACACCTCGGCCTATCTGCTGATCGTCGGCATCGCCCTCATCCTGCTGGTGCTGTTCTTCCCCAGGGGCATTCTCGGCACCGTCCGCCAGCGCTGGCTTGGATGGCTCCCATGATGCCGCTGCTGACGACCAAGGGCCTGTCCCGCAATTTCGGCGGCCTGCGCGCCGTCGACGGTGTCGAATTCGCCCTCATGCCGGGCGAGATTCGCGCCGTCATCGGCCCCAATGGCGCCGGCAAGACCACCTTCGTCAGCCTGGTCAGCGGCCGCATCCAGCCGTCCTCGGGCATGATCGTCTTCGACGGCGCCGACATCACCAGCCTGCCGGCCTACGCCAGGGTCCGCCTTGGCATTGCCTACACCTTCCAGATCACCAGCGTCTTTGCCAACCTCACCGCTTACGACAACGTCGCACTGCCAGTGCAGCGCACGCTGACCGGTGGCCGCTCGAAAGGTGCCGTGCATGCCGGCGTCATGGCGGCGTTGGAGCGCACCGGCCTTGCCGACCGCGCCCACATGCCGGCCGGGCAATTGTCCTATGGCCATCAGCGCCTGCTCGAAGTGGCGATGGGGCTCGCGCTAAAACCGCGCCTGCTGATTCTCGATGAGCCGACGCAGGGGCTGGCCGACAGCGAGATCGACAATTTCATCGGGCTGGTGCGCGAGATCGCCACAAGCGCGACTGTGCTTCTGATCGAACACAACATGCCGGTGGTCATGCAGCTTGCCGACCGCATCACCGTCTTCAACGCCGGCAAGATCCTGGCCGAAGGCACGCCCGAGCAGGTCCGTGCCAATGCCGAAGTGCAGGACGCCTACCTGGGGACCGCCCCATGACTGAAACACGGTCTGAAGCACTGACCATCTCCGGGCTCGACTGCTTCTACGGCGAGGTCCAGGTGCTCTACGGCCTCGACCTCGTGTTGAACAAGGGCGAGGTCCTTTGCCTGTTTGGCCGCAACGGCGCCGGCAAGACGACGACGCTGAAGGCGATCATGGGCCTCGTTCCCTCACGCGCCGGCTCGATCAGGCTCGACGGCAAGGAGTTGACTGGCCTGCTGGCGCATGACGTGCCGAAGGCCGGCGTCGCCTATGTGCCGCAGGGCCGGCGGCTGTTCGCCGAGATGACGGTGGCTGAAAACATCGAGATCGGCCTGATGGCCCGCGGCAAGGGCAAGACGACGCGCGAAAACGTGCTCGACCTTTTTCCGCTGCTGCGTCAGCGGCTCAGACAACGCTCCGGCACGCTGTCGGGCGGCGAGCAGCAGATGCTGGCTATGGCGCGGGCCCTGTGTCTCGAACCGCAGGTGCTTCTACTCGACGAGCCGACCGAAGGGCTGATGCCGTCGATGATCGCCAGGATCCGTGAGACGGTGTCGAAGCTGCGCAATCTTGGCGTCTCGACGATCCTGGTCGAGCAGCGGGTCGATGCCGTGCTATCCGTCGCTGACCGGGTCTCGTTCATTGAGAACGGTCGCAACCGCGAGACCGTCGATGTCGAGGAGCTCCGCGCCGATCCGTCGGCGGTCCGCCGCTATGTCGGCGTGGGTTGATCAGCCAAAGAACAGAAAACCCGCGATCAGGAATATCGGGATCAGCACCGCGCCCGACCATGCCATGTAGCCGAAGAAGCCCGGCATCTTGACGCCGCGATGTCTGGCAATCGCGTAGACCATGAAGTTCGGCGCATTGCCGATATAGGTGTTGGCGCCCATGAACACCGCGCCGGCCGAGATCGCCGCCAGCGTGGAGGCGAAGGTGGTCATCAGATGCTGTGGATCGCCGCCGGCGAGCTCAAAGAACACCAGATAGGTCGGCGCATTGTCGAGGAAGGATGACAGCGCTCCGGTCATCCAGAAATAAGCGAGGTCGTTTGGCTCGCCCGTCGGCGAGCTGACAAGCGAGACCAGCGGTGCCAGCGCGCCGTCGGGGCCGGCCCTGAGAATGGCGATGACCGGCACGATGCAGATGAAGATGCCGGCAAATAGTTTAGCCACTTCGGCGATCGGCTCCCAGTGGAAGTTGTTCGCCTGCCTGTGGCTCTTGGGCGAGACGCCAAGCGAAAGGAAGGCAAGCGCCAGGATGACGGCGTCGCGCACGAGGTTCTGCAATTCAAGGCTCACGCCGTGGACGGAGAAAGCTACGCCCGGCTTCCAGGTCGCGGAAAGCAGGATCGCGCCGATCACCCCGGCCAGCAGCGGGACGTTGGGCAAGCCGCGGATGCGCACCTTCGTGTCCGGCGTCGGATCCTTGATCTTCGGCGCGCCGGCCTCGCGGCGATGCAGGATGATGTCCATGGCCAGGAAGACGGCCAGCACCAGGCCGCCGACGAACAGTGTCTCCTGATAGAGGTTGGTGGTGGTCCAGAAGAAATCGACGCCGCGCAGAAAGCCGACGAACAGCGGCGGGTCCCCGAGCGGCGTCAGCGACCCGCCGATGTTGGACACCAGGAAAATGAAGAAGATGACGACATGGGCATTGAACGCCCGGTTGTCATTGGCGCGCAGGATCGGCCGGATCAGGATCATCGAGGCGCCGGTCGTGCCGATGACTGAGGCGAGCAGCGCCCCGATCAGCAGCAATCCGGCATTCACCAGCGGCGTGCCATGGATGTTGCCGGCGACGAGGATGCCGCCTGAAATGGTGAACAGCGCAAACAGAAGAATGATGAACGACATGTATTCGGTAAGCAGTGCGTGCAATACCGCCTCTGTGGCCGAAGGCATGCCGAACGCCACCGCCAGCGGCACGACCGCGAGCGCCGCCCAGAAGAAGGTGATCTTGCCGTAGTGATGCTCCCAGACATGGTGGAAGAGCAATGGTCCGGTGGCGATCGACAGAAGCAGGCCGGCAAAGGGCAGCGCCCACCACAGCGACATTGTTTGGCCCGGCAACTTGTGGGCCTCGGCTGCGAGCGCTATTCCCGGAAACAGGGTTGCGACTGCCACCACTGCGCCCGCCGTCAAAGCCGCCGCAAACCGCATAAAGCCCCCTCTGGAATTGTGTCGGATGCGATTGGTGATGTTCAAGCCAGCGTCACGCCGGCATCGCGCATCCGATTCAGCATCGTCTCGACGGACCCGTTGAGATTGATGCCGCGGCAGGCGTCGAGCCGCACTGTTGTGTGGAAGCCCTGCTTGACCGCATCGAGTGCCGAAAAGGCGACACAGAAATCGGTCGCGAGACCAACCAGGGTCAGCGTGTCGATGCCGCGCTCCCTAAGATGGCCGGCAAGACCAGTCGGCGTCGTATGGTCGTTCTCGAAGAAGGCCGAATAGCTGTCGATCGCCGGCCGGAAGCCCTTGCGGATGACCAGTTCGGCCTTGGTCCAGGCGAGGCCGGAGTGAAAGTCCGAGCCTAGGCTGCCCTGGATGCAGTGGTCCGGCCACAGCGTCTGCTGGCCGTAAGGCATCTCGATCGTCTCGAACGGCTTCTTGCCGGGATGACTGGAGGCAAAGCTCGAATGGCCGGCGGGATGCCAGTCCTGCGTCAGCACGACATGTTCGGTCCGCCGGATCAGGTCGTTGACCAGCGGCACGATCTCGTCGCCGCCGGCCACCGCCAGCGCGCCGCCGGGGCAGAAATCGTTCTGCAGGTCGATGATGACAAGCGCTTCGTCGGCCATGGAGCCTCCCTCTTGTTTGTCCGGAGGCATGACCCGAACCGGAAGTCTGCCGAAACGTGGCATCCGGTGTTCGAAGCCAATCCCCACCGAAAAATGCCGCTGACGCGACCGGATGGAGAAACTCGACCAGATGGCCGGCTGCGTCAACCTCCAACGGTATAACAAAATGCGTGCCGCCGCGCCGAGGCGGAGAGCGGCCCCAAACTCTGGCTTTGACAAATCTTGCCGGCTTGATATCATTTGCATACGAATGAATTTGACCGGCCCGAGTGCCGGAAGGATCCCTATTTCTGGGAAGGCAAAGCGTGATCCGTTACGCGAAACCCACCACCGTCGACGAGGCTCTCGCTTTGCTTGGCGAGGTTTCGTGGCGCATCCTTGCCGGCGGCACCGATTTCTACCCGGCACAAGGGGCCAAGCCTTTCCGCGAGAATGTCCTCGACATCAACGGTCTGGCGGCGCTGCGTGGTATCGCCGAAACCGAGGACCATTGGGTCATCGGTGCGCGCACGACGTGGACTGATCTTGTCCGTCATCCGCTGCCGGCGGCTTTCGATGCGCTGAAGCAGGCGGCGCGTGAAGTCGGGTCCGTGCAGATCCAGAACGTCGCCTCCATCGCCGGCAATCTCTGCAATGCCTCCCCGGCCGCAGATGGCGTGCCGGCTCTGCTCATTCTCGACGCCGAGGTCGAACTGCGCTCGACGGCGATGGTCCGCCATCTGCCGCTGCAAAAGTTCATCCTGGGAAACCGCCGCACGGAACTGCAGCCAGGCGAAATGGTCACCGCCATCCGCGTGCCGAAAAACGCGGCCACCGGGGCGTCGGCTTTCGTAAAACTCGGCGCGCGTCGCTATCTCGTCATTTCCATAGCCATGGCGGCCGCCCGCCTAACCGTTGAGGGCGGCATCGTCGGCAATGCTGCCGTCGCCGTCGGCTCCTGCTCCGTTGTCGCCAAGCGTCTCTTGGGCGTCGAAGCAGCCTTGCGGGGGCTCCCGGTCGACCACGCTCTCGCCACCGCGATCCAGTCCGCACCGATGGACGAGCTGTCGCCGATCGGCGATGTCCGCGGCAGCGCCGAATACCGGCTGGACGCTGCGCGTGAGATCGTCGTCCGCGCCGTACTAGATGCCGCGGGCCATATGCCTACGGCAAGGGTGGCGGCGGCATGAACCAAGCTCAACCTGACATGACCGAAGCGCAGCCTGGCATGAGCGAAGCTCAGCCTGGCATGAGCGAACCTCAGCCTGGCATGAGCATGGAACGCGCCGACATCGCTTTCGAGGTCAACGGCGCCGCCGTTTCTGTCTGCGTGCCGCCGGTTCGCCGTCTCTCTTCGGTGCTGCGCGACGAATTGCACCTGACCGGCACCAAGGTCGGCTGCGACGCCGGCGACTGCGGCGCTTGCACAGTGCTTGTCGATGGCGAACCGGTCTGCGCCTGCCTCATGTCAGTGGCTTCTGCCGCTGGCACCGTGGTGACGACCGTCGAGGGTCTCGCCAACGGCAGTATATCGGCGCTGCAGGCCTCGTTCCTCGATCATGGCGCAGCGCAGTGTGGCATCTGCACACCCGGCCTGCTGGTCGCGGCGACCGCACTTCTCGACAGCAAGCCCAACCCAACCGAGGCTGAAACACAGGATGCACTGGGCGGCGTCCTCTGCCGCTGCACCGGCTACCGCAAGATCATCGCTGCGGTGATGAATGCTGGACGGTTCGCGAGCGAACTCTCGACCGACGGCGCTGGCCCCAATCCGCCTGCCGGCACCTTCTCCCCGTATAGTGACGGGGAGAAGGGACAAGCTCCAGCGCCGGCGTCCCCCTCTCCCCGTCTTTCACGGGGTGAGGTTGAGGGGCAGCACCAACTTAAGCGGCTGGATCTCGACCTTGACCGCAGAATGCCAATCTCAGGCCACGCCGTCGGTTCGTCGCCGATCAGGCTCGACGGCCTGCCGAAAGTCACTGGAGGCGAAAAATTCGGCGGCGATTCCTTTCCGGCCGATGCGCTGGCGGTGCTGGTGGTCCGCTCGCCGCATTATCATGCCCGCTTCGCTTTCGGCGATCTCGACGCCTGGATAAAAGCTCATCCCGGCATCGTCGGCGTCTACACCGCTGCCGACATTCCAGGAAAGAACAGCTTCGGTGTCATTGCGCCTTTTGCCGATCAGCCGGCGCTGGCCGAAGGTTTTTCGCGCTTTCGCGGCGAGGCGGTGGCGCTGGTTGCCGGTGAGCGCGAGGCCATGCTCGATCTCGACCTTTCGGATTTCCCTGTTCGTTGGACTGAGTTGCCGCACGTTCTGCAGCCCTGCGAGGCGCAAGCCGGCGGCGCACAACTGATCCACGAAGATAGGCCGGCAAACCTGCTCACCACCGGCTTTGTCGAGCGCGGTGACCCCGAAGCTGCGCTTGCCGGCGCGGCTTTCACGGTTTCCGGCGCCATCGACACGTCCTACGTCGAGCACGCCTATATCGAGCCGGAAGCCGGCCATGCCTATATGGACGGCGACACGCTGGTCGTCGTCGCCTGCACGCAGGCGCCGTACATGGACCGCGACGATGTGGCAAAGGTACTTGCACTTGCCGTCGACAAGGTGCGCATCATGCCAACCGCCACCGGCGGCGGCTTCGGCTCGAAACTCGATGTCTCGTTGCAGCCTCTCATCGGCCTAGTCGCCATGAAGACCGGCCGGCCGGCCGCACTCGCCTACACCCGCAATGAATCGATGATCTCGACCACGAAGCGCCATCCCGCTGAGATGAAGGCGACGATCGGCGCCGATGCCGATGGCCGCATCATCGGCATGGTCTTTGCAGGCGATTTCAACACCGGCGCCTATGCGAGCTGGGGTCCGACCGTCGCCAACCGCGTGCCGGTACATGCCTCCGGTCCCTATGCAACGCCGAACTATCGCGCCGAAGGCCGCGCTATTCACACCAATGGGCCGATCTCCGGCGCCTTCCGCGGCTTCGGCGTGCCGCAGGCGACGATCATGCAGGAGACGCTCTATGACGAGCTGGCCGAAAAGCTTGGGCTGGATCGGCTCGATTTTCGCTTGAAAAACTGTCTTCGGAACGGCTCCGAAACGGTTACGGGCCAGAGGCTGGAATCGGGCGTCGGCATCGCCGAATGCCTTGAAGCGCTGCGGCCGCATTGGATGCGCGCCCTTGTCGATGCCGAGTTGTTCAACGCCGGCAGCAGCACAAAAAAACGCGGCGTCGGTGTCGCCTCTTGCTGGTATGGCTGCGGCAACACCTCGCTGCCCAATCCGTCGACCATCAGGGTCGGCATCTCCGCCTCCGGCGATGTCGTCCTGCATCAGGGTGCGGTTGACATCGGTCAAGGCTCGAACACGGTCATTGCCCAGATCTGCGCCGACGCGCTCGGCCTGCCGCTGGAAAAATTCCGGCTGAAAAGCGCCGACACGGAGATCACGCCGGACGCCGGCAAGACATCCGCTTCGCGCCAGACCTTCGTGACCGGCAAGGCCGCCGAAAAGGCCGGCCGCGCCTTGCGCGAGACCATGCTGCGCTTTGCCAACGTGTCGGAGAAGGCGGTGATCGCTCTGGACGGCGCAAGCCTGGTCATCCGCGAGGGCGAAGCGACCCGGCATATCGATTTGTCAACGCTGAACGCCGATGCCGATGGCTTCGTTTTCCGCGCCGAGGAAAGCTACGACCCGCCGACATTGCCGCTCGACGCCAAGGGCCAGGGCAAGCCTTACGCGGTCTACGGCTACGGCGCGCAGATCGCCGAACTGGAAGTCGACCTCAAGCTCGGTACGGTGAAGCTGATCAAGATCACCGCCGCGCATGATGTCGGCAAGGCGATCAATCCGCTGCTCGCCGAAGGCCAGATCGAGGGCGGCATCGCGCAAGGCATCGGCATGGCGCTGATGGAGGAATACATCCCCGGCCGCACCGAGAATCTGCACGACTATCTCATCCCGACCATTGGCGACGTACCGCCGATCGAGACCATCCTGATCGAAGTTCCGGATCCGGAAGGACCCTTTGGCGCCAAGGGTCTGGGCGAACACGTGCTGATCCCGACGGCGCCCGCGATCCTCAATGCCATCCGTCATGCCACTGGTGTCCTGGTCACCAAAATTCCGGCGACGCCGAGCCGCATCCGCGCGGCGATACGGGACAAGGAGGCACGCCGATGAGCGAGCTGGCCGAACGCTTCGAAACGCATGATCCCGGCGAGAAGCAGGTGGCGGAGAAGATCCGCTGCGATGCCTGCCCGGTGATGTGCTACATATCAGACGGCCGTACCGGCGCCTGTGATCGCTACGGCAATGTCGGCGGCAGGATCGTGCGGATGGATCCGCTGACCATCCTCGACCACGCGACCGAGACCGGTGGCGCGGTCGTACCGTTTATCGCCGAGGGCGAAGAATGGGACGGCGAACTGGTCAACACGGGCCGCCGCTTCGTCACCGCGATCGGCGCCGGCACCACCTACCCCGACTACAAGCCGGCCCCTTTCATCGTCAGCCAGCAGGTCGAAGGCGTCGATCTCGTCACCATAGTCACCGAGGGCATCTTCTCCTACTGCGGCGTCAAGGTTAAGATCGATACCGACCGTCATATCGGCCCCGAAACGGCGACGGTGCGCGCCGGAGGCGAAGCGATCGGCCATGTCACGACAGGCGAATACGGTTCGCAGATGCTGTCGCTCGGCGGCGTGCATCATCTGACCGGCGGCTCGAAAGCGGAAGGCCGCGCCACCTGCGATGCGCTGCTTAATCTGTGCAACCGCAAGCCGGTCGAACTTGCTATCGATGGCGGTGCCACGGTGATCGTCGAAGCCGGCAAGCCGCCGGTCATCGACGGCAAGCTCGAACACCGCATGCGCGTCGGCTGCGGCTCGGCCACGATCGGCATGTTCGCCACCCAATGGCGCGGCCTGGTCGACGAGGTGGTGGTGGTCGACGACCACATCACCGGCGTCGTCTCCGAGCATCAGGCAGGCAAGGTGCTCGGCTGGCAGGAGACGGGGATAAAAATCATCGGCCGCCGTTCGACCCCGGGCCGCTATTTCAAGGTGTCCGAGCCCGGCCTCGGCTGGGGCGGCACCAGCATTTCCGACCCGCTGTCGATCCTAGGCGAATGGAATGCGAAAAAGGGCGCGCGGCCGGGCCTGTCGCTGCTGATGGTCTCGACCACCGGCGAGCAGTTCGCCTATTACGAGCTCGACGACGAATTGAAGCCGGTGCAGAAACCCTTCCCGGAGCGGCTGCAGAAGTCTGTCGGCCTGATCGAGGACAATTGCGAGCCGGCGCTGTGCACCGTGCTGTTCGTCGGCGGAGCCGGCGGCTCGCTGCGCGCCGGCGTCACTGAGAACCCGGTCAATCTGACCCGCTCGGTGCAGGGCCTAACGACTTATGTGACCGTTGGCGGCGCGCCGGTCTATGTCTGGCCGGGCGGCGGCATCACGCTGATGGTCGACGTCACCCGCGTGCCGGAAAACGCCTTCGGCTATGTGCCGACACCGGCGTTGGTCGCGCCGATCGAGTTCACCCTGCGCCGCGACGACTATGTCAGGCTCGGCGGCTATGAAGCCGAGATCCGCAGCGTCGATGACATTCTCGCCAAAGGCGGCGAATATCTCAATCCGCGCCGCGGCACGGCTGCGCCGGCCAGCAATCCGTGGCCGCCGCTGGCGCAGTTGCGGCGCGCAGCGGGCAACGGGGTCAAGTGATGAACGGCCCGCAGGCGCATTGGCTTGAGGACGGCAGGCGGCTGCATCTCAATCATGGCCCGATCGACCTGATCATTGAGGCATTTGGCGATGCGAGCGAATGCCGCGCCGCCTATGGCCAGGCGGTGGCGCGGTTTCAAACAATCCTGTCGGAGCTCGTCGAAGAGCTGCCAGAACTGCGCCGGCCAGCCTCCTTGCGGCCACGTGCTTTCGCTGGCCCGACGGCGCGGCGCATGGAAGCGGCGGTCAATCCGTTGGCGGAACAATTCATCACACCCATGGCCGCCGTCGCCGGTTCGGTAGCCGACGAAATGCTTGGCGCGCTGCTGGCCGGGCGCCGGCTCGATCGCGCCTACGTCAACAATGGCGGCGACAGCGCGATCCATCTCGGCAACGGCCGGTCCATCACCCTTGCCATTGCCGGGACAGGCCATGGTTTGGCAGACCGCATCACGATCCACGCCGAAGACGGGATCCGCGGCGTCGCGACCAGCGGCTGGCGCGGCCGTTCCTTTTCGCTCGGCATCGCCGACGCCGTCACCGTGCTGGCGCGGACGGGTGCTGAAGCCGATGCCGCCGCGACCCTGATCGCCAATGCCGTCGACCTGCCCGGTCATCCTGCCGTCGAGCGCGTGCCGGCGCGCGCTCTGGCGCCCGACAGCGACCTTGGCGATCGCCGGGTCACCCAGGGCGTCGGTGTGCTTTCGTCAGGCGAAATAGCCGCGGCGCTGGACAGCGGACTCGCCGTCGCCGAAGAGTTTCGGGGACACGGCCTGATTGCCGCCTCAGCGCTGTTCCTTGCCGGTCAGGCACGGATCGCCGGTCCCATGGCGCTCACTGCGCCCAGTGAGAAATCAAGGAAGGAAATTGCCCATGTCTGAGTTTGCGATCCGCAAGGTTGCGGTGCTGACGGAGGAGATATTTCATGAGGGCGGGCCGGTGGCGAAGGTGCCGCGCCGCCGTGCCGCCGCCATGGCGGTGGTGAAGAACCCGTTCGCCGGCCGCTACGTGGAGGATCTGCAGAGCGCCATGGACGATCTGAAGCCGCTCGGGCTGCTGCTTTCCGACAAGCTGATCGCCGCGTTGGGCGGCGACGTGAAGCAGATCGACGGCTACGGCAAGGGCGCCATCGTCGGTATCGCGGGGGAGCTGGAGCATGGTGCGCTGTGGCATGTGCCTGGCGGCTATGCGATGCGCGAACGGCTCGGTGACGCCAAGGCGATCGTGCCATCGGCAAAGAAGGTCGGCGCCTTCGGCTCGCGGCTCGACGTGCCGCTCGGCCATATCAACGCCGCCTATGTGCGCAGCCATTTCGATGCCATGGAGGTCGGCATCAGCGACGGGCCTCGTCCCGACGAGATACTGTTCTGCCTCGCCATGACCTGCGGCCCGCGCGTGCACGACCGCATGGGCGGCCTTGCGGCAAAAGACATCAAGGCTTGGGACGGACTGCGGTGAGCGCTGAGGACGTCAAGCTCAAGCTGGTCGAGGCCGAGGAGCCAGACGAAAACGATTACCGCTTGCAGGAGCAGGTCGGCTTCATCCTGCGCAAGGCGCACCAGCGCCATGTCTCGATCTTCGCCGCGCACATCGCCGACCTGACACCGCCGCAGTTCGCCGCCCTGGCCAAATTGCACGATGTCGGCGAGACCTCGCAGAACCAGCTTGGCAGCCTGATCGCCATGGATGCGGCGACGGTGAAAGGCGTCATCGACCGGCTCAAGGCGCGGGGCCTGGTCGAGCTTTCCAAGCATGAGGTCGACAAAAGGCGCCTGCTGGTCAGTCTGACTGCTGAGGGCCGCAATGCCGTCGAGCGGCTGATCCCGATCGCCCGCGATATCACACAGGAAACGCTGGCGCCGCTTTCCGCCAAGGAGGCCGCCATTTTCATGAAGCTTTTGGCCAAGCTGGCGTGAACACGGCCTTGGTCAGCGCTGCCCCTCACCTGCCTGCCGGCATCCTCTCCCCGTAGAACGGCGAGAGGTACTCGTCATCGACGACTTCGTCTCAGACCCCATTCTCCTTCAGGAGCTGGGCGGCATTTTCCTTGGTGATCTTCTGCATCGGAAGCGTGATGGTCTTTTCTCGCCGTTCAGGAACTTGATCGCCTGCCGCAGCCCTTCGGCACCCGGCGTCACGTAGGCGAACGTCACCGTTGGCAAGAGCTGCACGCCTTCGATCGGCGGCTGTCGACGCCGAAAAACTTGATCGTCTTGCTCGCGACCGGCGTCCTTGGCGGCAAGGTAAGCGCCGTAGCTTGTGACCGTCGACGAGGTCTCCTCGTTGGCGCTCCGGCCATCTCCCCACTTTGGGGGTGTTTGGACCGGGCGATCGGCAGCGTCAGCACCGCGCCCACTCACTCCCGCGACATTGGCGACTGGCGAAAGCCGTGATGACGGCAAATTCCCAACCGAAGAGGTGTCCGGCAGGCCAGAGGGGGCGTGAGGCATCGCTACACAACGGCTTTCCAGCCGTGCCGCTGTCAGGCCGCTTCCGACAGCGATTTGTGGGCGTCGCTCAGGATCTCGAAGGATCGCACCCGCGCTGCGTGGTCGAAAATCTGCGCGGTGACCATCAGCTCATCGGCACCGGTGCGACGGATAAACGCTTCTATGCCTTGCCTGACGGTTTCCGGGGCGCCGACGACGGCGCAGGACAGCGCCTGGCCAAGCATGGTTTTGGCCATCGGATCGAGGTCGCGCTCATATCCCTCGACCGGCGGCGGCAATCGGCCGGGCCGGCCGGTGCGCAGATTGACGAAGGCCTGCTGTAGCGAGGTGAACAGCAGCCGCGCCTCAGCGTCGGAGGGCGCCGCGAACACGTTGAGGCCGAGCATGACATAGGGCTTGTCGAGCTCTTTCGATGGCTGGAAGCGCGAGCGGTAGATCTCCAGTGCGTGGTCGAGTTCGGCCGGTGCGAAATGCGAGGCGAAGGCGTAGGGCAGGCCGAGCATGGCTGCGAGCTGTGCGCCATAGAGGCTTGAGCCCAGGATCCAGATCGGCACCTGCTCGCCCTCGCCGGGTACGGCGCGGATACGCTGACCGTCTTCGGCCGCCTGGAAATAGCCCATCAGCTCGACGACATCCTGCGGGAAACTGTCGGCGCCGGCCTTGAGATTGCGGCGCAGCGCGCGCGCAGTGCCCATGTCGGTGCCCGGCGCCCGGCCGAGGCCGAGATCGATGCGGCCGGGATGCAATGCGTTAAGCGTGCCGAACTGCTCGGCGATGACCAGCGGCGAATGGTTAGGCAGCATGATGCCGCCGGCGCCGACGCGTATCGTCCTGGTACCGCCTGCGACGTGGGCAATGACGACGGAGGTGGCGGCGCTGGCGATGCCAGGCATGTTGTGATGCTCGGCCAGCCAATAGCGCCTGTATCCCAGCCGCTCGGCATGGCGGGCGAGATCGAGTGAATTGGCGAGCGATTGCGAAGCGTTGCTGCCTTCGACGATCGGCGACAGGTCGAGAACGGAAAGAGCGGTCATGGGCGGGGATCCTATGGACGGGAGGGATGTAGGAAGCGACCACCAAGGCCGCAAATTCAAAAAATTGAACAGACGCCGCGCGTCCAAGCAGCCGCAAAGGACGCTCTGGCATTTGGGTCCGAGGGATTCCCTCCGGAACTTATCTCGGTTCCCGGATCATACGCCCGCCGCCTTCTCGGTCTCTGAAATCTGTTCGTCCTCAACCGCCGTATGCTGCGCCGCCAGGAAATTGCCGACATGGCTGAGGCCGTCGAAATGATCGCAGAACACCTTGATGACGACCAGCAGCGGCACCGCCATCAGCGCGCCGACGAAGCCCCACAACCAGGACCAGAAGGCAATGGCGATGAGGATCGCCACGGCGTTGATCTCGAGGCGGCGGCCAACCACAGTCGGCGTCACAAACTGGCCTTCGATGACGTCGCACAAAATGACGAATGCTGGCGCCAGCAGCGCATAGGAGATCGTCTCGAAGCTGATCAGCGAGATGACGGTAACCAGCGTGATCGTAATCAGCGCACCGATATAGGGCAGGAAATTAAGCAGAGCCGCTGCCGCGCCCCAGACCTGAGCGTTGGGCACGCCGAGGGCCCACAGGCCGAGCCCGATGACCGTGCCGAGGCCCGCGTTGATGACCGTGACGGTGAGCAGATAGTGCGAGATTTCACGTTCAACGTCGTAGACGACGCGCAGCGCCCGCTTCTTTTCGCTGAGACTGGGGAAGGACTGGACAATCTTCTCATAGAACATCGTGCCGGAGGCGAGCAGGAACAGCGACAGGACAAAGACAATGGTGACGCTGGTGCCGGCCGACAGCACATTGCCGGCGGCTTGCGAGAGAATGCCCGATGGCGCCATGGCCACCCTCTGAACGCCGGGCTCCTGGGAGGTCTGCGTTAGTCCCTCTATCTGACGCGAAATCTCCACGATCCTTTCGAACGGACGGCGCAGTTGCGCCAGACGTTCCGCAAGCTGCTGGCCGATCGACGAGGTGTTGTTGATGAGGTCGATGACCGGGCCGCTGAGCAAATACCCTGCGACAGCGATGACGCAGAACGACAGCAGCACCAGCAATGTCGCCGACATGGCATCGGGCAAGCCGTGCTTGCGCAGGAAGCGGACGATCGGCGTCAGCGTCAGTGCCAGCAGGAAAGCCAGAATGACCGGCATGAAGAAGGCACGGGCGAAGTAGAGCGCGAAGATCGCCATAAGGATGAAGATGCCAACGAGCAGCGAACGAATCAGATGGGTATCCGCACGCGCCTCGGCGCGCGAATCCGGGCTATCGGCAGCGCCTGCGCCCGAAGCGGCGGGTTCGGCTTTCATTCTGGCCCTCGGCGGCACACCGCGATTGGCGTAGACCGTGGGCGGAAACGCCTTTGCGGCTTCAAAGTTCCGTTAGAGCGACGTGCGTCCACTTGGACGCACAAAGTGCGCTCTGACACTTTGAATCTACGCATCGTGCTTTCCGAAAATCGATTCCGATTTTCGGGCCGATGCGTTAGCCGGCGTTGATGATGACCTTAGCCCTACGATCTTGCCGACGAATCAGGCGGCCGGCGCTGCCACGGCAGGGATGGCCTTCGCCGTTTCCTTGCGCACGATCGGCGCGACCTTGGTGCCGTAGAGTTCGATCGCCTTCATGACCTTGGCATGCGCCATGGTGCCGATCGCCATTTGCAGCAGGAAGCGATCGTTGCCGAACATCCTGTGCTGGGCAACGATCTTTTCGGCCACCTGTTCTGGATTGCCGACGAACAGCGCGCCGTTCGGGCCGCGCGACTGGTCGAAATGTGCCCTCGACGTCGGACCCCAGCCACGCTCGCGGCCAATGCGGTTCATCACCTCGGCCTGCGGCCCATAAAAATCGTCAGCCGCCTGGTCGGTGGTCTCGGCGATGAAGCCGTGGACGTTGAGGCTGGTAGCGAGATCAGCCGGATCGTTGCCCGCCCGTTTGGCCGCTTCCCTGTAAATGTCGAACAGCGGCGCGAACCGCGCCGGCGCGCCGCCGATAATGGCCAGCGCCAGCGGCAGGCCGAGCGCGCCGGCCCGCGCGGCGGATTGCGGCGTGCCGCCGATCGCGATCCAGATCGGCAATCTCTCTTGGAACGGGCGGGGGTAGACGCCGCGATCGTTGATCGAAGCGCGCAGCCTGCCCGACCAGGTCACCTTGACGCTATCGCGTATGGCAAGCAGCAGGTCGAGCTTTTCGGCAAAGAGCTCGTCATAGTCTTCGAGATTGTAGCCGAACAGCGGAAAGGATTCGATGAACGAGCCGCGCCCAGCCATGATCTCGGCCCGACCGCTGGATAGAAGGTCGAGCGTCGCAAACTGCTGGAAGACGCGAACCGGATCGTCGGAGGATAGCACGGTGACCGCGCTGGTCAGCTTTATGCGCCGGGTGCGTTCGGCCGCCGCGGCCAGGGCTACGACCGGCGCTGAAGCCGCATAATCCGGACGGTGATGCTCGCCCAGCCCAAACACGTCGAGGCCGACCTGGTCGGCCAGCTCGATCTCCTCGATCAGGTTGCGCAGCCGCTCATGCGGACCGATGGCACCAGGGCCCGGTTCCGGGCTGACGTCGGCGAAAGTATAGAGACCGAGTTCCATCATGTGTCATCCTGGAGTTTTGTTTTTCGCGCTACAGGTAGCGACCAGTCCGCCGCGCCACCAGAGGGGCGGATGGTGGACAGTGCATGTCCGTTTCAGCCGAATTCAGCCGAAAAGGCGTCTCCCGACTGCAACAGCTCAGAATTTCATGGCTGGCATACCGTTTTGGCGCTTGAACTCTGGGTTTTCCCGCGTATGTAAACCTCGCAAATTGACTCCAGGGAAGTGGACTTGGCTATCTATAGGGAAAAAGACGTTTTCGAGCGGCGCAATGCCGCAAACGAGGCAAAGAAGGCGCTTCTCGAGCGCTTCAAGGCAAAGCCGGCAGCAGACGATCCAGCGGTGCTGGCACGACAGGCCGAACGCAAGGCAATCCTCGAAGCTCGTGCGATACGCGAGGCCGAAAAGGCCAGGCTGAAGCAGGAAAAGCTGGCGCGCGAAGCGGCCGAAAAGGCCGAGCGCGAAGCTGCTGCCGAAGCAGCGCGTATTGCTGCGGAAGAAGCGGCGCAGGCGGAAGCGAAGATCCGGGAAGCCGAAGAGAACGAGCGCATCGCTCGTTTGCTTGCCGACGAGGCCGAGCGCAAGGCCAAGCGCGACGCGCGCTATGCGGCGCGCAAGCAGCGCACCGGCAGGACGCCTCCGGGCTTTTCTGCTCGCTAGCGCTCCTACAGCGCGATAGCACCAATCAAATTCAGGGCCGCCTTGCAGCGGCCCTGAAGGCGTTTGTGCTGCGGCCTTGCAGCAAAACTAATGCATGTCGCCCAAAAGTGCGCAGCGGTTTTGGGACGACGACATGCATAAAAACAAGAACTTAAAGCGCGCCGCATGAATCTCTTCAGACGCGACGCGCTTTAGGCCGCGAGTTTCAATCCCATGATGCCGCAGACGATGAGTGCGATGCAGGCCAGCCTGATCGCGGTCGCAGGCTCGCCGAGCAGCCAGATGCCAAGCAGCGCCGTGCCGACGGTGCCGATGCCGGTCCACACCGCATAGGCCGTGCCGACCGGCAGCGTCTTCAGCGCCAGTCCGAGCAAAACGAGACTGACGACCATCGAGACAACCGTCAGGACAGTCGGCAGCGGCCTCGAAAAGCCATCGGTGTATTTGAGGCCGATCGCCCAGCCGATCTCGAACAGACCAGCGAAGAAGAGAAGAATCCATGACATCGGAACGCTCCATTGGATTGCGGGTCGTCCCGGTCTTTTCGCAAAGCGCGAAGTCGTCTTCGCTGCATTGACATAGAAATTTAGGGTGCCCAATCAACAGCAGCGCCGGCGGCATTTCAGGACCAACCGGTGAATGTCGATTGGCACTGAAATGCCGCCGGTCATGACCTCGCGTCGAAACGCCCAGGCTTACCTGTCCTTGAGTTTGGTCGCTTTGACGGGCGGCGCTTTCAGGGTCGGGGCAGCGGCGGGTTTCTTCGCGTCCTTTTTCGGCTTGCGGGCTTCTTTGCCCGCCTTCATCGCACCTTTAGCCATGATTCGTTTCCTCCATTGTGGCAAGCGAAATGAACCAAGAGAAACGCCCGACCGCAAGAGGCATAATCTGGCGCCGGCGCCAGCCGGCTGACGTCAACCGTTCCTAATTCGCTCGTAAACCGCGCTGGTCCGTGCGATGATCTTTTTGCACTGCAGCAACAGCCCGTGCCTTCGCCGGGTGATGATCCCGCAGGCCGGTCAGGACGACAATGCGAATCCATATCGGCTGCGAGATGAGCTTCGATTTTCCGCAGGAAACGCCGCTGATCGCGATGCTCAACGTCCACTATTCCCGCGCGTCGGATCTCGAACGGCCGGACTTCCTCATCTCGAACCCACCGGTGCCGATCGAGAGCTACCGGGACAGTTTCGGCAACTGGTGCAACCGTCTTGTCGCCCCGCCGGGTCGCTTCAGCTTCGGCACGGACGCGGTGATCCGCGATACCGGCACTTTCGAGATGGGCGATCTGATCGCCTGGCAGAACGAGGTGCGCGACCTGCCGTCCGACACGCTGCTGTTCCTGCTGCCCAGCCGCTATTGCGAGAGCGACGTGCTGGCGAACGAAGCGTGGCGGCTGTTCGGCCACACGCCGCTCGGCATTCCACGCGTGCAGGCGGTCTGCGACTTCGTCCACAACCACATCATCTTCAATTACGGCAATGCGCGGCCGACGCGCACGGCGGCCGAAGCCTATCGCGAGCAGAGCGGGGTCTGCCGCGACTTCGCCCATCTCGCCGTCGCCTTCTGCCGCGCCTTGAACATCCCGACGCGCTACTGCACCGGCTACATCAGCGACATCGGCCTGCCGAAACCGTGGTCGGGCATGGACTTCGCCGCCTGGATGGAGGTCTATCTCGGCGGCCGCTGGCATGCCTTCGATCCGCGCAACAACGCGCCGCGCATCGGCCGCATCCTGATCGCCTCCGGCCGCGATGCAGCCGATGTGCCGCTGACCCATATTTTCGGGCCCGGCACGCTGGCCGGTTTCAAGGTCTGGACGAACGAGATCGTCGACTAGGCTCGTGTGGACAGTTACCGCAACCACAAGACAATAGCCGCGAGAGTGACAACGGCGCGGTAATTGCGGGCGGGTTTTTCGAAGCGGGTTGCGACCCGGCGGAACTGCTTGAGTTTGGAGAAGCAGCACTCAATGTGCTCTGTAAATCCACACGGCATGGAGATCACTTCGTTGAAGTCTCAAATGCGGTCAGACGTTCAAAAACCTAAGAAGCGGCGGGCTTGCTTCGGATGGTTAAGGCCAGGAGCGCCTCCGAAAGTCGTTTCTTCGCCCGCTCGACCCCGTTCTCGTCGATTGCCTCAACATCGAGGAACAAGTCGAGGCCAGTCGCGTGCTCGCTGATGACCTGAGGGCGCTGGGCCAGTTCACCCAGGAGGCCCTCGACTTCGTAGGGGACAACCTCCCGGCTGATCCCCTTCATGGCAATCGGTGCTAACGGACGCGCCCGGACAAGGTCGCGGACGAGCGCGTAAGTCTCATAGCTGAGGCAGATGCCGCCGGGCTCGGCAATCGACTGCAGACGGGCCGCCAAGTTCGCTTCGGCTCCGATGATCGTGTAGTCCATCCGATCATCGGAACCGAAGTTTCCAACATTGCAATAGCCCGTGTTGATGCCCATGCGAGCTTGGAAGGGCCGTTCAACTCCGCGGTCACGCCACACCCTGTTCAACTGCTCCAGCCGACGCTGCATGTCGACAGCCATGCGCAAGCAGGCTCTCGCGTCTTCCTCGATGCCTTGCGTCTCGGGGTCTCCGAAGAACACAAGAAGCGCGTCGCCGATGAACTTGTCCACGGTGGCGCCGTGTTTGAGCGCGATCGTCGACATCTCGGTGAAATACTCGTTGAGGAGAACCGTCAGGTCCTCGGGCTGGAGCCGTTCCACGATCGCGGTGAAATCCTTGACGTCGGAAAAAAAGATCGTGAGCTTCTTGCGCTCGGTCGCGATGGTGACGTCCTTCTGGCCGCTGAAGATGCTTTTGTAAATTTGCGGCGAGAGGTATTTGGCGATCTTCAATGAAATCGCGGCCAGGAAGTCGTTTGCCTCGGAAAGCTCTTTATTGATGCCCTGAACCAAGGCGGACTGACGACGCTGCAGGAGAATGAACGTCAGGCCCGCCGCCGCCGCGAAGCCGAAATATAGGAGCAGATATTTGAAAGCGAAGACGTTCGCAGCGATGGGTTGATTGACTAATATCTCCTGGATCCCTCGGACATCCCCAACCGTCCAGTCCGTCTTGGGGCTGTCCGGGTGTGAGTTATGGCAGGTAACACAGACTTGTCCCATTACAACCGGGGCCGCGGCGCGGACGTGCCGGTCAAACAGCGAACCCGAGACTTCGATGATCGGCTCCCTCGGGTTGGCGCGCAAAGCAAAGATTGCATTCCGCTCGAATGCATCGAGCTGATGGGGGTCGCGACCTTTGAAAGGTAGATCCGAGACGAACCGATATTTGACGGACCCGTCGTGAGCGCTGATGCGCTTGCCGAGTTCGATCGAGAGGGTTGCTGGAATAGGGATCGCGCCTGGCACGTCCCGGTAGTTGTGCGTCGCGGTCACGGCATCGTCTGCTTGCAGCACGCGTCCCACGACTTCGCTGCCGTAGAATCCGCGCATTTCGTCGATGATCCGGCTGATTTCGCTGGCTTGCGTGCGCAGCATCCGTTCCGATAGGTCTCGGAGGTCGAGCCAGGCTGCGACGGGCAGACCTATAAGGCCAATGACCACTGCCGCTACCAGGAGCGGTCCCATGGTGCGCTGCTGACGCGCAATCTGTTCACCCAGTCCAGCCATTGTGCAAGCGCCCGGCAGTCACTAGCATCTGAATTATAGCTCATTCCCGGCAAGGTACTAGCGTCAGTCTTGGCTCGATGAAAACACGTCAGCCCTGCAACGACCGACCGACCTCGAGCGGTTGTTGCTAAGCCCCACCCTCACAGCGAATAGACGGGCAGTGAATCAGTGAAGGGGATATCGCAAATCGGTTGGGGCCCGGAACGCGCTCCGGGATAACGGCTCAGGGTCAGAAGTTCACCTGCGGCAAGGCTGAGACTTCTGCGGCCGGAGAGCGCTTCGGAAAAGAAAGTGTCCCGCGAAGCGTATCCTGCGGCGCCCGGCCAACTGGACTGTTCTCACGCTTGGAGAAGGAACGCTCAAAGCCACTGTCCGACTCTCTAGGGCTTTGGCCTATCGCTTTGAACGACTGGACGGCTCGTGCGTTGTGCTGCGTGTGGAGCTTCGGCGCATGGATCGATAGGCTCACAGCGGATGGAAACGATGCGGTACACCATGGCGGCGCATGGCGGGTCCCGAAAGTGATCTACGCGGCGCTGGCCACATACTATTTGTCCAAACGGGCGCACCTCGCTCGAGCATTGCCGAACGGATTTTGGGAGGAATGAAAATGAAGATCGACGGCGGGTGCCATTGCGGCGCCATCACTTACGAGGCGGAAGTCGATCCGGAAAAGACCAGTATCTGCCACTGCACCGATTGCCAGCAACTGACGGGCACGGCCTTCCGCGTGACCGTGCCGGCGCCGGAGGACCACTACCGGATCACCAAGGGCACGCCCAAGATCTACATCAAGACCGCACCGAGCGGCGCCAGGCGCGCCCAAGCTTTTTGCGGCGAGTGCGGTTCGCATCTCTATGCCACGTTGGTCGGCGACGGGCCGAAAGTCTACGGCATCAGGGTCGGCACGGCGCGACAGCGCGAACAACTGATCCCGAGAAAACAGATCTGGCACCGCTCGGCGCTGCACTGGCTGCCGGAATTCGCAGGCACGACGATCGTGGAGGAGCAGTAGCCTCTCAGTCGTCCCCTTCGACCACCCTTAGCCTCAGCTGGCCGGTCTTGGAGTCGGCGACGCGTGCGCCTGCTTCGGCCCTCGCGCCGGTCCCATGTGTCGTCCCGGCCGATCCGGCGTCTTCCTCCGTCGGCTGCGCGCCGAACTCCAGCGCCTCGATCTTCTGGCCGCGCTTGGTCACCTTCGACGTCGAGACGAGGATGTCGTCGATATCCTTCGCCGACTGGCCGAAATGGCTCTGCAGCTTGCGCACCCGCTCGTCGAGGCGCGAGACATCCTCCATCAGCCGGATGACTTCGCCCTGGATCAGATGCGCCTGCTCGCGCATGCGGGCGTCCTTCAGGATCGCCTGGATGACCTGGATCGACAGCATCAGCAGCGACGGCGAGACGATGACTATTCGGGCGCGGTGTGCTTTGTGGACAATCCCCTCGAAATTCTCGTGGATCTCGGCGAACACCGATTCCGACGGAACGAACATGAAGGCGGTGTCCTGTGTCTCGCCCTGGATCAGGTATTTTTCGGAAATATCGCGGACATGCACCTCAATATCGCGCCGGAAAGCTTGTGCGGCGACCTTCTGCAAATCGGCGCCTTCGGCGGCACGGATGGCATTCCAGGCCTCCAGCGGAAACTTGGCGTCGATGGCAAGTGCGGGCGCCCCATTCGGCATCTTCACCAGGCAGTCGGGCCGGCTTCCGTTCGACAGGGTCGCCTGGAATTCATAGGCGCCGTGCGGCAGGCCGTCGGCGACGATCGCCTCCATGCGCGACTGGCCGAAGGCGCCGCGCGTCTGCTTGTTGGAGAGGATCGCCTGAAGCTGAACGACCTGGCCGGCGAGCGACTGGATGTTGCCCTGCGCCGTATCGATGACCGCCAGCCGCTCCTGCAGCTTGGCGAGGCTCTCATGCGTCGATTTCGTCTGCTCGGTCATGGTCTGGCCGAGGCGGCCGGTCATCGCGTCGAGGCGTTGGCCGATCGACTGTGTGAGTTCGGCCTGCCGCGCCCCGAACACTTCGGCGATGGCGCCCATGCGGCCCTGCATCTCGGCCTGGCTTTGCAAGATACCGGCCATCCGCGCCTCGGCGTCGCGGGCGTGGTCGGCGGCTTCGGCGGCAGCCACCGCACGCGCCTTGGCCGAGCGCCACAGCGCGACGACGAGCGCCACGAACAGCCCGAGGAACAGGATCGCGCCGAATGCCAATGCGTGGCCGAGCGTGATCGTGGTGGCGCCGAGCCGGGCGATCGGTTCGGACAGGATGGTGGTCAACTCGTTCATATTGGACAGCATAGATGATTCGGCCTGACGGGACAGATCAAAACGTGAACAGCGCTGCAAATGCCCCGGTTGACGCTTTTCATTCGAGGTCTTAGGTGAGACGCCATGTCGATCAAGCCGCTTATCATCCTTCCCGATCCCGTCCTGCGCCAGGTTTCAAAGCCGGTCGAGCGTGTCGACGGCGCTTTGCGCAAACTGGCCGACGACATGCTGGAGACCATGTATGATGCGCCGGGCATCGGTCTGGCGGCGATCCAGGTCGGCGAACCGCTGCGCATGCTGGTGGTTGACCTCGCCAAGGAAGACGAGACGCCGGCGCCGCATGTCTTCATCAATCCCGAAATCCTCGAGAGCGCCGATCAGCGCTCGGTGTACGAGGAGGGTTGCCTGTCGATCCCGGATTACTATGCCGAGGTCGAGCGCCCCGCCGCCGTGCGGGTGAAATATCTCGATCGTGACGGCAAGCTGCAGGAGATCGAGGCCGAAGGGCTGATGGCGACCTGCCTGCAGCATGAGATCGACCATCTCAACGGCGTTCTGTTCATCGACCACATCTCGAAGCTGAAGCGCGACATGGTGGTGAAGAAGTTCAAGAAGCTCGCCAGGGACAAGGCAGGCAACAAGGCGCCGGGCAAGTTGGTGGGATAGGCTCAAAATGCCCCTGCGCGTCATCTTCATGGGTACCCCCGAATTTTCCGTTCCGACGCTGCGGGCGATCGCGGAAGCCGGGCATGAGATAGAAGCCGTCTATACCCAGCCACCGCGCGCCGCCGGTCGCCGCGGGCTGGAACTGACGCGGTCGCCGGTTCAGCGCGAGGCGGAGCAACTGGGCGTCGAGGTGCGGACGCCGGTGTCGCTGAAAAGCGAGGTCGAGCAGCAGGTGTTCCGCGCCTTGCGGGCCGATGTCGCCGTGGTCGTCGCCTATGGATTGCTGTTGCCCAAACCCATTCTCGAGGCGCCGCGGCTCGGCTGCCTCAATGGTCACGCGTCGCTGTTGCCGCGCTGGCGCGGCGCCGCCCCCATCCAGCGCGCCGTCATGGCCGGCGATTCCGAGACAGGCATGATGGTCATGCGGATGGAAGAAGGCCTGGACACCGGCCCGGTAGCCATGGTCGAAAAATGCGCCATCGGACCCGATATGACGGCCGGCGACCTGCACGATCGGTTGATGCTCATTGGCGCCGCGCTGATGGCGGAAGCGCTGGCACGGCTGGAACGCGATGCCCTGACATTTACGACTCAGGCGACGGCGGGGGTGACCTACGCCAAAAAAATCGATAAAGCGGAGACGCGCATGGACTGGACGCGGCCTGCGGGCGAAGTCCACAATTATATTCGCGGCCTGTCGCCCTTTCCCGGCGCATGGTGCGAGACCGAAATCGGCGGCCGTCTGGAACGGCTGAAACTGCTTCGCTCGACGCTTTCGCAAGGCGCCGGCGAGCCGGGAGGAATTCTCGACGACCGGCTGACGGTCGCCTGCGGGTCAGGCGCGATCAGGTTGGTCGAAGTTCAACGTGCGGGCGGAAGGCCCATTGCCGCGCAGGAGTTTCTGCACGGGGCCAAGCTCGAAAAAGGAATGAAGTTCTCATGAGCATGATGTCGATACGCGCGGCGACGCCGCGAGACCGCGAGGCGATTCGCCTTGTCGAGGAACACGCATTCGGCCAGCAGGCGGAGGCCGGATTGGTCGATGCGCTGGTCAGCGGCGGCGACGCCGTCGTCGAACTGGTGGCGGAAGAAGATGGACAGGTGGTCGGCCATATCCTGTTTTCGCGGCTTTTCGTGCAGAACGGCGGCAAGAGCTTTTCGGCCGTGGCGCTGGCGCCCCTGGCGGTCGAGCCGTCATTCCATGGCACCGGCATCGGCGGCGCGCTGATCCGCGAGGCGCATATCCGCCTGAAGGAAGCCGGCGAGGCGCTGGCGGTAGTGCTTGGCGATCCTGCCTATTATGGCCGCTTCGGCTACAGCCATGCGCGCGCCGAAAAGTTCGAAAGCGAGTACCAGGGCGAAGCGTTGCAGGCGCTGGCCTGGGGCGAGGCGCCTGAGACCGGCAGACTGGTCTACGCTTCAGCCTTTAGCTCCGCGCTCGCCGCCTAACCTCAATCCCGCTTAGGAATGCCGCGTTTTCGCCTCGACATCGAATATGACGGCAGCCTCTATGCCGGCTGGCAGCGTCAGGCAGACCAGCCTTCGGTGCAGCAGGCGATCGAGCAGGCGATCGAGAAATTCTGCGGCGAACGGGTCTCGCTGCGCAGCGCCGGCCGCACCGATGCCGGCGTTCATGCGACTGCTCAGGTGGCGCATGTCGATCTCGTCAAGGCATGGCCTGATGACAAGGTGCGCGATGCCGTCAATGCCCACCTGCAAACGGCCAAGGCGCGCATCGCCATCCTCAAGGCGGCTGTCGTGCCTGATAGCTTCGACGCGCGTTTCTCGGCGATCGGCCGCCACTATCTCTACCGCATCGTCAACCGACGCGCGCCGGCGGCGCTCGACAAGGGCAAGATCTGGTGGGTGCCGAAGCGTCTCGACGCCGAGGCCATGCACGAGGCGGCAAAGGTGCTGCTGGGGCGGCATGATTTCACCACGTTCCGCTCGACCCAATGCCAGGCCGACAGCCCGATCCGGACGCTCGATCGGCTGGATGTCGGTCGACTGGGTGACGTGATCGAAGTGCGAGCCTCGGCGCGCTCGTTCCTGCACAATCAGGTGCGCTCCATGGTCGGTTCGCTGAAGCGCGTCGGCGAAGGCGGTTGGACAACTGCCGACCTGAAGGCGGCGCTCGATGCGCGCGACCGTGCAGCCTGCGGCCAGGTGGCGCCGCCCGACGGACTTTTTCTCGTCGGTGTGGATTATCTTCTCGTCGGTGTGGATTATCCGAAGGTCGACTAAAGCGCGTCGCGTCTGAAAGGATTCATCCGACGCGCTTTAAGTTCCTGTTTTTATACATGTCGTTGTCCCAAAACCGCTGCGCACTTTCGGGCGACATGCATTAAGCCGGCGCGCCGATGCCGAGCAGCGCCCGCAGGCCGAACACAACGACCAGCGACGCCACGAACATGCCGGCGAAGACAGCGGTACCGACAGCTGCGCCCCTGCCGATGACGACGTTTGTCATTCGCCAGGTCAGGATCATCGACAGCGCAAACAAAAGCAGCGACGCCAATACGGCGAATTCGTTGGTGGACGGCAGGAAAAGCCCGATCAACGCTGCTGGCAGCATCATCCAGGCGATGATCGCCGATGTCCAGTTGCTGGCGACGACATAGTGAACAAAACGCCCGCCAATGCCGGCGCGCGGCGCGACAAGGGCAAGGCCGACGAGCGGCAACACCCACGCGCCGATGTCGACCGTCGCCAGACGGATCAGCATGCTGAACCGGCCCGCGAATGCACTCGGATCGCCGATCTCGTTGGCAAGGCCGACCCAACCGACGATCAGCGCCGGTGCCGCGACGACGATGGCGAAGAAGGAATTCCAGAAACCGTCGGCCGAAAGGTCGAGCTGGCGCAGTCCGTCGGCCTTGCCGAGCATCAGTCGCCAGGCGCCGGTCAGCGATGCATAGGTTTCATCGGACGAAAGCATGATTACGATGCGCCTTGCTCGAACCAGTCTTCGATGAAGCGTTGATAGATCTGCGTCAGCGTCTCGAGCTCGGCAAGCGCGACGCGTTCATCGACCATGTGCATGGTCTTGCCGACCAGCCCGAATTCGACCACTGGACAATAGTCCTTGATGAAGCGCGCGTCGGAGGTGCCCCCGGAGGTGGAAAGCGCCGGCTTCCGGCCGATCACCGCCTTGACCGAACCACTGAGCGCTTCGATCAGACGGTCGTCGCGGGTGAGGAAGACGTGGCTCGGCCGGTCGCGCCAGACAAGCTCGTAATCGACCGGCGTCGTCTTGCCGGCCCGGTATTTCTTGCGCTTCGCCGCCTTGTCGAGGCGATTGTGGATTTCCGCCTGGATGGTCTCGGCGGTCCATGTGTCGTTGAAGCGGATGTTGAAGGTGGCCGTCGCCTTTGCCGGAATGACATTGGTGGCCGGATTGCCGACATCGATCGAGGTCACCTCCAGATTGGTCGGCTGGAAGTTCTTGGTGCCGTTGTCGAAGACGGGGTGCAGCAAGGCTTCGACCAGCGTCATCAGCCCGCGCACCGGATTGTCGGCAAGCTGCGGGTAGGCGGCGTGGCCCTGGCGGCCGTTGACGGTGATGCTGCCGGACAAGGAGCCGCGCCGGCCGATCTTGATCATGTCGCCCAACGCGTCGGGATTGGTCGGCTCGCCGACGATAGACGCATCCCATTTCTCGCCCTTGGCGGCCGCCCATTCGAGCAGCTTTGTCGTGCCGTTGATGGCCGGCCCTTCTTCGTCGCCGGTGATCAGCAGCGAGACCGAGCCTTTCAGGCCGCCTTTCGAACCGAGATGGCGCGCCACCGCGGCGATGAAACAGGCTATGCCGCCCTTCATGTCGACTGCACCGCGGCCGAACATCTCGCCTTTGGCGATCTCCGCGGCGAAAGGCGGATGCGTCCATGAGGCCTCGTCGCCGACCGGCACCACGTCGGTATGCCCGGCGAACATCAGGTGCGGACCGTTGCCGGAGCGCCGCGCATAGAGATTTTCGATATCGGGCGTGCCGTCGTCCGAAAACACCGGGCGCTCGACGGAAAAGCCGAGTGGTTTCAGCATTTTTTCCAGCGTGCTCAGTGCCCCGCCCTCAATGGGCGTCACCGAGGGGCAGCGGATGAGCGCGGCGAGATTTGCAGCGGGATCGGTCGGCAATGTCATGGGCAAAAGCGATAGTCGAAAGCGCAAGGCCTGTCACGGCCAGACATAAGGGCCAGCCATCCCGCCAAGATTATGGTTTTCATGCCGTATAGCCGCAGGCCGAGTGTCGCCCAAAAGTTGCCCTCGGGCTTGACCCTGGGTGCGCAGCGGTTTTGGGACAACGACCTGCATAAGAACAAAGACTTAAAGCGCGTCGCATGAATCGCGTCATACGCGGCGCTTTAGTCGGGATGCTGGACGGAGGCGACAAAAGGCCCCAATGATCGCTGTGATCGTCAGTTCGCGGCCCGAACATGTGCCCAGTAACGGCCCTTGCCGGTGCGCTTGGCTTCATAGAGCGCGTGATCGGAACAGGTGAGAAGAATTTCAGGCTCGCCGCCGTCGGCAGGCGCGAAGGCGCTTCCAATGCTCAACCCGATGGGTATTGCGGTGCCCAGGCCAAGGTCGAAAGGTACCGAAATCTTCTCAATGGCCCGCTTTGCCAGGTAGGTGGCTTCGATCTCGGACGTGCCGGGCAGCAGGATTACAAATTCGTCACCGCCGATGCGAAAGACCACATCCCCCGGTCGGAAAGCGCGTTTCAATCGTTCGGCCACCTTGCGCAGCAGCATGTCGCCGACCGCGTGGCCGAAGCGGTCATTGACGTGTTTGAAGCCGTCGAGGTCCATGCTGAGAACGGCAAACGGCCTGCCGCCATTTGCTGCCGGCGCCGCAAGCTCGCTGCACATGCCGCGCAGTTTCTCCTGAAGGAAAATGCGGTTTGGCAGGCCGGTCAGCGCGTCCTTGATCGCCAGATCGCGATTGTCCAGTTCGGCGCGGATCATGCGGGCGTTGATCGCATGATTTTGAAGCAGCACGATGATGACGCCGGCCACATAGAACGGCACTTGAAATCCGACGATAGACATTCCTGACGCCGGAGAAAACAGCGCGCCAACCAGGAAAGGCAGGCTTACGGCCAGCATGACGAATATGGCGTAGCGCGGGGTGGCTGCGTTGCGGGACGATACCACGCCGACGACGCCTGCGACATTCAGGGCAGCCAGCACGGCGAGCGCCATATGCCCGCTGACGACGCAGCCATAACAGCCGAGGCCGAAAATCACCGACCATGGCCCCCCGGCGGCCATGAGGCCTGCCAGCGGCCCCGTTCCCCCGCGCTTGCGGGCCCGCTCACATTCCCGCATCAGCAGGAAGCGGACGGCAAACAGGATGAGGTCGGCCGCGATCCAGGCGTAAGGCCACCGGTCGCCGGTGACGACCGCGGCGCTGACTGCCAGCACCAGGACGCTGATGCTGCCGAACAGGACAGCGAATTTGCGGTCGAAAGTGGTATCGAGAAGCCGCGCGCGGACGGCTTCCGGTTCCGCTCTGATCGGTGAAGAGAACCAGGCGAACAGCCGCGCGCCGGCGCTTCGCTTTCCGCGCGTTTTCGGGTTGGTCAGGGGTTCGTCGTATGCCAGTCGAGTGCTCCGTGCCGGTCGACACAGTCTCCACGGCGCATGCTGGACCAAGGTGATTAAGATTAGCTTAGGTACCTGGACGAGCCGACCGCAAGGGACCGTCGATCAGCGTGATCTTTTGCCAGATCTTCCGCGACAGGTTGGAGCTCAGGGACTCGATGTCGTTGACGCCATCGACGACCACATTGTCGTTCACCGACTGGGCGAACAGCGCGGCGACCTTGCCGGTGATCGACAGCATTTCGGAGCAATAGTCGAGATAGCGGGCGAGATCGGCACGGTCGGTTATGCGTGCCGGTGAATGCGATGTCGGCTTGAAATCGGTTGAAAGCGCTGCCGGATCCTTGGTCAGCTGATGCATGTCGATGACATGGATCAGCGATCGCAAGCCGTGAAGCTTGCGAAACACCTGCTTGCGCTTGATGCGCTCCTCGGTCCGGATCAAGGCCAGGAAGCCGAGCACCGCGAGGATGATCATGTTGATCAACGATTCGATGCCTTGCACCGACTGGACGGCATCGTCGGTTCCCGAGATACGGCCGAGCGGCAGGATGGTGCCGACGAACAGGAACATCAGCGCACCGGCGGCAATGGCGGCGATGACGACGCCGCGCAGCCACCAGATCGGTGCCTCCAGCGCCTTCGCCGCCTTGGCCAGATCACGCGACAGCGACACAAGTTCTATGGCGACGCCACGCAAGCCTGCGTGGGGAAACCGCTCGGCGACGCGTTTTTCCAGTCGCTCGGCGGTTTCGATGATCAGTTTCGAATCAAGCGTACGGTAGCGCATGGCTAGATACCCGATCGGCGCTCAGGATTCGGCCGGCGCATTGGTGCGTTTGCCGTAGCGGTTGGGTCCGGGATCACTTTTGAAAAAGGCCAAAATGATAAGGAGAATGGCGCCGACGATGAGAGAGATCAATGCGTAGTAGGTAGGCTTGCCGAAATCGTGGAACCGCTTCGCCGTTAGCGCAAAGGTCGACCATGTCGAGACAACCACAGCGATCCACCAGGCGAGCGCCCAGTACTGACTTGCGGCGGTGCCTAGCGGCGTTCGCGAGAACTGGTAGAGCAGAAAAAGCTGAACCAGGAGCGGCAAAAGACCCGCCAAAACATAGGCACTTGGGTTCACTCGCCCGGAAAGGCTGAAGAAAAGCCATAGAAATCGAGGTCTGTCGAGCAAGCGGGTGCGTCCGTTTTTTTGCGAAGGATCAATCGCGAAGCAGTTCATTGATCGAGGTTTTGGAACGGGTCCTGGCATCGACCCGCTTGACGATGACGGCGCAGTAAAGGCTCGGACCGGGCTCGCCATTGGGCAACGGCTTGCCGGGCATCGAGCCGGCGACGACGACGGAATTGGCCGGCACTTCGCCGTAGAAGACCTCACCGGTGGCGCGGTCGACGATCTTGGTCGACTGGCCGATGAAGACGCCCATGCCGAGCACCGAGCCCTCGCGCACAATGCAGCCTTCGACCACCTCGGAGCGTGCGCCGATGAAGCAATTGTCCTCGATGATGGTGGGGCCGGCCTGCATCGGCTCCAGCACGCCGCCGATGCCAACGCCGCCCGACAGATGCACATTCTTGCCGATCTGGGCGCAGGAGCCGACCGAGGCCCATGTGTCGACCATTGTGCCGCTGTCGACATAGGCGCCGACATTGACGAAGGACGGCATCAGCACGGCACCTGGCGCGACATAGGCGGAGCGCCGCACGATCGACGACGGCACGGCGCGGAAACCTGCCTTCTCGAAATCGATGGCACTCCAGCCGTCGAATTTCGACGGCACCTTGTCCCACCACACGGCCTGGCCCGGACCACCCTTGATGATCTCCATCGGGTTGAGCCGGAACGACAGCAGCACCGCTTTCTTCAGCCACTGGTTGACATGCCATTTGCCGTCGGCCTGGCGCTCGGCAACGCGGGCGATACCCCGGTCGAGCAGGTCCAGCGCTGACTGGATGGCGTCGCGCGTCGCGCCGCGGGTTGCCGTCGAAATCGTCTCGCGTTCCTCGAAGGCGGTTTCGATAGTCTTTTCGAGGCTCCCCAGATCGGGCTTCGACATGAATTCGCTCCATTACCAAGCTGTTAAGGGGCCGCACCTTAACCTGTTTTGAAAGTCGCCGGACCCTATGTGAAGGCTTGGTGGGGGTCAATCGCGGCTGCGTCACGGGACGGCGCAAGTGAATAATTGGACGGGCAGGTAATATGACTCCTATGGAAAAGGCGGGGTGGACGCCGCTGCCGCATTCGGACGAGGATCTGGAGCGGTCGAAAAGCGTGCCGGACACGCCGCAGACGCGTGCCGAGACCTACCGGCTGGCCTGGAACGATCCCGACTTCATGACGCGGCGCGAATTGCGCGCGGTCAGGCTGCAGCTCGAACTGTTGAAGCCGGAGATGATCCTGGCCGAACGCGGCATCCGCTCGACCGTCATCCTGTTCGGCGGGGCGCGCATCCCCGAGCCGGACGGCGAAGCCTGGGCGGCCAAAAACGAGACGCAGAAGAAGAACCTCGAGAAAAACAGTAAATATTACGAGGAAGCGCGAAAATTCGCCCGCCTCTGCTCGCAGCAGTCGGCCACCTCTTATTATCGCGAATTCGTCGTGGTGACAGGCGGCGGACCCGGCGTCATGGAAGCCGGCAACCGCGGCGCCGACGATGTTGGCGCACCGTCGATCGGCCTCAACATCGTGTTGCCGCACGAGCAGGCGCCGAATGCTTATGTGACGCCGGAGCTCTGTTTCAACTTCCACTATTTCGCTGTCCGCAAGATGCATTTCGTCATGCGCGCCAAGGCTGTCGCGGTGTTTCCGGGCGGCTTCGGCACGATGGACGAATTCTTCGAGACGCTGACCCTGATCCAGACCGGCCGCATGGAGCGCGTGCCGGTGATCCTGTTCGGCAAGGCGTTCTGGAAAAGGGCGATCGACCTCGATTTCCTCGCCGAGCAAGGCACAATCACCCCCGGCGACCAGGACATCATCGATTTCGTCGACACCGCCGACGAGGCCTGGGGGATTATCAGCCGTTTCTACAAGCTCTAGGCCGCGGGGCTGCGGTATCGATCCGGCTTTGCACGAAGCAACTGCCTCAAGCAGTGACGTCGACGATCGCGGTGAGGAATTCGGCAAGATCGTCGGTGACGAAATCCACATCATCTTCACTGGCCGGGTCACGTTCCCATATCTCCGAGAAGGTCGGCTCGAAGTTGCGTGGCACGACCAGCACCGTGGTCATGCCCAGCGATTTCGGCACGGACAGGTTGCGGGCCAGATCCTCGAACATCACCGCATTGTGGCCGGTGACGGCGTGAAGTTCCGCAAATTTCTCGTAGGTCTGGCGCGCCGGCTTGGGGTTCAGCCCGGCAGCGACGATATCGAAGATGTCGTCGAAATGGTCGAGGATGCCGAGTTGGCGCGCGGTGCGTTCGGCATGCCTGCGGTCGCCATTGGTGAAGATGAACTTGCGGCCGGGAAGCTGGCGGATGGCGGTGCCGAGAACGGGATCGGGAACCAGCCAGGAATAGTCGATGTCATGAACCTTCTCGAGAAAGTCGTCGGGATCGATGCCGTGGCGCGCCATCAGACCGTTCAGCGTCGTGCCGTATTCCCGGTAGAGTTCCTTCTGCAGCTTGCGGGCATCGTCGCGTGGCAGCGTCAGCAGTTCTCCGACATAGGCAGTCATCTTTACGTCGATCTGCGAGAACAGGTTCGAATGGTGCGGATAGAGCGTGTTGTCGAGGTCGAACACCCAGTCGGTGACATGGGCAAAGCGGGCGGGATCCGGGAGCATGGTCATGCAATCCTTATGGCACGAAACCATACTTTTGGCAGAGGCTTTATCCACAACTTATGCGCGTTGCGAGTGGCGGAAATGGCGCGATGATTCAAAATTTAGGCATCGCCGAAAGGTGGCATTCAGGGCTTGCTGGCACAGAGACGGTTCAGGGGGAGCCAGCGATGAGCCGCATATTTCTGAAGTCCGCCGCCGTCGCTTTCGCCTCCCTCGCGGTCTCGCTTTTGTTGACGCTCATCGTCGTCCCGGCAATGGGCTTTCCGATCAACCGCACGATCTGGCTGACATCCACGGTCTGCCCGCTGGCGCTCGCCTGGATCGCCGGCGCCTACACGTTCTGGCAGGGCGAGAGGTTGAAAAGCGCCCATCGCGACCTCGCCCGCGCTCATGCCCAGCTCGCCGCAGCGCATCGGCGCCTGTCGGAAAAAGCGAGCCGCGACGACATGACCGGCATGCTCAACCGCGAGAGCTTCTTTGCCGCGCTCGACGCCTCCCGGCGTAAATCCGATCGCGGTGCTTTGCTGATCATCGACGCCGACCACTTCAAGATCATCAACGACAGCTACGGCCACCTGACCGGCGACGAGGCGTTGCTCCTTATTGCAAGCGCGATCGAGCGCGGCGTGCGCAGCGGCGACGTGATCGGCCGCATCGGCGGCGAGGAATTCGGTGCGTTTCTGGTCGGCGCCACCGAACAGGAAGCCAAACGCGTCGCCGAACGCATTCGCCGTGAAGTCGAACTGATCCGCTTCCGTCCCGTCGATGAGCGGGTCATACCCCTCACCGTCAGCATCGGCGGTGTCACCTGCGGCGAGGATGCCGGCGTATCGGATCTGATGCGTGCCGCCGACCATCGCCTTTACCAGGCCAAGCATCGCGGCCGTAATCTGACTATCCTGGACAGGGACATTTCCGAAGCGGCCTGAGCGGTCTCGCTCATTAAGGAAATCCTAACGCTGTTTGGACTCAGCCAGACCGCTTACACGGCTTAAGCAAAGTGTGGCGCTAGGTTTGGCACGGAATTGGCTTCTCCTGGCGAGTATGTTCAGGGAACGCCATGCGTGGATCGAAGCCATCGAGAGACGTGCCATGAGGTTCTTCACCAAGAAAATATCGCGCCGCACGATCGTGCAGGCGCTGATCGCATTGCCGGCCCTGTCGCTGTTCCGCAAGCTGCCCGATACCGATCCGGACGCGATCGTCGAGGTCAATGGTTGGATCCTCAAAAGGAGCGACCTCACTTGATCCTCGACAGCTATGAGGCATTTCGCGCTGCGAACTTCGCCGCCAAGGTCTGCATACTCGGCTCCGGGCCAGCCGGCACCACGATTGCCAGGAAGCTTGGCGCGGCCGGCATTCCGGTTGTGGTGCTGGAGGCAGGCTCCCGCGAGTTCAGCGACGATTCGCAGGATTTCTACCGCGGCGTCACGGTCGGCGACCCCTATTTCGATCTCGACATCACCCGGTTGCGCTTCATGGGCGGCAGTTCCAATCACTGGGCCGGCTGGTGCCGGGTGCTCGACAGCCAGGACTGGGCGCCGGATACCGGCTGGCCGATCAGCCGTGCCGAAATCGAGCCCTATCTGCCCGAAGTCCAGGACATGCTGGAACTTCCCGACTTCCGGCCGGATGTGCCGATCTCGGACGATATTCGCTGGGTGCAGCTGATCAAGAGCCCGGCCGTACGCTTCGGTGAAAAATTCGCCGACGAACTCGACAGGAGCAGGAACGTGGCTGTGGTGCTCAGCACCTATGCCACCGAGCTTACCGGCGACGGCAAGAGGGTAACCGGCGCCAAACTGTGGTCGAACGGCCAGAATGCCGGCTCTTTCACCGCCGACTATTTCATCGTATGCACCGGCGGCTTGGAAAACTCGCGGCTGCTTCTGTGGTCGAACCAGCGCTCGAACGGCGGCGTGGTGCCGAAGGCGACAGCGCTCGGCCGCTATTGGATGGAGCATCCGACCTTCGAGGGCGGCAATGCCATCCTCGCCGACTATAGCGAGTTCGAGGTCGACGCCACCAACGAGGCTTTCTTCTCGCCGACGCTGGCGGCCATGGAGCGCCTCGAGATCATGAATTTCGGCATCAGGCTGATCGAGACGCCGTACCCCGGCATCAAAAGCGTCATCGCCGACCTCGCCTGCACGGTGCCCGAGATGGCGGAATGGGTATCCTATCAGCTCAGCCAGAACTTGCGCTGCGCCGCCCAGCTCTATGTCGCCTGGGAACAGGCGCCGCTGGCCTCGAACCAGATCCGGTTGTCGAAGACCGATGTCGACCATGCCGGCGTGCCGCGCATCGAACTGCACTGGAAAAAGTCGGAGCTGGAGCGCCGCACGCTCATCGAGGGCTTGAGGCTGTTCGGCAAGACGCTCGTCCGAAAGGATCTCGGCCGGGTGCGCATCGCCGACTGGCTCGCCAGTGGCGGGGACTATCCGACTAATGAGGAACTGGCCGGTCACCACCATATGGGCGGCACGCGTATGGGCACGGATGTGACCAAGAGCGTGGTGGACGCCAACTCGAAGGTGCACGGCATGGACAATCTCTATATCGGCGGTTCCTCCGTGTTCTGCACGTCCGGCGAATGCAACCCGACGACGACAATCGTCGCATTGGCCTGCCGGCTGGGCGACCACCTCGGCAAGCTCATCGGCGTGTAGAAGGCCGGCCCAGCCGGGCCGGCCGAGGGATCGTCATGACAGTGCGCCACCAATAACGCCCGTGCCGATCGGCTGCGAGCGTCCGAGCCTGCCAGCGTCTAAAGTTTCGCCGGGTCGAGCGCCGGCTTGCCCTTGTGGCGTCCGATGATCGCTGCCATATCGGCGACGTTCTGGAAGGCATTGCGCAAAACGTCGAAGGACGACAGCACGAAATAGGCGCGCTGGAACTTGTCGATCTCGTAGCTGGTGCGCATCACCGTTTCCAGATCGAAGGGGACATGGTGCGCGTCCTTGCTTTCAATCGCGAATTGAAGTTCCGCAAAGGACGACATCAGCCCGGCGCCGAAAGCTTTCAGCGATTGGCCGGCTTCCTGGATCAGCCCGTATTCGACAGTGTACCAGTAGAGGCGGCTGATCATCTCGTCGCCGCCGAGCGCGATCAGATGCTCGGCCTTCTCGCCATACATCTGCATGAAATCGGCAAAGACCGGCTGCGTCAGCGCCGGCACATGGCCGAAGAAGTCGTGGAACATGTCCGGCTCGACGATGTAGTCGAGCTCTTGTTTCGTCCGCAGCCAGTTTGTCACCGGGAAGCGCCTGTTGGCGAGGTGGACAAAGAAGGCTGGTGCGGGAATGAGGCCCGGCACGGCGACGATTTCCCAACCTGTAAGCTTGCGCAGCTTTTCGCTGACGACACCGAAATCCGGAATCCTGTCGAGCAGGCCCAGCGTGGCGACGCCGTCGAGATAGGACTGGTGTGCCAGCTTTTGCGTAAGCTTCGTCTGGCGGTCGCACAGTGTACGCCACACCGCCTGCTCGTCGGCGGTGTAGTTGTAGCTCTGCTCCACGGTGAAGTCGGCACGGCAGACCGAATAGTCGCCGCGAAGGCCTTGCGCCGCGCATTCGCGCGCATAATCGGCAACGCTCATCGTCATGGCTGTTCTCCCTGAAATCACGACTAATCATAAAAGTTTAGCCGGGTTCGGTGAGGCAAATCCGCTTTGATGATGGCTCGAATACGCGATTTGAGGTAAAAGCCACCACAGCAAAGCTGTAGGAGAGTGAAAGTGCCTCAGTTTGACGATTTTGAGATCAAGATGCTCGATATCTTGCAACGTGACGGACGCAAGCCTGTGTCCGAACTGGCCCAGGAGATCGGCCTTTCGACGACGCCATGCGCGCGCCGCTTCGAGGCTCTTCAGAGCGCCGGCATCATCAAGGGCTTTGCCGCTGTGCTCAGCCGCCGCGCCATCGGCCTGATGGTCGAAGTGTTCATTCAGGTGCGCCTCGTAACCCACAGCGATGGTTCGCCCGAAACCTTCATCGCCGCCGTGCAGCGCATGGACGAGGTGTCGTCGTGCTGGACGATGACCGGCGATTACGATTTCCTGCTGCATGTGATGGTGCCGTCGGTCGACGAGCTCAACGCGTTCGTCATGCACCGGCTGATGCGGCTCGACGGCGTGCGCGATGTCCACACGCAGCTCGTGCTGCAGAACATCAAGGGGCCGGGCCACGTGCCGCTTGGGCACCTCAGGCGGTGAGTTCGCCCAGGCGCCTGCGCCGCCCTGGATTTCTGGCCGACAAGCTGTCAGCCTGCGCTCACGGCACGATCAGCGTGCCGGCGCCGTGTTCGGTAAACAGTTCGAGCAGTACAGAATGCGGCGTCTTGCCGTTGAGGATGACGACGCCTTCAACGCCGCGCTCGATCGCCTCGATGCAGGTCTCGACCTTTGGGATCATGCCGCCCGACACCGTGCCGTCCCTGATCAAGGCCTTGGCCTCGGCCACGGTCAGCTCATCGATCAGCTTCTTGTTCTTGTCGAGCACGCCGGGCACGTCGGTGAGGAACAGAAGGCGTGTCGCCTGGCAGGCGCCGGCGATGGCGCCGGCAAAGGTGTCGGCATTGATGTTGTAGGTATGGCCGTCGCGGCCGGGCGCCACAGGCGCCAGCACCGGGATCATTTCGGAGCGCGCCAGAAGGTCGAGCAACGTGCGGTCGACCTCGACCGGCTCGCCGACAAAGCCGAGATCGAGCACGCGCTCGATATTGGAGTCCGGGTCGATCAAGGTCTTGCGTGCCTTTTCGGCGAAAACCATGTTGCCGTCCTTGCCGCACAGGCCGATGGCCCATTCGCCCTCGGCATTGATCAGCGCCACGATTTCCTTGTTGATCGAGCCGGCCAGCACCATCTCGACGATCTCGACCGTCTTCTGGTCGGTGACGCGCAGGCCGCCCTCAAACTTCGATTCGATGCCCATCTTGCTTAGCAGGGCACCGATCTGCGGCCCGCCGCCATGGACGACGATCGGATTGACGCCCGATTGTTTCAGCAGCGCGATATCGCGGGCGAAGGCCTTGCCGAGCGCAATATCGCCCATGGCGTGGCCGCCATATTTCACCACGACCGTCTTGTTTTCGTAGCGCTGCATGTAGGGCAGTGCCCTCGAAAGCAGCGCGGCCTGCATTTCGGCGGTGGCGGCGACGTCCGTCATCGGCATGGTTCCCAGCTTGGCATGAACGGCGGCGTCTTAGCGGGAATTGGAGCAGGGGGCAAACGGCTTTGCTGTCACATCAGGTGGAATCGGCCCGCTTTATGCCGGCATCCGCAGCGGCGCCCGCCGCGCCTGCCATCCCGAAATCTTCTCCATTTGCGCGGCGAAGGACAACAAGGTCTCCTCATCGCCGGGTCGGCCGGCGGCCTGGATGCCGAGCGGCAGGCCGGCATCGGTGACGTGAACAGGCAGCGCGATCGACGGCTGGCCGCTGACGTTCTGGATCGCCGGCCAGTGCGTGAACCACAGGCTTTTGTCCATCAACTGGCCGAACAGCGGCTTGAATTTCAGCAGACGGGCGAGGCGCAGCCTGTCGAGGACGTCCTCTATGAACGCGTCGGCGCCCTTCGGGTCCATGGCCCCGCAGGCGAGCGGCGGATGGGCGATAACCGGCATCAGCACGGCATCGTACGGCGCGGTCTCGGTGATCAGGCGGCGCGACGTGGCATGCAGCCGCTGCAGGCCGGCATAGATCTCGCCGGCCGAGACGATCTCGCCGAAGCGGCTCATCAGACGGGTGGCGCGCTCGACGTCGCCCGAAACGGAGCGGCCGACACGCAAGACCTCAATGCGCATCGCGCCGGCGACTGCCGCAGCCACCGTCCTGGCGAAATCGGCGATGAAGTCGCGACCGATATAGGGGAGATCGATCTCCTCGATCGTGTGGCCACCTTCGCGCGCCAATGCCACAGCGGTGTCCAGCGCCGTCAGCGTCTCGGCCGATATCGGCAGGCCGAGCGGCGATTTCCGGTAGACGGCCAGTTTCAGCTTGCCGGGGTCACGCACTGCTGCGGCGGCAAAAGTTCCTCTCGGCGGCGGCGCCGCATACGGTGACAGCGGATCGGGTCCATGGGTTAGGTCGAGCAGCAAGGCCGAATCCCGGACCGAGCGGGCAACGGCGTGGTCGACGACCAGACCGTACCAGCTTTCGGTGACGAGCGGCGACAGCGGCACGCGGCCGCGCGAGGTTTTCAGTCCAACCAGCCCGGTGCAGGCGGCGGGAACGCGGATCGAACCGCCGCCATCCGAAGCATGTGCCACCGGCACGACACCGGCCGCGACCAGCGCCGCCGCACCTCCAGACGAGCCGCCGCTGGTATGCGCCGTATTCCACGGATTGCGGGTGATGCCGAAAGCGTCGGATTCGGTCATCAGCCTCAGCCCATGTTCGGGCGAGGTGCTGGTGGCGATCGGGACAAGGCCGGCGGCCAGATGGCGTTCGGTCATCACCGAATCGAAATCGGCAACGAAAGCCGGAATGCGGCTGCCGCCATGCGTAGGTACGCCTTTCATGGCGATGCCGAGATCCTTCAGTGCAAAGGGCACACCGGCCAGCGGCAGCTTGCGGTCGATGGTTTTCGCCCGCGTCCGCGCCGCCTCGTAAAGCGGCTCGGCGATGGCGTTGATGTCCGGGCGGGTGGCCTCGGCTCGCGCAATCGCCGCATCGACGAGCTCCTGCGGCGCGATCTCGCCCTTGCGCACCAAGCTGGCAAGCCCGGTTGCGTCGTGCTCCCACAAGACCCGTTCAACCGACATTGCCGCTCTCCCCGCTATTAGAAGGCTAGCGCTTGCGGATTTTCTTGGCAATCGAAGTCGACGACGCTCCCGGTGCGCAAGAACGCTTCGGCCGTTGCAAATACATTGCAATTGCCTAATTTGGCAGCCGATGACGCCGCAGGACATCAGCAACCTGATGGTCCGGACTTCGATGAAGGACCGGGCTGCGTTCGATCTGCTCTACCGGCAGACCAGCGCGAAACTTTTCGGCGTCTGCCTTCGTGTATTGAAGGACCGGGGAGAGGCAGAAGAGGCGCTGCAGGAGGTCTTCGTCAAGATATGGACGAAGGCGGACCGTTTCGCCGTCTCGGAGCTAAGCCCGATTTCCTGGCTGGTGGCCATTGCGCGCAATCATGCGATCGATCGGATAAGGGCGCGGCGAGAGCCTGCCACCTATATCGATGCTGCGCTCGAGGTGGCCGATCCGGCACCGGGACCGGAGGCTGCGGTTGTTGCGGGCGGTGAATCGGAGCGCATCTATCGTTGTCTCGATGAATTGGAAAAGGACCGGGCGGCGGCCGTCCGGGGCGCCTATCTCCAGGGCGAAAGCTATGCCGAACTGGCCGTACGCCATGGCGTGCCGCTGAACACGATGCGGACCTGGCTGCGGCGCAGCCTGTTGCAGCTCAGAGAGTGTCTGGAAAGATGACGCTGGCACAGGATGACGGACCGGAACCTGGGGGCGACGACCTGTTCGCCGCCGAATACGTTCTTGGTGTGCTGGACGCGGACGAACGCGAGATCGCGTCACGCCGTATCGACGCGGACGCCACTTTCGCGCGCCTTGTCGATGCCTGGGAGGCGCGTCTTTCGCCGATGGCCGCCGCCTATCCGGAGACAGAGCCGCCGATCAGGGTCAAGGAGGCATTGGATCGCCGGCTGTTCGTGGCAGAACCTCGCTCCGGCCTCTGGTCGAGCCTTGCCTTCTGGCGCGGTCTTGCTGCCGCTTCTGTCGCAGCGCTGGCGATCACCATCGCCGTGCCTTACCTCAACCCGCCGGTCGAACCGCCGCGGCTTGTCGCATCACTGACCGCTGATGGCAGCGACGTCAGATATCTTGCCGTCTATGACGCTGCCCATCGCAAGATCGGCCTCTCGCATGTCTCCGGTGAGCGTGCCGCCGGCAAGGATTTCGAACTGTGGATGATCGAGGGCAAGAATGCGCCGGTCTCGATGGGCATCATCCCGGCCGGTCAGATCGCCCATATGACCATTGCGCCGGCCGTGCAGGAAAAGCTTGCACAGGGCGCCGTGCTTGCGGTCAGCCTCGAACCGGCCGGCGGTTCGCCGACAGGTCAGCCGACCGGCCCTGTGGTCGCTGCGGGCGATTTGAAGAGCATCTGATCGCCACCTATCTGCTTTCCAGAAGATTTCAAATTTATCGCCTGTGATGGCGTTGGCCCGTAAGAATACATCCTTTAACGGCTAACCCTTTGAAAAACCCCCGCTCGAATTGCGAAAAACTAAATTTTTTCCTGAACGTCGAAACTCAAACACTCATCTTCCGTATCTGCTTGCGCCCCCAAAGAGGGGAACGACAAACCCGAGGAGATTGAGATCATGCGTAAATTCGCCACCCTTTCGCTTGCCGGCACGGTCGCCGTTTCCGCGCTCGCCACTGCCGCCTATGCCCAGAATCCGATGGTCGGCGGCGCCGCCATGTATGCCACCAAGAACATCGTCGAGAACGCCGTCAACTCGAAGGATCACACGACGCTGGTTGCGGCCGTCAAGGCCGGTGGTCTCGTCGACACGCTGCAGAGTGCCGGTCCCTTCACTGTGTTCGCGCCGACCAACGAGGCCTTTGCCGCCCTTCCGACCGGCACCGTCGACACGCTGCTCAAGCCCGAAAACAAGGACAAGCTGGTCAAGATCCTGACCTGCCATGTCATCGGTGCCAAGGCGATGGCCGACGACGTCGCCAAGATGGCCATGGACGATGGTGGCGCGCATAAGGTCAAGACGGTTGGCGGCTGCGAACTGACGCTCAAGGCCGACGACGGCAAGGTCACCGCGACGGACGAGAACGGCAATGTCGCCAATGTGACGGTTGCCGATGTCGAGCAGTCGAACGGCGTTATCCACGTCATCGACAAGGTTCTCCTGCCGAAGATGTAACAAAGCGGTCGTCGCCAGCGAAGATATGGCTGACGTTCCATGCCGACTGCGCGGGTTCCGCTTGCGTGACCCGCGCAATCGACAAGCGTACAATCCGCGCCGTCCGCTGTAGGCGTGGGGCAGGTGCGGAATGCCGGTTGTCAGGAGCTGGCCGTCACTAGCTTTTGATTTCCATGTGACGGTCGAATTTGGCAAATGGACAGAGGAGGAATGATGATGATCCGGCGCGACTTTCTTTGGAGCGGTGCCGCCGCTGTGGCATTGTTGGCAGGCACGGCAGCAACGCTGCGCATGGGCCGGCCGCAGGATGCGCACGCCGCCGAAACCTTCGAGGTCACCAAGACCGAGGCCGAGTGGCGCGCCATCCTGTCCGATGCGGCCTTCAATGTGCTGCGCAAGGAAGGCACCGAATATCCCGGCACCAGCCCGCTACTCAACGAGCACCGCAAAGGCATCTTCGCCTGTGCCGGCTGCGACCTGCCGCTCTATTCCTCTGAGACGAAGTTCGATTCCGGCACCGGCTGGCCGAGCTTCTGGCAGGAGATTCCCAACGCCGTCGGCAAGACCGTGGACAGGTCTCTCGGCATGACCCGAACCGAGGTCCATTGCCGCCGTTGCGGTGGTCATCTCGGCCATGTCTTCGACGATGGCCCGCCGCCGACCGGCCTGCGTCATTGCATCAACGGCGTCGCCTTGACCTTCAAGCCGGCCACCGCCTGACCTAAAGCGCTCGCGTTTGACCGGCCTCACGCGACGCGCTTTAGGTTGTTGTCTTATGCATGTCGTTATCGCAAAACCGCTGCGCACTTTTGCGCGACATGCATTACAGCGCCGCGTGTCCTTTGGACGCGCAAAGTTGCACGATCAATGTCCGCCACCTCCGCCAGCCTGCTCTGCCGGCTTGCGGATGACCATGGTGAAGATCGCCAGCGTGGCGAACAGCGCCGTCAAGAGATAGAACACGTCCATGAAGGACAGCAGCGAAGCCTGCTGCTGGACCATAGCAGACAGTTTGGAGATCGCCGCCTTGGACGCGTCCAGGCCGGCATTCTGCTGGAAGTCGAGCGTCATGTTCTGCAGCTTGGTTTGCGCCTCGGCACTGCCCCATTGCACATGCTCGGCCAGCCTTGCGTAGTGGAATGCGTTGCGGTCGATCAGCACGGTGTTGATGACGGCAAGGCCGACGGCGCCACCGAGATTGCGGGTGAGATTGAACAGGCCGGAAGCATTCTTAAGCCGGTCAGGCGGCAGTGTTCCCAGTGCGATGTTGTTGATCGGCACCATGCACAGCATCATCGAGGCACCACGCAGGATCTGCGGCACCAAAAGCTCCCAGAAATCCCAGTCGGCGGTCAGATAGGTCATGCGCCAGGTGCCTGCGGCGAAGCCGAAGAAGCCGATCATCATCATCAGCCGCGGATCCATCTTGCGCGACAGGATGCCGGAAATGGGCGCGGTGACGAACATCGCCAGGCCGCTGACGAACAGCGCCTCGCCGATCATCAGGGAATCGTAGCCGCGGATACGCCCGAGATATACCGGATAGAGATAGGTCAGACCGTAGAGACCGATGCCGATGACGAAGGAGAACAGCGACCCGAAAGCGAAGTTGACGTTGGTGAAGGCCTTCAGGTCGACGATCGGCTCCTCGGCTGTGAAGGCGCGCCAGAAGAACAGCACGGCGCCGGCTGTCATCAGGATGGCGCAGATGAACACGGCCTGGTCCTGAAGCCAGTCGTTGTTAGGCCCTTCCTCGAGCACATATTCCAGCGAACCGAGGAAAGCCGCCATGCCGGCAAGGCCCCACCAGTCGAACTTGCGGAACAGGCTGAGATTTGGCTTGTCGAAGTCGATCAGCGACCACGCCGCGGCGGTCACCAGGATGCCGGGCACCACGTTGATCAGAAACAGCCAGTGCCAGGACGTGGCATGGCTTATATAGCCGCCGACAGTCGGGCCGATGGTCGGCGCCAGCGTCGCCACCAGACCGATCATCGGCGACACCATGGCGCGGCGCGACGGCGGGAAGATGGTGAAGGCGGCAGCGAAGACGCTTGGAATCATGCCGCCGCCGATGAAGCCCTGGATGGCGCGGTAGACGATCATCTGGTCGATATTGGTGGCGGTCGCCGCCAGCGCGCTCGCGGCGGTGAAGCCAGCCGCGGAGACGGTGAACAGCACGCGTGTCGACAGCATCCGGCTGAGAAAACCGGACAGCGGGATCATGATAACTTCGGCGATCAGATAGGCAGTCTGCACCCACGGGATTTCGTCGGAGCTGGCGCTCAAGCCCGCCTGGATCTCGGCCAGCGAGGCCGAAACGATCTGGATGTCGAGGATCGCCATAAACATGCCGAACACCATCGCCAGGAAGGCGATGATGCGGCGTGTGGAAATCGTGTCAGGCGTAGCCGGCCTCGCCGGCGGCGATCCTGCTGTCAAGGTCGCGGTTGCCATGCCAGTGCTCCCAAGCGGCCACTCAGTTCGACGCGGCCGGCGCGGTGCGGCTGTCGACGGCCACGACGACGCTGAGGCCGGCGCGCAGCTTGCCTGTCTTCAGCACATCCGCCGGCACGTCGATACGAACCGGGACGCGCTGCACGACCTTGGTGAAATTGCCGGTGGCGTTTTCCGGTGGCAGCAGCGAGAACACCGCGCCGGATGCCGGCGCCAAGGACGAGACGGTGCCTTCGAAATCCTGGCCGTCGATCGCGTCGACCGATATCTGGACCTTTTCGCCGGGCACCAGCCGGGCAAGCTGGGTCTCCTTGAAATTGGCGACGATGTAGAGCTTGTCCATCGGCACGATGACGGCGAGCTTCTGTCCGGGGCTGATCAGGTCGCCCTGCTCGACCGAGCGGTTGCCGACCACACCGTCATAGGGCGCGCGCAGCACGGTGAAGGACAGGTCCCGCACGGCCTTGTCCCGGGCAAGCTGCAGCGACGCCAGCGTGCTCGCCGTCTCCGCGCGCTGCGCCTGAAGCACACCGATATTGGCCTGCGCCGCGGCGATCTGGGCGTCGGCACCTACAAGGGCGGCATTGGCCTGCTCGACCGCGGTCTGGGCATCATCCAGCTGGACCTGGGTGCCGACATGTGTCTTGAGCAATTGGGCGGCGCGCGTTTGAACACGCGCCGCATTGGCGGCGGCGGCCTGGTCGGCGGTCTTCTGCGCCTGCGCCTGCTCGAGCGATGCACGCGCCGCCTCGGTCTGGGCCTCGATACGGTCGAGCGTCTTGCTCAAGGTGGCGATCTGCGCCTCGGCTTGGGCGACCGCTATTTTGTAGTCGCCATTGTCGACGACCAGCAGCGGGTCGCCGGCCTTGACCTGCTGGTTCTCGGTCACCTTGATCTGATCGACATAGCCGGAAATTTTCGGCGAAATGAATGCCATGTCGGCCTGGACATAGGCGTCGTCGGTTGAGATCATGAAGCGCCCGTCGGTCCAGTAATCGTAGCCATACCAGGCAGCTGCGCCCAGCAAGCCAAGCGCGATGATCGGCAACAGTAGGGAGCGTGCCGAACGTTTCTTTTTCGTCGGCGCCTCGGCCGGAGGACTTATTGCCGGCTCAGTCGGTGCGTTCGGCGCTTCCGTTGCTGGCGCGATCTTGGCGTTAGGGAAGGGACGGACTTCGGCGGTGGGGGTCGCGTTCGAGGACATGGGGATCTCTCTTGGCATCTCTTGGAAACTAGGCATCTCTCTCGAAACAATCAGTAAGACTGAACCGTTCGGTTCGATGCGAACATTGACTTAGCGCGGAGAGCGGCCCATATCAAGGGTGATCGAACCGATCGGTTCGAATATTTTTCGAGGTGTGACACTATGACCGAACCCGACAAGGACCAGTGCGATCTGCTGGATGGCCTGCGTCGCGGCCGCCCCGCGGCGGGACAGGACCCGGTCAAGCGCAGCCAGATCATCGAGGGCGCGCGCCGCGTCTTCATCGACAAGGGCTTCGAAGCGGCGTCGATGAACGACATCACCCGCGAGGCCGGCGTTTCCAAGGGCACGATCTATGTCTATTTCGCTAACAAGGAAGAACTGTTCGAGGCGCTGATCGAGGAAGAGCGCGGCACGATCTTCAAGAACATGTACGATATGCTCGACCGCGCCGACGACCTTCGCGAGACGCTGGTGAAGTTCGGCAAGGTGCTGTCCCTCAAGATCACCTCGGCGAAGGTCATCCAGGCGCAGCGCACGGTAATCGGCGCGTCCGACAGGATTCCCGAACTTGGCGCGCGTTTTTACGAACGCGGCCCGAAACGCGGCCACGACAAGGTCGTTGTTTTTCTCAATGCCGCCGTCGAACGCGGCCTGCTCAAGATCGACGATGTCGACCTTGCCGCCTATCAGTTCACCGAACTGTGCCTGGCAGGTCTCTTCCGCCAGTGCATATTCGCCTACCGCACCAAAGCGCCGAGCCCGGATGAAATCGACCACATCGTCAGGTCGGGCGTCGGCATGTTCCTGAAGGCTTACGGCACAGAAAGGCTTGCTACGGAAGAAAGCACCCAGACGATAGCACTAGAGGCAAAGCCCTAAAAGCGCGTCGCGTTTGACCGGCCTCACGCGACGCGCTTTAGGTTGTTGTTTTATGCATGTCGTTATCGCAAAACCGCTGCACACTTTTGCGCGACATGCATTAGCCGCCATTGGCCGCCAGCACGATCGCCGCGCGCAATTCCTCAAGGCCCTCGCTCTTTTCCGACGACGTGGCGAGAACGAACGGAAACGCGGCCGGCCGCTTCTTGATCTTCTGCAGTGTTTCTTCGATCAATCGCGGCACGCCGGCCGCCTTGATCTTGTCGGTCTTGGTCAGCACGATCTGGTAGGAGACCGCCGCCTTGTCGAGCAGCGACAGCACTTCGTCATCCTTGGCCTTGATGCCATGGCGGGCGTCGATCAGCACATAGACCCGCTTCAGCGTGACCCGGCCCTTGAGATAGTCGAAGACGAGTTTCGTCCAGTCGTCGACCTTCTCCTTGGGCGCGGTGGCGTAGCCGTAGCCCGGCATGTCGATCAGCGCCATCGGCGGCAGGTCGGCGCCTTCGCCGGAAAATCCACCCGGAACGAAATAATTGAGTTCCTGCGTCCGCCCCGGCGTGTTGGACGTGCGCGCCAGCCCCTTCTGATTGACCAGGGCGTTGATCAGCGACGATTTGCCGACATTCGAGCGGCCGGCAAAGGCGATCTCCGGCGGCCCCTCCGGCGGCAGGAACTTCATTGCCGGCACGCCGCGGATGAAGATCCACGGCCGCGTGAACAGCTCGATGCCGATCACGGTCTTGTTCAACGCGTTCAAACCGCTGCCTCCAGAAGAGAAATATCGGCGCCACGAATGGCATTGAGGTTGCGGCTGATCTTTTCCACCGGCCAATCCCACCACGCCGCCGCCAAAAGCCGCCGGATGGTCCTGTCGTCGAACCGCATCTTCACCACCTTGGCCGCATTGCCGGCGACGATCGCATAGGGTGGCACGTCATGCGTCACCACCGATTTTGCCGCAACGATGGCGCCATGGCCGATCGTCACGCCGGGCAGGATCGCCGCTTCCATGCCGATCCATACATCATTGCCGAGCACTGTGTCGCCGCGCAATTCCTTCGACCAGGTAGCCGGGTCGAAACCCTCTTCCCAGCCATGACCGAAGATGTTGAACGGATAGGTCGAAAAGCCGGACATGGCATGATTGGCGCCGTTCATGATGAAGCGCGCGCCCTCGGCGATGGCGCAGAACTTGCCGATGATCAGCCGGTCGCCGATGAATGGATAATGATGCAGCACGCACCGCTCGGCGAATTTGTCCGGCCCGTCCGGATCGTCATAATAGGTGAAGTCGCCGATCTCGATGTTCGGCGCCGTGACCAGTCCCTTCAGGAAACCGACGCGGGTATGCATCGGGATCGGGTGCTTGATGTTGGGGTTGGGTCCGATCATGGTGTGGCTTCCATCGACGAAAAACAGGCAAGGTCAAAATAGCGCGATCCGCCCGGCAGCCAACCGCGTGCGCAGCGGATCATCCTTACCTGTTCATCGACGGAGCGCTCCTGAAACGACAGCGAGCTTATAGGGATGTGTCGCGGCGGCGTCTACCGCCGGCCGACGGGTTTCGCCGCTCGCCGGCGGCTCGGCTCGTCCCAACAAAAAAGCCCCGGTCCGGGGCTTTTCTGGATTCACAAAAAGCGAGCGCCTTCTATTCCGCCGGCGACGGTTTCTTCCGGAACAGCGCGACCAGATTGTCCCACAATTCGATCTTGGCGCCCTGCCGCTTCATGATCACGCCTTGCTGGATGATCGAAAGCAGATTGTTCCAGGCCCAGTAGATGACGAGGCCGGCCGGAAAACCGGCCATCATGAACGTGAAGACCACCGGCATCCAGGTGAAGATCATGGCCTGTGTCGGGTCCGGCGGCGTCGGGTTCATGCGCATCTGCAGGAACATGGTCAGGCCCATGATCAGCGGCCAAACGCCGATCATCAACATGTCCGGCAGAGCGATCGGAATGAGGCCAAACAGGTTGAAGATCGAGGTCGGGTCGGGCGCCGCCAGATCCTGGATCCAGCCGAAGAACGGTGCGTGCCGCATCTCGATGGTGATGTAGAGCACCTTGTAGAGCGCGAAGAAGACCGGAATCTGCAGCGCCACCGGCCAGCAGCCGGCGAGCGGATTGATCTTCTCGGTCTTGTAGAGCTCCATCATCGCCTGTTGCTGCTTCATCTTGTCGTCCGCGTATTTCTCGCGGATCTCGAGCATCTTGGGCTGCACCTTCTTCATGTTCGCCATCGACGCGTAGGACTTGTTGGCGAGCGGATAGAAGACGGCCTTGACGACGACGGTGGTGGCCAGGATCGCCAAGCCGAAATTGCCGAAGAATTTGTACATCGTGTCGATCAGGTAGAACATCGGCTTGGTGATCCAGATGAACCATCCCCAGTCGATCAAACGGTCGAACAGCCTGATATGGCGATCTTCCGCATAGGCGTTGACCTTGGCGACTTCCTTGGCGCCGGCGAAGATTTCGGTCTCGACCGTCGCCGACTGGCCGGCATCGACGGTGATCGGGTCGGTGAGGAAGTCGGCTTGGTAGCGCGGGCGGCCGTCGTCGAAATAAGCGTAACGCGGCTGGAACGGCTGTTTCTCGGTCGGCACCAGCGTCACCGCCCAGTATTTGTCGGTGATGCCCAGCCAGCCATCGGTCGACTTGCCCGGCGTGTACTGCTTGTCCTCCTCGACGGCCGCGTATTTGTGTTCCTGCAGGCCTTCCGTGCCGGTGACGCCGATCAGCCCTTCATGCAGCACATAGATGCTGGCAACGGCAGGCTTGTCGAAGCGGGTGACGCGGCCGTAATTCGACAGGGTGACTGGGGTTGAGCCTGAATTCTGCACCGTGTCCGAGACCGTGAACATATAGTCGCTGTCGACGGAGAAGGTGCGCTTGAAGGTCAGACCCTTGTCGTTGGTGAAGCTCAGCGTAACCGGGGTCGCCGGCGTCAGCGTCGCATTGCCATCGACGGTCCACACGGTTTCCGGGCCCGGCACCGTGCCGGTCTTGTCGCTGCCGACAAATCCGATCTCGGCATAGTAGCCAGTGGGCAGCGCTGCCGGGTTGAGCAGTTCGATCTCGGGCGAGTTTTTGTCGACCGTCAGCGTGTAGTGCTTTAGCTTGAGGTCGTCGAGACGGGCGCCGGTGAGATTGATCGAGCCCTCCAGGCTCGGCGTGTCGATCCTGACGCGCTTCGTCGACGCCAGCGCCTGCTCGCGGCCGGCAGGCGTCGCGCCATCGGTCCCCGGTGCATTGGGTGCATTAGGAATGGCGCCTTGCTGCGGCACCGGCGTTTCGCTTTTGCCGGGACTGGCGCCTTCGGCCGCCTTCTTCTGCTCCGCAATCCGCTGCTCTTGTATACGGGCCGCCTCGCGTTGCGCCTCGCTGTAAGGCATCACGTAAAAATACTGCCAAAGCGACAGGATCAGCACCGACAGCGCGATGGTGATGAAGAAGTTCCGGTTGTTTTCCATCGAAAGCCTTGGCCTATCGTGTTCCGCGCAGTCTGCGGGAGAGTTCGGCCTTCAACTGGCCGAACGGAATGGTAAGCACATCTTCGCGCCCGACGATGACATAGTCATTGCCAGGCTCCATGTCACCCGCGGCATGCGTGCGCACGGCTTCTCTCAGCCGCCGCCGGATGCGGTTGCGGACGACTGCATTGCCGACCTTCTTGGTGACCGTGTAGCCGACGCGAGGCGCCTCTGCGTCGCTGCGGTCCAGAACCTCGACGAGAAAAAGCCGCCCGCGGCGCTTCTCGCCACGCCGGACAGCCAGGAATTCCGCGCGTTTCAGAAGCCGCTTGGGATGTGCACCCACTGGCTTGCCGGTTGCGGGCAACGATCTCGTCTTCCGTTCAGGCGCTGAGCCGCTTGCGACCGCGGTTGCGGCGGGCTGCGACGACGCCACGACCACCCTTGGTGGCCATGCGGGCACGAAAACCGTGCCGACGTTTGCGGACGAGTTTGGACGGTTGGTAAGTACGCTTCATTTGTTTTAATACCGCGGGGTGCGGCCCTTCTTGATTCTGTCACTCTGTAACAGGAGCTTTGCCGGGCCGGCTTTGGCGCGATCGAAACCGCGCCGGGACGAATGGCCCGAGCGTGAGCGGGCTTATAGAAAGAAGGGTTTTGGAAGTCAATCCGGCGCCGACATCCGGCGCCTCAGCCGATTGGCTGAAGTGTGATGGCTGAAGTCTTGGCGGTATCATCCCGTATTGGGACGAAGGATGAAATTGGCAAAAAAGCCGCAATGGCCTAATCTCGTTTGATCAAGCGATCGTGAAGAAAAAGCAGCATGAGTGAAATCCCATCCGCGGAGGAAAGGACCGATCGGGCGACCGCGGCCGCCCGGAGGGTGCCTTTGTCGCGTGGATTGTCGACAAAGCTCCTGCTGCTCACCATCGTCTTCGTGCTCCTGGCCGAGGTCCTTATCTTTCTGCCCTGGATCGCCAGCTACCGGCTGAGTTGGCTGAAGGAGAGGCTGAGCACCGCTGCGGCCGTCTCGATCGTGCTGGTGCAGGGAGAGCCCGCCTCGCTGTCCCGCGCCGCCCAGAACGACGTGCTGATGGCGATCGGCGCCAAGGCGATCGCCGTGCGCGACGGCGGCGTCTCGCGGCTTCTGGTCGTGGCTGAGATGCCGCCGCACGTCGATGAGCATATCGACATCGCCAATGTCGGCCTGGTCGAGGGCATGACCGGCGCTTTGGACACGCTGTTTTTCGGCGGCGAGCGGATGCTGCGCGTTTTCGGCCCGGTCGGCGACAGCGACAAGGAATTCGAGTTGATCATGCCCGACTACAGCCTGCGCGATGCCATGCTCATCTATTCGCGCAACGTCGCCTTCGTCTCGCTGCTGATCTCGCTGTTCACCGCCATGCTGGTCTATGCCGCAATAGACCTGATCATGATCGGCCCGATCCGGACGATGACGCGCTCGATGCTGGCCTTCTCCGAGGCGCCCGACGACCCCGGGCGGATCATCCGCCCTGCTGCCCGCGCCGACGAGATCGGCGTTGCAGAGCGCGAGCTCTCGCAGATGCAGGAGCGGCTACAAAAGATGCTCTCCGAGCAGAAGCATCTCGCCGACCTTGGCCTCGCCGTGTCGAAGATCAACCATGATATGCGCAACATCCTGGCGTCGGCGCAGCTGATGTCGGATCGTCTGCGCCAGGTCAAGGACCCGACCGTGCAGGCCTTCGCGCCGAAACTGCTGCGGGCGCTCGATCGTGCCGTGTCCTATTCGGAAGGTGTGCTCGCCTATGGCCGCACCCAGGAGCCGCCGCCCTCGCGCCGCAGGCTTAGGCTGCGCCAATTGGTCGACGACGTCCACGGCCTGCTCGACACCGAAGGCGGCATCGAATTCGTCAATGCCGTCGATCCGGCTTTCGAGGTGGATGCCGATTCCGATCAGCTTTTTCGCGTGCTCACCAATCTTTGCCGCAACGCCGTGCAGGCGATGGCGGCGGACGCGGAAAGTGCGGTGGTGCGCCGGTTGGCGGTGTCGGCCGAGCGCGTCGGCAGCGTCAGCCGCATCACCGTCACCGACACCGGCCCCGGCCTGCCGCCGAAAGCGCGCGAGAACCTGTTCGCGGCGTTCCGCGGCTCGGCCCGCAGCGGCGGCACCGGGCTCGGCTTGGCAATCGCCTATGAATTGATCCGCGCCCATGGCGGCACGGTGGAGCTCGTCGAAAGCAGAGGCGGCCGCACCACCTTCGCGGTGACCATTCCCGACCAGCCGGTCCGGCTCGACCAGGCCCGCAACGGCCTGCGCCGCCCGGCCTGATCCTTGCCCACCCGATCCTCGTCAAGGCACGAACAACAAAACTTTTGCCGGATCGGCTTGCTTTTCGGAAATTCAGTCGCTAGGGAACACGTCACATCGCGGCCGGTCGTTAAGGATCGGATCGCGGGCCATGCAAAGCATGGCCTGTTGCGCGCCCGTAGCTCAGCTGGATAGAGCACCAGACTACGAATCTGGGGGTCAGGAGTTCGAATCTCTTCGGGCGCGCCAACAATCTCAAAGACTTAGCCGTGCTGCGCCGTTTCAAATCGACGATCTGAAACGGTTTTTGAAACGGTTTTGCATGATCGGATAGGCACGCGCGGTAGCGAGAGCCAAGGCGAAGGATCGACGCTTCGGTTGAGCACCGTCGTGCATCAACAGCAGGCGGCGTTCGCTGCCCGCTGTTGGCCCAAAGCGGCAGCTTTGCGCCTTCGTCGAGGGCGCTTTTTCGTTTCCTGAAAAGCCGACATAGGGGCCACAGTCTCCCTCAAGTTAAGCAGTGGAACCGCCGTCCACGACCAGAGCGTGCGCGACAACGAAGGACGAGCCCGGGCTGCAGAGCCACATCACCGTCTGAGCCATCTCCTCGGGCCGGGCGGTGCGGCCAAGTGGGTTGCCTTTGAGATCGCTGCGAGAAAACACGCCTTCCTCGATCATCTTGTCGACCATCGGCGTGTCGGTCCCCCGGGACAGATGGCGTTGATGCGGATGCCGCGCGAGGCATATTCTTTACCCGCGCTGCTCGTTAGGCCGAGCACGCCGTGCTTTGTGGCGTGATAGGCAGCGAGCCGTGCACCACCGCGAATTCCGCCGACTGAGGAGTTGTTGACGATTGCGCCGCTGCCCTGCTTGCTCATCTGGATGAGCTCGTGCTTCATGCACGCCCACACGCCGCGCAAGTTGATGGCCGTCACGCGGTCGAAGGACTCGGCCGACACATCTGCGAAATCGGCCGCCGGCACCTGGATGCCGGCATTGTTGAAAGCCGCATCGAGATGGCCGAACTCGGCGACCGTCCTTTCAACCATAGCTGCGACTTGATCTTCGTCCGTGACGTCGCAGATCACCCCGATGGCTTTGCCCCCTGCGGACCTGATCTCGTCCACCGCCTCGTCCAGCGCCCGCTCGTCGATGTCGGCCAGCGTCACCGCCGCTCCCGCCTCAGCGAAGGCTTGCGCCGTCGCAAGGCCCATGCCCATGGCCGCGCCGGTGACCAGCGCAACTTGCCCACTGAAATCATAAACGACCGACATGAGAGTCTCCTTCAGTCATTGCTGTAAAAATGCCACGTCGATGCGCATTGCCGTGCAACTCGGCCTCTACCGCACCGTCGTGCCGCTCGAAGTCGACGCCCTATAGGGCACCACGAGCTGGAGGGGCACGATGTAAGAGGGTGGTTCAGCCTCGGCCGCCGATCGACCACAACCATCCGCCTACCGATGTGTCGTGATCGAGTTCAGCGAGCCCGCGAGGGCACTCCCTGAGGTGTGGCTGCCGGCCGAGCGATCAGGCTGTCATAGCTGACCGGGAACTTTTCCGCCGAGATGCTGGACTGTGGGTTAGTTCGCGCTTGAAAGCCGCGACATCCCGCTTCGGTGGTGCGCCATAGAGCCGACCATACTCCCTGCTGAATTGAGAGGCGCTCTCGTAACCGACCTTGAACGCGGCGCTGGCGGCATCGAAATGTTCGTTCAACATCAACCGCCGCGCTTCGGTGAGGCGTAGCCATTTTTGATATTGCAGGGGGCTCATCGAGGTAAGCTCGCGAAAGTGCTGATGGAAAGTGGATGCGCTCATCTGCGCCCGCTCTGAAAGATCCTCCACGCGGAGCGGACTTGCGAAGTTCAACTTGAGCCAAGCAATTATCATGGCAATCCGGTGGCTCTGGCTGCCAGCAGCGATGATCTGCCACAAACGGGATGCCTGATCACTCACAAGCAGCCGATAATGGATCTCTCGCTGAACGAGAGGGGCCAAAAGCGGGACGGCGCCGGGTTCGTCCAACAATCCAACCAAACGCTCAAGGGGGGCAACGATTTCAGGCGTCAGCGTGCCGACGCCGATGGCCCTGCTGTTCGACCGTTCCGCGACCGGCGCGAGATTGCCCTGCGAAATCAGCTCTGCCATTATCCTTAGGTCCAACTTCAGGGTGAGGCCTAAGCAGGGCTTTTCCGGGGTTGCTTCCAGCACCTGTGTATGTGCCGGCATGTCGAGTGACGTTACGAGAAATCGGGTAGAATCGTACAGGTACGATTCACTGCCGAGGAACATCTGTTTCGCCCCCTGAGCTACCACAACGATGCTGGGTTCCACGAGGCAGATGCAAGGATGGGTCGGAGCGTTCCGGCGAAAAAACGTGAGCCCCGGGATCGACGTCTCAGTTTCGTCTCTTCCGTTGGACCAGCGATCAATATCGCGAGCTAGAGCGTTGTGTTGCATGTGATGCTCCCGAGATGCCTCGCGTTTTCGAACCGTTTCCGGCTTGGAAGATATATTCCAAGTGTAAGCGTCGAAGTTGGCCGTCGGAAGGCCGAGCAAGGTACCCTGTAGTCCGCTCAAAGTTTTGCGAGCGATCCGTCCGCAAGCGCAAATTTGTCGCTTCCGGACGGATCGGGCGGGATTACGCGAGATTCCGTTCGAAGAAATCGGCGATCTTGTCGAACGGGATCTTGTCCGCGCGATCGTAAAGATCGACGTGGTTCGCATCCTGTATGATCATCAGTTCTTTGGGCTCCGCGGCAGCCTTGTAGGCATCCTCGCTGATATAGCGAGAATGCGCATTGTCCCCGGCGATCATCAGGGTCGGACGCGGCGAGATTTCACTGACGTGCGTGAGGAGCGGGAAAGTCATGAACGGCATCGCGCCGGTTGCCACCCAAGCACCGTTCGAGTTCGTAGAATTCTTATGGAACCCACGCGGAGTGCGGTAGTATCCGAAATACATGGCTGTGACCGGATCGGCGTCGGCGGGAAGTTCTTCCGGCAGGTTGCGCGGTCCGGAAGCCAGCGAGCCAGCTTCGGCGTCGGCCCAGCGCTGCAAGCTCATCTTCTCCAACGCCTGCGTGCGCTGCTCCAACGTCATGCTGTCGTAGTATCCACGAGACATGACACGCGACATATCGTACATGCTGGCCGTCACGACAGCTTTGATGCGCTTGTCGATAGCTGCGGCGCTCAGGCTCATACCGCCCCATCCGCAGATCCCGATGATGCCGATGGATTCGCGATCCACAAAGTCCTGCATGCCGAGGAAATCAACGGCGGCACTGAAATCTTCGGTATTGATCTCAGGCGAGGGAAGATTGCGCGGCTCGCCACCGCTCTCACCCGTGTATGATGGGTCGAAGGCGAGAGCGGCGAATCCACGCTCGGCCATCGTCTGCGCATAAAGGCCCGACGACTGCTCTTTCACAGCGCCAAACGGACCGCTTACGGCGAGCGCTGCGAGACGTCGATCACCGCGACCTTTCGGCAGATACAGGTCGCCCACAAGAGTTATTCCATAACGGTTCTTGAAGGTGACCTTCTGATGATCGACCTTGTCGCTCCTGGGGAACGTCTTGTCCCATTCCTTAGTGAGTTGCATGACATCTCCCCTTGTTGCGGCTGAAGTCGTTTGGGCCAGTAGGGGGCGCGCGCTGGCCATGATTGCAACAGAGCCGACGAGCGCGCTCTGAAGGAACGTTTTACGAGAGATCAGGCCATCCATCTGGATTCGCTCCGCAGTTGGAGTTCGAGAGACGCCCGTCGGAACGCTCGGAAGGGCGATAAGCACTCCAGATAGATACCGCTCATGGAGGTGCGTTTGATGCACCATTCCTGCGCTTTTCTTGCCCAATCGGATGAGTTGATGCAGTTTTCCGCTGTCGACACTAAAATCGGACGTGAACGGAGCGCAATCGCTGATCAGACGCGTCCCGACACGGTTTCTGGGCCATCTCGAAACAGATGGTACATCTTCTGCTACGACAACGCTGAGATCGTAGCGGCCGCGTGACAAGAGATGGACAGCCGATTTGGGTCGGTACGGAACGACCGGTTGCCGCTCAAATCGACCCGTAACCGGACGGCCCGCTCACGGCCCCGTTACTGCCGGGAGGTGCGCCGCTCGCATTCCAGACGCCTTAGGCGTTACCTGATCAGGTCTGGGTGCTGTCTTCTGATTTTGCCTGGACAACGAGATTGCCGACCATGATCCGCACGGGCTCATCGTGCTGGTTCAGCGTGACGGTCCGAACCTTGATCATGCCCTGATTGGGTCGCGAACCTGACCGGCGAACTTCAAGCACCTCACTCGTCAGACGCAGCGTATCACCGGGCCGGACGCGACGTGGCCAGCGCAACTCCTCGAAGCCCGCGCCGATGATCCCGCCCGCGGGCTTCATGTCACTGTCGACCAGCAGCCGCATCCCGTCATTGCCGCGGTGTGCCAGCCGCTGGCGGCGAGTCCGCGGAACAGCGTCTTCTTCGCAGCGCTCGCGTCTAGGTGAAACGGCTGGGGGTCGAACTCGGCCGCGAAGCGAGCGACGGCTTCCGGGTCGACGGTCGCACTGCCTGACACGAAGGTCTGGCCTGCTGCGAAATCTTCCATATAGAGAGCCATTCACGCTTCTCCCATGCTGACCACGATCTTTCCTCTCGCGCTGCCGCGCTCCAGGTAGGCAAGCGCCTCGGGGGTCTGTTCGAACGGGAAGATGCGATCGATGACCGGCTTGATGACGCCTTCTTCGACCAGCCTGGTGATTTCCGCCAACTGGCTGCCTTCGGCCCGCATGAACAGAAAGGAATAATGCACGCCCGCCTTGGTGGCGGCCCTGCGGATGCTGAAGCTCAGAGCGCGGAAAATGGTCTTGAGGACGACGCCGAGATGCCGTTCGTCCGCGAATGCCGGGTCCGGCGGGCCGGAAATCGAAATGAGGTGTCCGCCAGGCTTCAGGACGTCCAGCGACCGACGCAGGGTCTTCGCGTCGAGAGAATTCAGGACGACGTCGTAGCCGGACAGCTCCTTCGCAAAATCCTGCTTGGTGTAGTCGACGACGACGTCGGCGCCGAGAGTCTTGACCAGCTCGATTTTCCTCGTGCTGCAGGTCGTTGCAACCGTTGCACCGAGATGCTTGGCGAGTTGGATGGCTACGGTCCCGACACCGCCCGATCCGGCATGAATGAAGACCTTCTGGCCTGGTTTCACCTTGGCCCGCTCCACCAGCGCCTGCCAGGCGGTCAGTGCCACGAGAGGGAGTGAGGCGGCTTCCTCGACGGATATACTGCCCGGCGCATGCGCCAGGTCGGTCTCCACCATGCAGATACTTTCTGCCAGCGTTCCGATTCGCGTGTCACTGGGGCGGCCGTAGACCCGATCGCCCACGGCAAAGCGCTTCGTTCCAGCGCCGAGTTGGGTCACAGTGCCTGCCATGTCGTTGCCGAGGACCAACGGCATCGCATAGGGTAGGAAAGCTTTGAACTCACCGTTGCGGATCTTGCTGTCGAGAGCGTTCAGAGCGGCCGCCTCGATACGAACCCGCACATCACCCGTCTTCAGGGCCGGCTCCGGCAGGTCGAGCGGCAACAATGGTATCGTCTTGCCGTACTGCTCGATGGCGAAGGCTTTCACGTGTTCGACTCCGAGGATAGATGGGCGGGGTTGTCCGATCCTCGGCCGATCCAGGCGCGGGTCTCGCGCAGGAGCTCGGTCGCCAAGGCAGCGTCATCGCAAGCGCGCGCAAGGATCACGGCGCCGACCATGGCGGACCAGCGACCTATAGCCTCGCGACGGGCCGTTGAGCCATCGGTTCGAGAGACTGAGCCAGCCATACGGTCCAGCTGCTTCTTCAGGCCGGCGGTCATTGCCGACCGCGCAGTCGGATCGCGGTGTGCCGTCTCCGATGCAAGGGCGGCGGTCGGGCAGCCAGTCGATGCATTGGCCAGGTGGGCCTCGGACAGATAGCCATCGGCGAAGCGGTCGAAGTCCCGCGGCTCCCTCAGCGAGGTCGCAAGCATATGGGCGAGGCTCTCAGCGATGAGATCGTCCTTGGACGCGAAGTGTCCATAGAAGCCTCCGTGGGTCAGCCCGGCAGCCTTCATCACCTCTGAGACGCTGACCGACTCGAACCCCTTCTCGCGGAACAGCCGACCGGCCTCTTCGAGGATCCGCGTGCGGTTCTCCGCCATCTTCTCGCGGCTGACCTTCATGGTTGACGTCTCCGGTTCATCGTCGTTGACACAATTATGATGGCAATCATATAAAAGCAATATTGATGATGATCATCCTGAAAGAGCAGGATCCCAAGGCCCGCAAACTCGCAGTCCTCATCACCGGTGCGTCTTCCGGCATCGGTGCGACCTATGCGCTGTCGAAGTGGCTCGGCGTCAGCGCCGAGGATTTGATCGGTAAGCGATTGCGGGATCTGCTGAACGTCGCCGGTTCGATCTTCCACGAGACCCACTTCGCCCCGCTCCTGCGCATGCGGGGCTTCTTCCCCGAGGTGGCGCTGGACCTCGTCCGGGCGGATGGCACAAGCCTTTCCGTCTTGGCCAACGCCGTCGAACGGCGAGACGACGACGGCAATCTTCTCTTTATGCGCCTGACGGCCATTCAGGCCACGGAGCGTCGGCGTAAGAGCCAGCCTTCTGGCTTGGTTCGAACGGCGGGCGGCACAGTCGACGACTATGCATTCCCCAGCCGGGTCAATCATGCCCACCACATGAGCACGAGGCAGTATACGCGCCTCGTTGACGAATGGGTCACGGCAATCGGCCTGCGTCCAGAGGAGTATGGCACTCACTCGCTTCGTCGCACGAAGGCGTCGATGATCTACAGGACGACAGGAAATCTCCGTGCCATTCAGATTCTGCTCGGTCACTCCAAGATCGAAAACACCGTGCGCTATCTTGGCGTCGATGTGGAGGACGCGCTGCTCTTGGCCGAACGAACTGAAATCTGATCTCTAGCGGTCATCCGATAAATCGCGGATGGCCGCTGCGCACCCAAGAAGCGTCGCCTTTTCGCCGGCCGTGGATCTGCTCCAGAACGTCAGCTAACCGATGCTGCTTTGCGCCCCATTGCAGCTGTTTAGGAGTCTACGCGCCACCACCGAAACCGGTCACTCATTTATCATGTTCAGCAGCGTAAGTTTCGCACGAGCTAAGTAGTTGATTGCACTCGGACAGCTCGGTCGTGCGCAATTCTAGCCTCTGTATCGCACTCACTGCGATAGCGCAGTGTGTCCACCACACGTGCGAATGCCGGAGAGGACTGGCGGCGGCTTGGATAATACAGGTGATATCCCGGCCGGAGCGGGCACCAGTCCTCGAGAACACGCACGAGGCGACCATCTTCAACAGCGCAGTCCACCAGGTTCTCCGCGGACGCCGAAGCAGCGGCCAAGGCAACCTTCGAGCGGTTTGGCCGCATCAAGCAACATTCGGGCAAGATCATCTCGATCTCCTCGACGGCGGGTCTGATGGGCTTCGAGTTCTGCACGCCTACTCGGCCTCCAAGTTTGGCTTGGACGGCTGGACGGAAGCGCTGCAGACCGAGGTCGGTCCGTTCGGCATTCGGACCATGATCGTCAACCCGGGCTTCTTCCGCACCGAGCTGCTGACCCAAGAATCCACACAGTGCGCCGACCTCAAGGTCGAGGACTGCAGCGAGCGCCGCGCTGCCCAGGAGGCCTTTGGACGGGCGCAAACGGCAGGCAGCCCGGCGATCCCGCCAAGTTAGCGCAGGCGCTGATCAAGCTAACAGGCCAGGATGAACTGCCCCGCCGCTTCCTCGCCGGTGCCGACGCGATTGCGACGGCAGAGCAGAAGATCGCGACGCTGCAGCAGCAGATCGAAGCGCACCGGGAATTGTCGAGTTCGCTTGCCATCGACTAACCTGCCGGACGAGGGCATGACGAGCATCAACAGGATCGCGAGTATTCGGAATGCAGATCAAACGAGCAGGCACGCCCGGCCCCGCCAAGGGTCCCTACGGGTGGATCACCGGCACCGTTCGGATAGTTCCACTGTACCGCCATTCCAACGTCGCCTGTCGGCGAGAGACCGAGCGCCTCTGTCCTTTTTCGCGCATATCTAACTCTTTGGATCAATCCCTGCGCGTTTAATGACTTCGGACCACTTGGCGATTTCCTTTGATAACCAGGGTCCAAATTCCGCACTAGTGGTGCCCACGGGGACGAAGCCGGCAGCGGCGACCCGCTCCTTTAAAGTTCCTGATCGAACGGCGGTCGAAGTGACATCGCTGAGTAGAGCGACAATCCCCTCGGGAAGGTTTTTTGGCCCGATCAGGCCAAAGAAGGGAGCTGCATCGACATCGCCGAGCCCAGCCTCGTCCATGGAAGGCACGCCGGGAACAAGACTGGAGCGTTCTCTCCCGGTCACTGCCAGCGCGCGAACGGAACCAGCTTCAATGTGCTTGCGCATCGTCGCAACGGTGAAAAAGCCGAACTGGATGTGTCCCCCGAGTAGGTCGGTGATGACAGTGCCGCCACCTTGGTAAGGGATATGCGTGATCTCGATCGCCGCCGCGTGGCGTAGTTGCTCTCCGGCTAGGTGTGGCGCGCTACCGACACCGGCCGAGCCGTAAGCAAGGCTCTTGGGATATGCTTTCGCGAGAGCGACCAACTCTTCCACAGTTTTCGCTTCTACGGAGGGATGAACCACCAGGACCATCTGCGCCGTTGCCATCAGCGAGATCGGCGTGAAGTCGTCCGGCGTTTTGTAAGGCAGCTCAGCACCGAGCAAACCGGGATTGATCGCAAACGCAGTGTCTACGAATCCCAGAGTTTGTCCGTTCGGTTCCGCAGAAGCGATTGCCAGAGTGCCAATCTGGCTTCCGCCCCCACCTCTATTCTCGACGATCACCGACACGCCGAGCTTCTCCTTCAACTCCTCAGCCAATAGCCGGCCAAGTGCATCCGTCGCCGCGCCGGGCGCATAAGGGACGATGATCGTCACAGGTTGATCGATTTTCGATTGGGCGTTCGCGCCACCGCTAATCAGTGTAGACCACCCAGCCAGCGCAACGCAGGCGGCCGTTGCTAATGCGTGAAATCGACATCTCATGTCTCACCTCCCTAAGTCAGTGTGTTGAAGTTCTGGATACCCATTGAAAGAGTTCCTCCTCTTCCCAAGCTTGTGCGCCAAGGCCCGGTCGATCGGGTGCTCGAAAGCGACCGTTTGTTAAGGAGAGGGTGTCTGAATAAGGCGTGAATTCCAGCCGACAGAACATCCGTTCAATCGGGCTCTCGTCGTGCGCGGCCGCGAGGACGTTGACTGTCGCCAATAGACCAGGTCCGAGGAATGCCGACTGAGGCGCAAAATCCACCTGTGAATCTGCGCATTCTTGCGAGAGTACATGGAGTGCGGAGACGCCGCCGCATTTGATTGCGCTGGGTTGGACGTAACTAGCCCGGCCGCCCGCGATGATCTGCTGCAATTCGGAAAGGCTGCTCGCATTCTCTCCGACGGCCGTCGCCACGCCCGTCGCGTTGCGCAACTCCTCAAGTCCCTCAAGGTTTTCGGGCGGCCACAGGGGCTCTTCGATGTAAAGTAGATCAAACGGCTTTAGTTCGAGAACCGGTTCCACCGCTTCATCGGCAACCCAGGCGCAATTTGTATCGACCATCAGCGGTAGCGTCGGCCCCATGACCTTGCGAGCGGCCGCCGCCGCTTGTGGCGTGCGCTCATGAAGCTTTATCTGCCGGAAGCCTGCGCTAAGCGCCTTCTCCACGTTGTCTGCCACGAGCCTCGCATCACCGTAGTATTGAAGGAGCGACGCATAGGCAGGAACTTCTGCACGTGATGAGGTGCTCGCAAGCAAGACATGGAGCGGGACGTTTTCCAACTTCCCGCGAATATCCCATAGGGCGATGTCCAGGCCGCTGAGCGCGTGAAGGACAAGCCCCGACCGCCCGAGATTGTGCAACGTCCGTTCAATGCTTGCGGTGAGCGTCGCGTCAGTTGGGTCTTGACCAATTGCGAGTGGACCAACCCTGGAGCGTATTAGCGAGTCTACCGCGGCAATGTCGCCGCCGTAGGCCTCTCCCCAGCCGATCAAACCGTTCTCAAGCTCGACTCGTACCAAGCAGCTGTCGAGAGATGTCCGGACACGCCCCGCAAACTTCGGGGGCGGCCCGCCATGGTCAAACGGCAGCCTCAGCGGATAGCAAGTGACCGATCGGATTTTTTTCGACACTGCCGCGCCGTCTCCATGACGTCTCACCCGACGCGCCAGGTCGTCAAGCGTGGGCCCGGCGACGCTCTTCACCAACAGCCACCGGCCTCCGCATAAACTCGCTTTGCTCAAGCGAAGCGACAAGCGTTGCAAGCTCGCTGCGCTCCGATGGCGTCAAGTCGACGAGAGGAGGTCGAACCGGACCGGACTTGCGGCCGATGATATCCATGCCGGCTTTTATGATCGCCACGGCGTATCCGCGCCGCCTATTGCGAATAGCGATCAAGGGGAGGATGAAATCGCGAAGGCCCGCATGCACAGCTTCACGATCCCGCGCTCTTACTGCCTCATAGAACTTCGTTGAAAACTGCGGCACGAAGTTAAATACGGCGGACGAGTATGTTGTTACGCCCATTTCAAGGTATGGCAGCGCGTATGTTTCCGCTGTGGGAAGGCCACCGATGTAAGTCAGCCGGTCGCCGAGGCTGATATGGATTCGCGTCATCATTTCGATGTCGCCGACGCCATCCTTGAATCCCACCAGGTTGGGATTGCGTTCGCACAACTTTGCCAGGGTTTGTTCGTTCAAAATGGCATTGTCGCGATTGTAGACGATGACACCGAGCTTCGTAGCCTTACAGACGGCATCCACATGCGCTGCCAGCCCATCTTGTTCCGAGAAAACCAAGTACGGCGGGAGAAGCAGTACCCCGTCTGCTCCCGCGCGCTCGACGTGACCTGCGAGTTCGACTGAGACTTGGGTTGCGCCGCCGACACCAGCCAATACCGGGACACGCCCATTGGTTTCAGCGACGGCTGTCGTGACGACTTGCACAACCTCGGCCGGCGACAGGGAAAAGAATTCCCCGGTGCCACCCGCCGCAAACAGCCCCGCAACGTCATAACCGCAAAGCCAATCCAGATTAGAACGGTACGACGCCTCGTCAAACACGTTCTCCTCGGTAAAAGGCGTCACGGGAAACGAAAGCAGGCCGTTGCCGATCTGCCGGGCCATCTCCCTCGGCGTTACTTTGCTCATGCTGATTTCCTTTTTCGAACAATCGTTTCCTGCGCGGTCAGCGCGAAATTCCCAACGGAGTCGTCGCGCTGTCTACTCGGCGAGCCTGGCATTTGTGGTAGCTTCTTGCGGCGACCGATGCCTGACTGTTCCAAGAGCCGGTCCCGGCTCTTGCCAAGGTGATGGCGCATGGCGTTGCGCGCGCCCTCAGCATCGCCGGCATCAATCGCGGTCAATATGGCCTCGTGTTCGGTCAACAGCCTTCGAAGAAAGTCTTGGCGGCTCGCCCCGACAAGCTGAAACGTATGCAGGCGAGAGCGTGGAATCAGCAGCGACCCAAGGTGTGTGAAGAGGTCTAGGAAGTGTCGATTGCCGGTCGCGCGGGCAATCGCACTATGGAAGTTCAGGTCGCCTTGAATGGCGTCACTGTCGGTCTCAATCGCCTCGCCCATCGCGTCCAAGGCGTTGCGCATCGCCGCAAGGTCGGCGCTGGTCCGTCGCTCGGCTGCAAGCGCCGCTGCCTCGGTTTCGAGGCTGATACGCAGTTCGAGAACTGAAATCACCTCTTGAATGACGTCCAAGCTCGCCTCTTCGATCTGAAACGGCGTGCCTGACGAGGTGCGCGTGACGAAAACCCCTACACCCTGCCTTGAGGCAACCATTCCCAACCCTTTGAGATTGGTAATCGCCTCCCGAACAACTGTTCGGCTTACGCCAAACTCAGCGATAAGTTGATGCTCTGCCGGGAGTTTGTCGCCGCGGTTGATACGCCCGGTTTCGATGCGCGAGCGTAGGACTTCAACCAGTTGCTGCGTGAGCGTCTCGGGAGATCTAAGTCGGACCACTTTTCATCTCATCTTCGGAAGTTGGACCTGCTTCTCAGCGCACAAGGCAAGGTCGTTTTCGGTCGAAAGTCCAGTTAGGAACCAGATAGCGTATTGCGACCGCGTCATCGCGCACGCCCAGCCCTTGATTCTTGTAGACTTCGTGCGCAGCGGCGACTGCCCGCATATCAAGTTCGACGCCTAGCCCTGGCCGTTGCGGCAAGTCGACCATGCCACCCACAATTCGAAGCGGCTCGCGCGTCAGGCGTTGGCCATCCTGCCAAATCCAGTGCGTGTCGATAGCAGTTACCCGGCCCGGAGCCGCCGCGGCCACGTGCGTGAACATCGCCAGCGAGACATCGAAGTGGTTGTTCGAATGGGACCCCCAAGTTAGGCCCCAATCGCGGCACATTTGAGCGACGCGGACCGAACCGTTCATCGTCCAGAAGTGCGGATCGGCGAGCGGGATATCGACTGACTGCAGGCGAATGGCGTGACCCATCTCCCGCCAGTCTGTAGCGATCATGTTGGTGGCGGTGGGGATGCCTGTTGCCTGCCGGAACTCAGCCATGATCTCCCGACCCGAGAATCCGGTCTCCGCGCCACAAGGGTCCTCGGCGTAGGCCAGGACACCCTTCAGGTCATTGCCGACTTCGATGGCTTCCGCCAGCGGCCAGGCCCCGTTTGGGTCGAGGGTGATACGAGCATTCGGGAAGCGCGCTGCGAGCGCGTGGATCGCCTCTGCCTCTCCCCGCCCTGCGAACACGCCACCTTTTAGTTTGAAGTCATTGAAGCCGTAGCGCGCATAAGCGGCTTCGGCGAGACGCACTATCGCCGAAGGCGTTGTAGCCTCCTCATGACGAAGCCGGAGCCACTCATCCGGCGCATCCGGCTGTGATGTATAGGGCAAATCCGTTTTGCGGCGGTCACCGATGTAGAAAAGGTAACCAAGCATCTCGACGCGGGTGCGCTGGATACCTTCTCCAAGCAATGCTGCGACGGGGAGCGCAAGGTGTTGGCCAAGGAGGTCAAGGAAAGCGCTTTCCAACGCGGTTACGGCGTGGATTGTCGTCCGCAGGTCGAAGGTCTGCTCGCCACGACCGGCGCTGTCCTTGTGTGCAAACGTGCGGGTTACGGTGTTCAGACAATCCTTGTAGGAAGCGATTGCCTTGCCGAGGATCAGCTCTCGCGAATGTTCGAGCGTGGACCGGATCGATTCTCCGCCAGGTACTTCGCCCACACCGGTATGGCCCGCGCTGTCCCTCATGATGACAAGGTTTCTGGTGAAGAATGGGGCGTGTGCGCCGCTCAGGTTGAGCAGCATGCTGTCAGTGCCGGCGACAGGAACAATCGTCACCTCGACGATGACGGGAGTCTCCATTGCATGTGAAGGAGTGTGCGATTGGCGATTCGTGTTCATAAGCCGGTCGATCTCAATCAATTTATTGTAGCTTCCGAGACATCAGCGCGCGTCATTCCTCAATGAAGACTTCGTCGCGCCGCCGACGGAGTGATGGCGCGAGTATCAGAACCAGCAAGAGTGCAGCGATCAGCAGGAGGGTGAGGCTAATCGGCCTCGATACAAACACGATTGGATCACCGCCCGACAGCAGCAGGGTTCGGCGAAGATGCTCCTCCATAAGCGGCCCTAGGATAAAGCCCAACAACAACGGGGCGGGCTCACAATCGATCTTTCGCAGCAGATAGCCAACGACGCCGAACAGAGCCATCAAGTAGATGTCGAACGTTCCGTTGTTCAGGCTAAAGACGCCGATCGAACAGAAAACGATGATAGTCGGGTAAAGCATTCCGTACGGAAGTGTGGCCAAGCGAACCCACATCCCGATGAGCGGGAGATTAAGTACAAGCAGCATCACGTTGCCCAGCCACATCGATGCGATAAGCCCCCAGAAGAGCGCAGGCTGTTCGCTGATGACGGAAGGTCCAGGCTGAATTCCGTGAACGATCAGCGCCCCGACCATCAATGCCATCACAGGGTTGGCAGGAATTCCCAGGGTGAGCATAGGAATGAAACTCGTCTGCGCGCCGGCGTTGTTTGCAGATTCGGGGCCGGCCACGCCAGCAAGCGCACCCTTGCCGAACTCCTCGGGGTGCGCGGACAATTTTTTCTCCAATGAATAGGACGCGAATGAGGAAAGCATCGCGCCACCGCCCGGCAGGATGCCCAGCGCGGAACCCAGCGCAGTGCCCCTGAGAATGGGAGCAGCCATTTGCGCGAGATCGGCGCGCGTTGGGAAAAGGCCGGTGATCCGTTTCTCAATCAAGGGACGTGATGTGTCGCTATTGAGGTTCGCGATTATTTCGCCGAGTCCGAACATGCCCATCGCAACAACAACGAAGTTGATGCCTTCGGTGAGTTGGAGGAAACCAAACGTGTATCGGAAGACGCCAGAGTTCACGTCGGCGCCTACCATCCCCAAAAGCAGTCCCAGAAAGATCATGGCGAATGCATGCAACAGTGAGCCATGCGCCAGCACCACGGATGCGACAAGCCCGAGAACCATAAGGGAGAAGTACTCGGCGGGACCGAAAGTGAGTGCGATTTCGGCGAGCGGCGGAGCGAAGAATGCGATTAGGATCGTCGCGAACGTTCCGGCCATGAAAGACCCTATCGCCGCCGTCGCCAAGGCAAGGCCGGCCTTGCCTTTTCGAGCCAGTTGATAGCCATCCAAGGCTGTAACGACGGAGGCCGACTCCCCCGGCAAGTTGACTAATATGGCTGTCGTGGAGCCGCCGTACTGCGCACCGTAGTAGATGCCGGCAAGCATGATCAGGGCGGTGGTAGGCTCCATTCCGAAGGTAATCGGAAGCAACATGCTGATCGTCGCAACCGGACCTAGTCCCGGCAGGACTCCGATGGCAGTACCAAGAACAACCCCGATGAGGCAGTAGGTTAGATTCGCCAAAGTGAAGGCGGTGGAAAATCCCAATCCGAGGTTCTGAACAAGTTCCACCCGTTCAGCCCCCGACCCAGGTGCCCAGAAGCGGGAGCGGCACGCCGAGAGCCTTGACAAACACCACAACGCAAAACCCGATGAGAGAGGCCGCGGCCACGACGCTGAGCGGAGTCAAGCGCGCGCCTCGGTTTGCGAAGATCGCAACAACCAACAACACCGCAAGGGAGGCGATGACTCCGAGACGCGGCACAAAGTAGGCAAAGAGAACCACCGACAGAGTCACCAGAATCAACGGCCGCCAAGCGACGCTCGGAACGCGCTCACCCGCGGCGACGAAGGACCGCGCTAGCGAGATGACACCAATGAGCGTCAGGCACCCGCCGATCATTGTCGGGAAATATCCAGGCCCCATGTGCCCAGCATTCCCAAACTCATACTGGCGCGCGAGGACAATGCCGGTCAGACCCATAGCGCAATACGCCAAGCCCGCCACGAAATCCTTAGGCTTAAGGATAGAGATGGACATTTTTGCCCCTGAATGCGTCACGTAAGATCGGAGGTGGTGGGGTCGAGAGCGGTTTATCCCCCTCGGCCCCGCCGCGTTTAGTTGGCCGTGATATTCCCGGCTTCGATCACCGATTTCCAACGCGCGAGTTCGTCCGCCAGGAACTTGGCGAACTCGTCGCCAGTGTTGGCAACAACCTCAAAGCCCATCCCGCTGAATTTCTCAGTGACCTCAGGGCTCTTGAGAGCATCGATCGCAGCCGCGCTGAGCTTCGCCCGCACATCTTCGGGCAAACCCTTAGGAGCGGCGGCGGCCTGCCAAGAATAGACTACGATGTCCCGGTAGCCTGCTTCTGCCAGCGTAGGAACGTCAGGGAGCTGTGATGCGCGTTCGCTGCCGCTAACCGCCAACGCCTTGAGCTTGCCTTCCTTCACGTGCCCCAGGACCGCACCGAGGTTCTGGAAGGAAACGTTGACGTGACCTCCGACAAGGTCAGCGATTGCAGGAGCGCCGCCCTTATAAGGCACGTGCTTCGCGTCGGTGCCGGTCTTTTGCATAAAGAGGGCTGCCGTCAGGTGGTCTGACGACCCTGAACCGGATGAGGCGAAGGAAACCTGCCCCGGATTCTTCTTGAGGTAGTCGACCAGCTCGGCAACGCTGTTTGCCGGAAAGTCAGGATGCGCGACGAGCACGTTCGGAGTGCGGACGGCGACCGTGATCAGATCGAAGTCCTTCTGCGGGTCATACTTCAGGTCCTTCTGAAGAAACGGGTTGACGGCGTAGGTGCCGATTGATGCCACCAACATCGTGTACCCGTCAGCAGGCGATTCTTTTACCAGCGTAGCGCCAATCGCGCCTGTAGCGCCGGGCTTGTTGTCGACGACGACTGGCTGTCCAAGCAGCGTTGTCATTTTTTCCGCCATCACTCGGGCGGTGGTGTCACTCGCGCCGCCTGCCGGGAATGGCACAATCACCGTGACCGCCTTTCAGGAAAAGCAAGCGCGGGTGACACAGCCGCGGCCAAGCCAAAGCCGAGCGCGACTGCAAGCAGTTTCAAGATTTTCATCCGATATTCCTCCCTAAAGGGTGCCTAGGGGACCCAGCCCGCACAAGCACCAACCAGTGCTTTATACGATGTAAGTCATCATACAAGTCAATCCGATTTCTTCACCGCCTGGCTCTCTCGTCACTTTTTTCAGTTTGGGTGGAAGCAGCATAGCCGCGCCGGATCCACGGCAAGTGGTGTTCGTGCTGACGCTATGGGGCCCGTGACCGTCCGATAGGATGAACCGGTCATCCGGGCTTATTGGCATTGAACTTGAGGTGCCTGGCCAAGAGGGGGCAAGGTCAGCCATCCCGATCGGCATACGAGGATCCAAGCCTTCGCCGCCTCGATCGCGTCGATCGAAAATACGCTCGGGCAGTCGCCAGACTGCCGGTCATTCGGACGCAGTCCGTCGGTCTTGGTTTCCTCTGTTTCCGGATTGCTATGGGGCGGAAGTCAACGGGCTAACGCGACTGGCCTGGCAAGGCAAGAGGCATGGGAACCAACTTGGTTGCGCCCTCCGTAAAGAGTTCTCATTCTTATGCTGTCAGCCGTCCATACCGTTGGTGCTGGCCGGCGGACTTCGTCGGCTCGGGATTTATCGCCTTGCCGGCATATTGCGCCATTAACAGGAATGCAGTGTTCATGGCACCGGCCCTTCCGAAGATCTGCATGCGGTACGAGAGCAACAAGAAGTCTGCTCCCATCCTGTGAGCTATTGGGTATCTGTGGGAGGCGCACGCTCCGCGACCCACTTCGGCTGACCAATGTCTTAATCGCAAACGTCACGTCCAGGTCCCGCGAACGGTAGAGGACTTGGAACTTCTAACTCTTAGAAACTTGCAAGCACCTTGGTTCACATAAACGTTTGATTTATAATAACTATTTTGAAGCCATTGACTACGAATCTGGGGGTCAGGAGTTCGAATCTCGTCCGGCGCGCCAATTGGAATGTACATCCCAACCTAGTTAATGGCACAGACCAAATTGCGATGAAGGGCGAAGCAGCGCTGAACTTGTTTGTTGGCCCTGCCGGGCTATCCTCGCCAGCGGAGCGCTTCGATCGGGAGAGCGAACGCGGCTGGCGGCGGCTTGAATAATAGAGAGATAGCCTGGAAAGGGCGGGCACCAGCACCTGCTGAAGCCGTCCTTCTGCAAGGAAGGGCGCAGCGCGTGTCGGGCAGGCAGGCAAGGCCCAGGCCGTTCAATGCGGCGTCGCCCTCCGCCAGTGCGGCGACGGACGGCTCCGAACGAAGCAGATGATGGCTGACGAAGGTCAGAACGGTATAGGCGACAATCGTCACGCATTTGTGAGCTGTGTATAAGTCTATCCGGGATTATGGGTCTAATCTTGGGCCGTGCGTCGCCCTAAGTGTCAGTAATAGTCCGTGCATGGCCCGTCGCTCAGGAATAATGCTGATGGAACGCAAGCTCGCGGCAATCATGGCCGCCGATATCGTCGGCTACAGCCTGCTGATGGCTGAAAACGAGGCTTCCACCTACGCGAAGCTGCGCGCTGTTTTTGATGAGCTCATTGACCCGACCATTGCCAGCCATGGCGGGCGCATCGTCAAGACGACGGGAGACGGCTTTCTCGCCATGTTTCCCAGCGTCAACGAAGCGGTTGATGCGGCGCTGGCCATACAGGAAGGGTTCGACAAGGGCCCGTTCGAGCTGCGCATCGGCATCAATCTTGGCGATGTCATCGAAGATGACGGTGACGTATACGGCGATGGCGTCAATGTGGCCGCCCGTCTTGAGGCCATGTGCGATCCTGGGCAGATATTCGTCAGCGGCGCCGTGGTGATGGCGGCCGACCGCAACAGCGCGGACAGGTTCGTCCGCATCGGCCGCAGGCGGGCCAAGAACATTCCCGAACTTCTCAACGTCTACCGCGTAAGGCGTGCGGGCTCTCCGTGGTCGCCATGGCGGCAGGTGCCGCAGGTGCTGCGCAGCACCGCCGCCCGCTGGTCTTATGGCGCGGCCGCCATAGCCCTCATCCTCATCGGCACCCAAATCCAGCCGCTCTCCCTGGCAGCCATGGTCAGCCGCATCCCGGCGGCCTTGTCGATGGACCAGAGCCGCGCCGACCCCCGGCCGTCAGTGGCGGTCATCCCTTTTGCCGCGATGGGCGGCAGCGGCGAGCAATCGTATTTCGCGGACGGACTGACCGAGGATGTGACGACAGCCCTTGCCCGCAATTCAGAGCTGCAGGTAATCGCGCGCGATTCCACCTACGCCGTGCACGGGCAGGATACGGACGTGCGCAAGCTCGGGGCGAAGCTCGGCGTTGATTATGTGGTTGAAGGCAGCGCCCGCCGTGAAGGCGACCAGCTTCGCGTGTCGGCGCAGCTGATCGATGTAAAGACAGGCGCGCATCTGTGGTCGCGCAGTTTTGACCGGCAGGTCGCCGACGTGTTCGCCGTCCAGAGCGAGCTGACCACTGAAATCGTCGCGCAGATCGCGCCCTATATCGGCAGGAGCGAGGCGGCGGCGGCGGCGGAGCGCCCGACCGACAACCTGCAGGCCTACGACCTCGTGCTGCAGGCCCGCAACCGTTACCGGCACGGCGCCAACGACCCGCAGGACATTCTGGAAGCGCGGGGCCTCTACCAGCGCGCCCTTGAAATGGACCCGTCCTATGCGGCCGCCCGCGCAGGCCTTGCGCTGACCTTTATCGCCAGCGTGGCGCAGAGCGGTGACGGCCGCGCAAACGCGCCGGAGCTCCATCTTGGGCTTAGCGAAGCCCGGCAGGCGGTCCGTCTCGATCCCAATCTGGGCCTTGGCTATCAGGTCATCAGCTTCGGGCTTGCCCTGCAGGGCGACTATTCAGGCGGCTTGCAGGCCGCACGGCGCGCTGTGGAGCTCAACCCTAACGATCCCGACAGCATGATGGCGCTTGCAAAGGCGCAGGTGCGCTTCGGGGAATATGATGATGCCGTCGCCAACGCAGAGCGGGCCCGCCGCCTTCATCCTATGGCGCCCGAGTACTATGCCTATGTGCACGGGCAGGCGCTTTACGCGGCTGACCGCCGCGATGAGGCTTCCGCCGTCATAGAGGAATGCCTGATCCGGGCGCCGCGCGATGCAAACTGTCTTCTGATTCAGGCCGCTTTGCAGGCGGGGAGCGGAGAGGTCGAGGCAGCCCAGCAGACGATGGCAAAGCTGGTCGACGCGCATCCGGCTTTCTCGCTGGAAGCAGAGCGCGGTTACCGCCGGTTCGGCGACAGGCCGCTGATGGACGAGTTCCTGCAGGACCTCGCAAAGGCCAAGGCTCCTGAAACCGCCTGAAAGCTTTTACGGAGCGACTTCAATCACATAATGGCGCCCAGTTTCATCTCTTCGGGCCCAGATGTCCGCTATCAACCCCTTAGCGGCGATTCATGTTAATAGGTTGAATCTCGCGAGGGGTGGAAGCCGTCTAACGGATGATTATTCGCTGAGATTCGGCATCACTGAGTCGGGAAGTCAGATGCAGGTTGTCTAAACGACGCTGGATATCTTCGACCAGCAGGGCTGCTTCCTCCGCGATTGCCAATATTGTGCCCGACCGCCGCGAGATCGAAAAAGGCAGGCCGGCAAAATACACGCCAGGGACGCTAGCGAACCCCTTCTCGTGCAATGGCTGGCCTTGTGCATCGAGCACATTGGGAACGCACACCCACCCGAAATCCCCTCTGAACCCGGTGCACCAGATCACCGTTGTGATCCCCCGCGCGGCAAGATCAATTGACCGGACCGGTGGATTCGGTAGAAACGCGGCTATCACCTCCGCCGGGTCCGGCTCAGCCTCGGGGGCATCGATCCCGTTGCGCGCGATAAACTCGTCGATCTGGCTTCGAACTCTGGCGGAGCCCTCGTCTCCAAGGCGAACATGCGCTTCTGCATCGTCGCTGAACGAGAGACGGCCGTCGTCGACGCCCGTGAGCCGACCCAGCAAGACAACGCCTTGCGCACTGAGGGACTGCAGGCTGATCGTATGGAGCGCTCCCGTCAGCGGCCTTCCAGGAATAGGCCCCTGTTGGAGCAATTCCCTGCGCGTCACATCTATCAGCCCGCTAAGAACCATCCAGACCGAGATGTGACGACCTCGATACATTCGGGGCAGCCGGCCGACTCGGCTCGTTGCAAGAAACACCGTTCGCCCCGCCTGGACCAAGTCCTCGGCGATTTGGCCGCCCGACTGGGCGCTACCGACCACCAACACGGCTCCACCGTCGAGACCAGATGCGTTACGGTAGGTCGATGCATCTATCTGTTGGACTTCGGGCGGCAACAAAGCAGAGAAAGGCGGGCGCGCCGGGCAATTCTGGTTACTGCTGGCGATCACCACATTCCTCGCCCACAGGGCGCCGCGCGGAACGGCCAGCCGGTACAGGTCATCGCTCGCAACAAGGTCGGTCACCGGCGTACCGGTCTCCACCGGGAGGCTATACCGGTCGGCATAGTCCTCCAACAGCGCGACAAACTCGCCGCTTGTCATCGCACCGTCGGGATCGGCGCCGTCATAGGTATCCCCAGGCATGACCGTTTGGATGTTGGGTGTGTTTACCCGAAAGGAGTCCCAGCGCTGGGTCCGCCAAGTCTCACCGATGCGACCCCGCTCCAACACTATATGACGCAAGCCACGCTGCGTCAGCGCATGACTGACACCTAGTCCCGCCCAACCGGCACCGATGACGACGGCATCAAAAATGTCCGTTCCGCTCGTCATTACGCTCCCCTCTGATGTCACACTATTGTACGTTGTGAAATCAGTAAATGGTCCGTTTTCCAGCACGGCGTTGCTCGCTGGGCGCGCCGCGCTGCCGTTTCCGTCGTCGGATGCAATCGCCAATACAGAACTGCAGGGCGAGCGATCAGCGCTTGTCCGCCGGATGACTGCTGGTCGTCGAAGGGATGCGGGCGATGACCTTGATCTCGAACTCGAAGCCGGCAAGCCAATTGACGCCCACTGCCGTCCAGTTCGGGTAGGGAGGTGCGCCGATCTCTTCCGCCCGGACGGCCAGCACCGTTTCGATCTGTTCGTCCGGGTTTGTGTGGAAGGTGGTGACGTCGACGACGTCGTCGAAGCTGCACCCGGCGGCGGCCAAGACCGCGCGCAGATTAGCGAAGGCCCGCCGAACCTGTTCCTCGAATACCGGCTCGGGCGAGCCGTCCTCACGGCTCCCGACCTGACCCGACACAAAGAGAAGATCGCCGGAGCGAATGGCCGCGGAATATCGATGAATATCGTATAACGCGTGGCGTTTGGCCGGATAGATGGCGTCACGTGCAGGCATTTCGTGTTCCTTTCTGTCTTGATAGCGGGAGCGGACCGGCAGCGGGCCGGAGCCGGGGGAATCTATCGGGATGGGCGGAGCTGCACGACGGTGCCATGCAGCTGTGGATCGGCGGGACAGGGTGGGTGATAGCCGCGCCAGCTCCTCGTCGGTGAAATCCGCCGCGACTGCGACGTCCTTCTGCCGGTCGAGCTCCTCGATGCGCCCGCCGAGAGCCTTGCGGATGCCGGCATAGGCCTCGGCACCGAGCACCAGCCGCTTCGGAAGCGGACCATCCTGATCGGCAAGCCTGATCATTGCGTCCGTCATGCGCTCGGGGTTGCCCTTGATCACCCAAGAGCCACGGAGCGTCTCGCGGATCTGACCGGCGGGTGTTCCCTCATAGGCCGCGAGCGGCTTGGTCCGCGCGAGATTGCCGCCGAACCCGGTCCGCGCCGGCCCAGGTTCCACAAGGGTGAACTCGATGCCGAAGGGAGCAGCCTCCTGCGCCACGGACTCGACGAACCCCTCGATACCCCACTTGGTCGCGTGATAGAGGCTGAAAGCCGGATAGGCGATCTGGCCTCCCTCGCTCGAGACCTGTAGAATCCGGCCGCCACCCTGGCTGCGCAGATGCGGCAACGCCGCCCGGATGAGTGCGATCGAGCCGATGAGATTGGTGTCGATGATGTCCCGAACCTGCACATCGCCAGCCTCTTTCGCCGCGCCGAGCAGGCCATAGCCAGCATTGCTGACGACGATGTCGATTCGACCGGATGCGGCGAAGGCGCGGTCGACCGCGGCGCGGACCGAGCTCTGGTTCTTGAGGTCCATTGCGACGATGCGGAGCCGTTCTGGGTAGCGTGCACGCAGGTCGGGAAGTGCGTCCTCGCCGCGGCGGCACCGCCGACGCGGTCCCCCCTGATCAGGGCCTTCTCCGCCAGCAGCCGGCCTAGACCGGACGACACACCCGTTATGAGCCAAGACTTTGCCATTTCCCATATCTCCAATTGATCCGGGCACGAGATAGGGCAATCGCATTGCGCGCATTAGCCGTTGAAATCGGCATGAGATGATGCAAAATCCCCATCAATGCCTCGCCCGTCGCTCAACGATCTCACCGCCTTCGTGGCCGTTGCCACACACCGCAGCTTTCGCCGCGCAGCGGACGAGATTGGCACGGCACCTTCCACATTGAGCCATGCGATGCGTGCGCTCGAGGAACGCATGGGGGTGCGCCTTCTGAACCGCACCACACGCAGCGTCTCGCCGACAGAAGCCGGGTTCCGGTTGCTCGATCGCCTTCAGCCCGCGCTCGCCTCGCTGGACGAGGCGCTCGACAGCGTCGCGGGGTTCCGGGGCAATGTCGCGGGCACGGTCCGCATCAACGCACCGCGATTGGTGGCCGGGCTTCTCGTTCGCTGGGTTCTTCCGCAGATGGCGGCGCGCCATCCGGACGTGACCGTGGACATCGTCGTCGAGGGGCGGCTCATCGATATCGTGTCCAGCGGGTTTGACGCCGGCGTGCGCCTCCTCGGATCGGTACCCAAGGACATGATCGCCGTGCCGTTTGCACGCCAGTTGACGTTCATCTGTGTCGCCTCGCCCGGCTATCTCGATCGCTTCGGCGACCCGGGAACGCCCGAGGAATTGCAACGCCACCATTGCATCGGCCATCGTATGCCCAGCGGCAAATTCTATCGATGGGAGTTCGAACGCGCCGGCCAGGAACTCGTGATCGACGCAAACGGCTCCATTGTCCTCGATGACGAGGAACTGATGGCCGAAGCCGCAATCGAGGGTCTGGGCATCGCCTATGTGGCGGATTGGGCCGCCGAAGGGGCCATATCCGATGGCCGGCTGCGTAGGGTCCTGACCGCATGGATGCCCGCTCCGGAAGGGGTCGCGGTCTACTATCCCGGACACCGAACCGTGCCGCCGGCACTGCGGGCTTTTCTCGATGTCGTGAAGGACGTGCGAAAGAAAGAACCTCAACTGGATCAAAGAAGCAGCAATCCGGGCAATCGTAGTGCAGAAGGAGGTCCGGCATGATTTCTCGCTTCTGCCGATCGGCCATCAGTCGATCTAGCTTACAACCGATTGCGTACGCAATCAGAACCGCGCGGATGTGCCGCGTAAGGAAAGGAGATGGGTATGGCTAAGCTCGTGTTCGGAATGAACCAGTCCCTGGACGGCTACGTCGACCATATGGCATTTGCGCCAAGCCGCACACTCTTCCGCCACTTCATCGAGGAGGCTCAGGGGCAGGCGGGCAGTGTGTATGGTCGCCAAATGTATGAGGTCATGCGTTACTGGGACGACGATCATCCTGAATGGGATGCAGAGCGACACGCCTTCGCGGCGGCGTGGCGGAACCAGCCGAAATGGGTCGTCTCGCGCTCGTTGAAGTCGGTTGGCCCCAACGCCACGCTTGTTGAGGATGATCTCGAGGGCGCAATCCGCGAGCTGAAGGCCGAGCGCGACGGGGAGATCGAAGTTGCTGGCCCGGACTTGGCGCAAAGCCTCACCGAACTTGGCCTGATCGATGAGTATCGAATCTACCTGCACCCCGTCGTGCTTGGTCGCGGCAAGCCATATTTCGCCGGACCCCGGCCGCCGCTCCGCCTTATGACTAATGACCGGATCGGCGAGGATGTGATCAGGTTGACCTACGTCCCTGCTTAATCTCGCGATTCGCCGGATGGAATCGCCGCTGAAGTCTGGTTTAGGTTGGGCCTAAAGCGACGGGAATCGCGTGAGTCTCTTCTGTGTTCGCCTGATGAAGTCCTTCATGAGGGAGAGTGCTGGTTCGGCATGCGTCTCGAGCAGGAAATGCCCGCCGTCGAAAATATGAGCCTCCATACGTGGCAGATCCTGCATCCAGGACAGCGTTTCGGCGATATCGAAATAGGGCTCGTGACGGCCCCACAGCATGAGCGCCGGCGGTTGCCATTTTTCTAGATAGCCTGCGATCGCATCGAAACGCGCGGCGTGGTTCTTATAATCGGCGATGAGCGCGCGGTGGGTCTCCATGCGGCCGGGAAGATTCATCACCCTCCAGTCCTCGACCCAGGGTTCGCCTTTGATCGTGGCGGCGACCTCCTCCGGCAGACCGCCCGTATATTGCTCGCGCGTGAATTCAAAGGTCAGGTCGGGGGTTGCGGCCGCTTCGTTCTCTTTTGTCGGTTCTGACCAGAACTTCAATGCGGCGTCCCACTGGGGCCCGAAGCCGGTACGATGTGCGTTTGCGTTCTGGATGATGAGGCCCGAAACCAGCTCGGGCGCTTGCATGGCGATCTGCAGGCCCACAGCGGTGCCCCAATCATGCACGTAGATGAAGCGACGCCCGATCACGAGGTGGGCCAGCAATTCGGAAATTGCCTCGCTGATCCCGGCGAAGGAGGGTGTCGGCGGAACGTCGGACTGGCCATGGCCCGGGAGGTCGGGCGCGATCACATAGGCGACGCGCGCCAAGCCAGGGATTACATCGCGAAATGTTCGCGATGAGCTCGGAAAGCCGTGCAGGAGGAGCAAAGCGGGGCTGGATGGATCGCCCGCAGTGACGTAGGCAAGCTCGGTTCCACCGGAGAGACGCATTCGTCGTTGGGCGGGCGGGCTCATGTCGAGATTCCGTTTTGCTGTCTAGAACTGGAGTTCAACTCAGACGAGCGGCGCGAGTTCCCGACGTTGCCGAAGAGCGTCGGCCGGTCTTCTCATGGTCGGGCTGTCCGCGCGGCGACCGGCCTGGGCGAGTACTGTTCTGAGATGCTTTTGGCGCACCAAGGACGAGGATGACGGTATCGCGACCTTGCGGCGACGAGGATTATCGCCGCCAGAAGGGCTTGGCGATCTCTGCCTCGACCTGCCGTCTCGTCAGACCGATATCGTCGATCAAATGAGGATTGTCCTTCGACATTTGCTCAAGTTCCCAGCGAAAGCGCTTCCGCTCGTCCCAGGCCGCGACAATGCTTCGCAGGGTCGCCAGGCTGTAGTGCCGACGCGACATTTCCGCTGGCTCCACGGGCATTCCCGGCCGCGCTGCCTGATGCCGGGCCGATGCAAGAGTATCGTTCATAGCAACCTCCATATGGTTTGAAGGTCCGGGGACCCTCGACCTGAAAGAGGCTGAATTCTGCAGGATACGAACAGCGTCGTAATTAAGCTCTCCCAAATAGTTCTCAAAACTTCCAAACGGGCTATAAATGCGCCGCATGCAGGGATCGCGCTTTGCCTTTGGTCCGTTCGTGCTTGATTCCGGTGCGGGAACGCTGCTTCGCAACGATGTTCCCGTTGCCGTTGGCTACCGCGGGCTAAAGCTACTTGCGGCGCTCGTTGAACGGCCCGGCGAAATCCTTGAGAAGGCCGAGTTGATGGACTCGGCGTGGCCGGGCACCGCCGTCGAGGAAGGCAATCTCACCGTCCAGATCGCGCAGCTGCGCAAGCTGCTTGGTCCGGCCGCGGACGGCGGCGAATGGATCGCCACGGTTCCGCGCGTCGGCTACCGCTTCACTGGGGCCGTCGAACAGCTCGGTGGCGCGAAGCGAAAGCCTTTGCCGCTGCCCGATAAACCATCGATAGCCGTGCTGCCCTTCGTCAATCTCAGCAACGATCCCGAGCAGGAATCCTTCGCGGATGGGTTGACCGAAGATCTGATCACCGACCTGTCCAGGATCTCCGGCCTGTTCGTCATCGCACGCAACTCGGCCTTTGCCTACAAAGGAAAGGCGATGGCCGTGCGCGAGATCGCTGAGGACCTTGGCGTGCGCTATCTGATCGAGGGTAGCGCAAGACGCGCCGCGGGGCGCGTGCGCATCAATGCACAGCTGGTCGACGCGGTGAGTGGCGACCATCTATGGGCGGAACGCTTCGATCGCAGCCTGGAAGATATCTTTGCCGTTCAGGACGAGGTCACCGGCAAGATCGTGGAGGCGTTGCTCGGCAGGTTGCGCGCACCGCCGCCGCGCAATCGGCCCAAAAACCTCGAGGCTTACGATCTCTGCGTGCGGGCGCGCAAGCTGATGGATGATTCGCCGCAGACGGCGCGCGAAGCGCATCTGATGCTCACCCGCGCGGTTTCGCTCGATCCGGAATATGCCGAGGCCTATCGCTGGCTTGCCATGAACCACTGGATGGGATGGGTGCATTCCGGCGGACCAACCGAAACATCCCGTAGCGTTGCTTTGGAACTGGCGCGCAAAGCCGTGGCGATCGACCCCAACGATGCCGGCTGCCGCTGGGTTTTGGCTTACCTGCTTGCCTATGAGCGCAGCTTCGCCGAGGCGGATGCGGAATTCGCCAAGGCGATCGAGCTGGACCCGAACGAGGCCGATGCCTGGGCGGCGTTATCCGACATCGCGGTCCTGGCCGGACGGGTCGAGGAGGGCCTTGAGCACATTCGCAAGGCATTCCGGCTGAACCCGTTTCCGGCAAGTTGGTACTATCTGGCGCTCGGTCAGGCGCAATATGCGGCCGGCGCATACGAAGCCGCTGTCGAGACACTGCGCAGGGACGAGACTTATCGTACGAGCTCGCGCCGTTTCCTGGCGGCAAGCCTTGCCCAATTGGGCCGGCTCGACGAGGCGCGCGCAGAGGTCGAACTGTTCCTCGTCGGCAACCCGCATTTCACCACCCGCCACTGGGCCACGACGGAGCCATTCCGCGATGCCGCGACGCTCGAGCATTTCGTTGATGGCTTCCGCAAGGCCGGTCTTCCGGAGTGACGCGCCGGCGTGACCTCCTAAACGCTTTCGCACCGTTCGTGCGACCTATTCCTCAAAGCGACTCCTGGCGTCACGATCGCGTTCGTATCGTCTCGTGAGCGGAAACGGCGGCAACCAGGACTCGCGACGAATGATCCAGCTTTCGTAGGTCGGCATCAGTTGGTCAGGGGCATCGAGGGATCCCAGGTTCACTTCGATTTCGTCTGCGGTGCGACCGAAAATTGTAGAGCCGCAGCGGGGACAGAAAAACCGCCCGACGTAGTCGCGCGTCTCGCCTTCGACCGTCACCGCATCCTGGGGGAACACCGCGGAAGCGTGGAAAAGGGCCCCATGATGCTTGCGGCAGTCGAGACAATGACAAATGCCGACCCGGTATGGGAGTCCCGACGCCACAATTCGGACGTTGCCGCACAGGCAACCGCCAGTGAATCGGTCCATGCTGCATCTCCCTCCAAAATCAAGCGGTCGGAATGGCTACAACGAACGGCACTGTCATTGCAATTGCCCCGCTGCGGGCGGGGAGGACGCGTTGTCTTCCGGAGCGGGCCGCGCCCACCCTTGCCGCCCTCTTGTTGGAACGAAGCGGTCCTTTCGCTCTTGACAAATATACTCGTCAACGGCATTGACAGGAAAACTTGTCAATGTGAGGGCTGCATGCTCGATATCGAGGTCATAGATCGGCCGAGCGCGGCCGCCGCCGCGTTGGAGCCGGTCCGGAGTCAGCTCCTCTCGGAACTGCGGGAGCCCGCCTCGGCCGCTGCCCTCGCCACACGCCTCGGTCTCAAGCGGCAGAAAATCAATTACCATCTGCGTGCTCTGGAGGAGCACGGGCTTGTCCAAGTTGCAGACACGCGCAAGTGGGGTGGCTTGACCGAGCGGCTCATGGTGGCGAGCGCCACAAGCTATGTCGTCTCGACGAGCGCGCTGGGTCCGGTCGGCGCCGATCCGGACCGCACCGCCGACCGCCTGTCGGCAAGCTACCTCATCGCGCTCGGCGCTCGGCTGGTGCGGGAGATCGGGGCCCTCCAGCGCGCCGCCACGGATGCCGGCAAACACCTGGCGACCTTGGCGATCGACACCGAAATCCGCTTCCGCTCCGCCGCCGACCGCGCCTCGTTCACGCGTGAACTGGCTGAGGCCATCACCACGCTGGCGGCACGCTATCACGACGAAACAGCGCCGCAGGGGCGGTCCCATCGCCTTGTCGTGACGGCGCATCCTTCACCAGCCAATCCGCAAGGAAAGGACGTTCAATGCCAGTAAAAAAGATTCCGCCGGCAATCGCTCGGTCGAGGCGCAAGTGGACGTCCCCGGTACACCGGAGGACGTCTGGAACGCGATCGCAACGGGACCTGGAATATCTCAATGGTTCGTGCCGAGCGAACTCGAAGGCCGCATCGGAGGAACCACCGTTTCGCATTTCGCTGCCGATGGAAGCATGGATTCGGTCGCCACCATCACGGCTTGGGAGCCGCCCAAGCGGTTTGTCGCAGAAGCACCGGGTCAGGCGGGAACGGTAGCGACGGAATGGACCGTCGAGGCGAAGTCCGGCGGGCTTTGCACCGTTCGCGTTGTCCATCGGTGGTTCGCGACTTCTGATGATTGGGATGATCAGTTCGAAGACCACAGCTATGGATGGATCGCCTTCTTCCGCCTGCTCCGCCTCTACCTCAAGCACTTTCCCGGGCAGCACGGCTCGGCTTTTCAGCTCTTGTTCCGGTCCTCTCAACCTTTAGCCGATGCATGGCGAAAGCTGGTTGAACCCTTGGGCCTGGCGAATGCGACTGAACAACGGCGCGTGGCTTCGGACACGCGGGCATTCGAGGGTGTCGTCGAACGAACAGGGCCGCAGGACCATCCCGAGCTGGTGGTCCGGCTGGACCAGCCCGCGCCGGGTTTCGCGCACCTCTTCGCCTTGCCGATGGGCGGGATGACATTCCTGTCCGTGCGGTTTTTCCTCTTTGGCGACGATGCAGCGAGCGTTGCAAAACGGGAGGAGCCAAGATGGCGAACCTGGCTTGAAAAGCACTTTCCAACTTCGAGCGAGTAGCGCTCCAGCGGAAACGTAGTTGTCAGTTTCATCAACGCTGCGCGGCATTAAATCTACCCTAAAGCACACCCGCCATGGAGCCGACGAAGCTTTCCGAGCTATGATTACCGTCTTAGTGCGGGCAGGCCGCTGTGGTGCTTTTGCGCAGTATGCTCCACTCCTGCGAGCAGATCGAAGAGCCATGCCACACCCGCATCCATCATCGCGACCTTGGGAGCGACGGCGTTGAGCCGGAAGCCGGGCAACGGCAACGGGGCATCGAGGCTCAGGACGCCGAAACGCGCCGCATGCATGGTAACGAATCGCCGCGGCAGGGCCGAGATGAGATCGGTCTCCGCGATGACCGCAAGCGCGAACATGAAGTTGGGAACAGTCAACGCGATCCGTCTTGCCCGGCCTTGCTTGGCCAGCTGTTCATCCACGAAGCCATAGGGATCGCCACTGTGCGAGACCACCAGATGCTGCATGTCGCAGTATCGCTCCAGGGTCGGATCACGCGCGAACGGATGTCCAAGGCGCATGGCAATTACAAAGTCTTCTTCGTAGATGCAGCGCTTTTCGAAGCGAGGCGGGATGTCATCGGACGGAATGATCGCGATATTGATGGCGTGCGCCTCGAGATCGACAATCGCGCTTCGCCACACGCGGGCCGGAGAGGGCAAGAGCTGACGCACGCCGATGTCGATGCGTGGCGCAATCCGGCTGAGTTTGGCGAGAAGCGGGCGCAGGATCACGGCTGAGACACCGTCCGGCGCGCCGATTGCGAACCGGCGCACCGCCGTGGCGGGGTTGAAGGGTGCGGCAGTCGCCATGACGCTGCGCACGCGCGCCAGAATATCGGCGATCGGCGCGGCCAGTTCCGTCGCACGCGCCGTCGGCACGACGCCCTTGGGTGTTCTTAGGAACAGCGGATCATTGAGGAGCCGGCGCAACCGGCCGAGCCCGTGACTGACAGCCGATGGAGTCAGATTAAGCCGGTCCGCAGCCCGGCCCACGTGGTGCTCTTCGAGCACGGCCTCGAAGAGGACGAGGAGATTGAGATCGGCGCGTGAAAGATCAATTCCGTTCAGCATATTGCTGAAATCATATCATTGGCTTCATCAAGATCAACATGCAATTCTGCCGGTTGAGCGGTGCATCGCTCGGACGAACGCAGCCTTGAGCGGGAAAACAGCCATGTCGGTGATGATGATTTCCGAGGTCGGCAGACAGTCGCGGCAAGGGTATGATGGCATGCTCGCCCTCGTGGGTGGCGCTTTGAGGCAGGCGCCGGGCTTCATCATGCACGTGTCGCACCCGGTGGCAGCCGGCTGGCGGATCGTCGAGGTGTGGAACTCCCAGGAAGACGCGACGCGCTTCTTCGCTGCTCATATCGCGCCGAATCTGCCGGATGGCATCCGGCCGAAGCTGTCCTTCCAGCCGCTGCACAGTCTTTTGAAGCCCTGACGGAAAATGCCGGCCGGTTGAAAGATGTGAGATCGCATCGGCTCGACCGATGCCAGCAGGCTGCGCCTGCGGATTGGTACAAACATAGGAGAAATTCTCATGCCAGTTTCACGACGTTCAGCACTCGCTGCAGCAGGCGCCGGTCTCGCGTCGCTTGGGGTCACGAAAGCTACGAGCGACTCTGCCGTTGCCCATCAGGTCTCCATCGCCGACGATGAGGTTGCCACGCTCATCAGGCAGACCGCCGAAGCCAACGCGGCGCTGATGCGCGGCGACATCGCCCGATACCGTGCGTTGATTGCGCTCACCGATGACTTCACGCTTATGTCGCCTTTCGGCGGAAAGCCGACACGCGGCGTGGAGATGACAAGCGAACGCTGGGAGGCAATGGGGCGTTTCTTCAAGAACGGCACGCTGGAACAAGAGCTGGTCCAAGCCTATGCCGCGGCCGACATGGTGGTTCTCGCTGTCATCGAGCGCGGCCGCGGCGAAGTCGGCGGTCTGCCGGCCCAGGACTGGCCGCTGCGCGTCACCTTGGTCTATCGCCGCGAAGGATCCGAATGGCGGCTCGCGCACCGGCACGCTGACCCGCTCGCCCGGGGTATCAGCCTGGAGCAGGCGGCCGCGCTGGCCCGCTGACCCGCCGCTGAGGGTCCACGCCAGACCAACGTTGCAATCTCCCAACGCTCTGACAGCTCCGCGCGTTCTGTTTCAGGCTGCCGTTTCGACCGGTAGGCCGGCGGCCTTCCATTCGGGATAGCCGTCCTCGAGCCGACGGACGAGGTAGCCCCGCTCCCGCAAGGCGGCGACCGCTTCGAACGACAGAACGCAATAAGGGCCGCGGCAATAGGCGATCACTTCCCGATCCGCCGGTAGCTCGCCCAAGCGACGCTCCAGCTCGGCCAGCGGGATGTTGAGGGCGCCTGGAAGATGCCCAACCCCAAATTCATCCTCGGGCCGCACGTCGAGAACCGTGACCACGCCGTCATGCAGCCTCGAGACGAGGTCGTCTCGCGACACCGGTTCCATCGCATCGCGAGCGCGGAAATAGTCGACCATGACGCGGCCGATTTCGGCCACGTTTCGCTCGCCGACCCGGCCGAGCGCCTTGATCAGCGCCACCACCTCGGCATCGCCGGCAAGACTATAGAGCACGTGCTTGCCGCGGCGCTGCGTCTCGACGAGGCGCGCCCGCCGCAGGATCTGCAGATGGCGCGACGTATTGGCGAAACTCAGATGGGCTCGCGCGGCGAGGTCCTCGACGCTGCGCACCCCTTGCGCCAGATGCTCCAGCAGCCCGAGCCGATGCGGATGGCCGAGCGCCTGAGCCACTTCGGCAAGGCCTGCGTAGATCGCCTGTTTCGGTCCGATGCTTGACACCGCTTCTCCTCAGTGAAACATTCAGCGGAATGATTGAGTGTTCTAGCCCTTCGTAGCGAGGCGCGCAAGACCATGATCCTCCGCCAGTTTCTTCACACCCTCCTGATCGAGGACGAGGGCGCGTTCATCCGCTTCATGCTCGCCGAGATTCCGCCGGTACCGCCCAAGGCCGCGGCACTCCGGGCCGCCAATTCCGGCTTGGCTGCGGCGGCGGCCTGACCCATGGAGGAAGCGGCATCGGTTCCAGGCAAGACGGGTTCATCCGTCAGGCTCGGCCTCAGGGAGAACTGGCCGCAATTCGCGCTGCTCGTCGTGATCAACGCCTTTGTCGGCGGCATGGTCGGGATAGAACGGACGGTGGTGCCGCTGATCGGATCGGAGGAGTTCCACGTCACATCGACGACGCTCATCGTCTCCTTCATCGTCAGCTTCGGCGTCGTCAAGGCCCTCGCCAATCTGGTCTCGGGCCAGCTTGCCGACGCGTGGGGCCGCAAGCGCGTACTCGTTTTGGGATGGCTGGTCGGCCTGCCGGTGCCGTTCATGATCATCTGGGCGCCGACCTGGGAATGGGTGATTGCGGCCAACGCATTGCTCGGCATCAACCAGGGGCTCGCCTGGTCGATGACCGTGATCATGAAAGTCGATCTCGTCGGGCCGAAATCGCGCGGCCTTGCCGTCGGCCTCAACGAGTTCGCCGGCTATCTCGCCGTCGGGGTGACGGCGTTGCTGACCGGCTATCTCGCCGCGCAATACGGACTTCGGCCAGTGCCGATCTATCTCGGCATCGGCTATGCGGTCGTCGGTGCCGCACTGTCGATCCTGCTGGTGCGCGACACGCGCGACCATGTTCGGCTGGAGGCTTCATCCCACGCGCAGCAGGCCGCGCCGATCAGCTTTCGTGAGATCTTCGCGCTCACCTCGTTCGGGGATCGCAACCTGTTCGCCGCCTCGCAGGCCGGTCTCGTCAACAATCTCAACGACGGCATGAGCTGGGGCATTTTCCCATTGTTCTTCGCTTCCTTCGGTCTCGGTGTCGAGCGCATCGGCATCCTCAAGGCAATCTATCCCGCGACATGGGGTGTCTTGCAGATCGCCACGGGTTCCCTGAGCGATCGCTTGGGGCGCAAAGGCCTGATCGTCGCCGGCATGTGGGTTCAGGCCGCCGGTCTGTTTCTCACCGCGGCGACGCACCGGTTCGAGTGGTGGATCGTCGGCAGCCTTCTGCTCGGCCTCGGCACGGCAATGGTCTACCCGAGCTTGATCGCAGCCGTGTCCGATGCCTCGCATCCGACCTGGCGCGCCCGCTCACTCAGCGTCTATCGGTTCTGGCGGGATCTCGGCTACGCGATCGGTGCGCTCTCCGCCGGCCTCATCGCCGACAGCTTCGGGCTGTCATGGGCGATCGCATCGATCGCCGCGCTGACGTTTCTCTCAGGGGTAGTCGTGGCTGTCGTGATGAGCGATGTCTCGCGCTCGTCTACAGATCCGTCCTCAAGGAGGGCAACATGACAGCGGCAGATCGCTCCCCGAGCAATTGATCCGGCGCAAATTCGCCACGCCTTTGGCTTACATTGAAGTTTGACCGCGACCGGCGGTTTGCCGGCAGTAGGGAAAGAGCTGAAAAGCATCTCCGGCCGCAGAGCCGCCAGCGCCTTGGGACGAGCTCTGCCGAGCCCCATGAGAGGAAGGAGGATGTTATGACGTTGATTGCACTGATGCGCGCGGCCGCGCTCGCCGCCATTGTCGCCGCCGGCGCGACGGCCATAGCCGCCGCGCAAACGACCGCAGCGGATCCGCACCATACGACGGTCGCGCAGGCGCCGTCTCCCGAGCCTGGAGGTATGGCGGGACAAGACCAAGGTGCACAGCCCGCTCAACCCGGCATGATGGGCCAGGGCATGATGGGCCAGGGCATGGGCCACAGCATGATGGGCGGCGGGATGATGCAGCCCGGCATGATGGGCGCAATGCCGATGATGCGCATGCGCGGGCACATGATGAAGATCATGTTCGCCATTGCCGACACGAACGGCGACAGCGCGCTTTCCTTCGAAGAGATCACCGCCATCCATAAGAGAATCTTCGATAAGGTCGACGCGAACAAGGACGGCAAAGTGACAACCGAAGAGGTTCAGGCATTCATGCGGGAATAGCCGCGCGCAAGCTGATTGCCGGGCACGACGGCCTCCGCGCGGCCGCGACGTTCGCCGCCGGAAAGGTGCGGGTATACCGACAAGCCGCGACCGAGGCTCCTGAGCATGACATCGATCTATCTCGACTACAACGCCAGCACGCCGATCGATCCTTCGGTCACGGCTGCCATGCGGCCATATCTGGATGAGGCTTTCGGCAATCCGTCGAGCGGCCATTGGGCGAGCATGCCGGCGAAGGCTGCACTGGAGAAGGCCCGCATCCAGGTTGCGGCGCTGCTCGACTGCGCACCCGACTAGATCGTGTTCACAAGTGGCGGCAGCGAGGCCAACAACCTGGCGATCAAGGGCACGTTCTTCGCGCTGAGGCACAAGGGCGAGCATATCGTCACCACCACGGTCGAGCATCCGGCCATTCTCGCCCCTTGCCGGTTCCTCGAGCAGCTCGGCGCGGCAGTGACCTATGTGCCGGTCGACAGCACGGGCCGGGTCGATCCCGAGGACGTGCGTCGTGCCGTCACGCCGCGCACCATCCTGATCAGCGTCATGCACGCCAACAATGAGGTTGGCACGATCCACCGGCGTGCTGGCACTGAGAGCGCTCTGCTCGCGGTCGGACTCGGCGCTGCCTGTGCGCTCGCCGGCGACCTGGAGCCGATGGCGCGCGTCCGCGTGCTGCGCGATCGGACGCGCTGCAGGAGAGTTTCGGCGACCGTGTCGCACTCAACGGGCACCCCCAGCACCGCCTTCCCAACACGCTCAGCGTTTCGTTCGTCGGCATGATCGGTGCCGAGGTGCTTTCGCGTCTAGAGGGCGTCGCGGCGTCGACCGGTTCGGCCTGTCACGCCGGCCGGGTCGAGCTCTCCCCAGTGCTCACGGCCATGGGCGTGCCCGAGAAGATCGGCATGGGCGCCGTTCGCTTCAGTCTTGGTCGAGGAACGACCGGCGCCGAAATCGACCCCATCGTGGATCGGCTTCGAGCCGTCACGTCATAAGGCTTGCTGCGCCGGCGGCTCTTTCGCCGCTGCGGCTTCCTCTGGACTGAGGGCGCCCGGCCGGAGCTTGAACAGAATCAGCAGCGGCCCGGCGACGAAGATGGAGGAATAGGTCCCGGCGAGGATGCCGAAGATCATCGCGACCGTGAAGGACTGGATGACTTCGCCGCCCCAGATCGAAAGCGCCGCCAGCGCGAACAGCGTGGTCACGCCGGTCAGGACCGTTCGCGCCAGGGTCTGGTTCATCGACAGGTCGAGCAGCTCGGCAATCGGCATCCTTTTATAGCGGCGCAGGTTCTCGCGGACCCGGTCATAGACAACAACCGTATCGTTGATGGAGTAGCCGACAATGGTCAGGATCGCGGCTATCGAGGTCAAATTAAACTCTATGCCGGCGACGACATAGAAGCCGATCATCAGGATCACGTCGTGGAACGTCGAAATGATGGCGCCGAGCCCGAACTGCCATTCGAACCTGATCCAGATGTAGACGAGCATCGCCAGCAGTGAGGCGAGCACGCCCATTGTGCCGTTGAACGCGAGTTCGGAGGAAACCGTCGGACCGACAACCTCGATGCGGCGGAACTCGTAATCGGTTTCGAGTGCGCTTCTTACTTTTTCCACGGCGGATTGTTCGGCAATGTCGCCGCCCCCCTGGGTGCCGATGCGGATCAGCACGTCGCGGGTCGAGCCGAACTCCTGCACCTGCACCTCACCCAGTTCGAGGCCCGTCAGCCGCTGACGGATGTCGCCGATGTCGGCCTGCTGGCCCTTCGCCTGCACCTCGATGCTCGAACCGCCGCGGAAGTCGATGCCGTAGTTCATGCCGACCGTGAAGAACAGCACGGCCGAAGCGATCGACAACAGCAAGGACAGCGTGAAGGCGTATTTTCGGAATGCCATGAACGGCACGCGCGTGTCGTCGGGCACCAGCCGCATGACACCGTTGGGCATCGTTTTCGGCCGCTGCCGGCGAAGCCAGAACGCGACCAGCCAGCGCGTCAGCGTGAAGGCCGTGAACACGGTGGTGACGATGCCGATGGCGAGGGTGACGGCGAACCCCTTGATCGGCCCCGAGCCAAGGAAGAACAGGATGACGGCCGCAATCAGTGTCGTCACATTGGCGTCGACGACGGTCGCCAGCGCCTGTCTGAACCCGGAATCCATCGACTGCACGATCGAGCGCCCTTGGCGGTTCTCTTCGCGGACGCGCTCGAAGATGATGACGTTGGAATCAACCGCCATGCCCATCGTCAGCACGATGCCGGCGATGCCAGGCAGCGTCAGCGTCGCGCCGAGAACGGACAGGACGGCGATAATCAATGCGACGTTGGCCAGGAGCGCGATGTTCGCGATCAGTCCCAGTCGCCCATAGGCGAACAGCATGAAGCCGACGACCAGGAACCCGGCGATGATTGACGCGAACTGGCCCGCCTCGATCGAATCGCTACCGAGGCTCGGACCGACGGTGCGTTCCTCGACGATGGTGAGGTCGGCAGGCAGCGCGCCGGCGCGCAGCAGGACCGCAAGGTCGTTCGCGCTCTCCACCGTGAAACTGCCGGATATCTGCCCAGTGCCGCCCAGGATTGGTTCGCGGATCTGAGGCGCGGAGATCACCTCGTCGTCGAGGATGATGGCGAACAGGCGCCCGACATTGGCCTGAGTAGCCTGACCGAAGCGGGTGGCGCCGCGGCTGTCGAAGCGAAACGAGACCACCGGCTCGTTGGTGCGCTGGTCGAAGGTTGCCTGCGCGTCGACGAGGTTTTCGCCGGAGACGATGATCCGGTTCTCGATCAGATGCGGAACCCGCGGCTCGTCCGTCGAATACAACACCGTCGAGCCCGCAGGCGGGCGGCCGGAGATCGCCTCCTCGACGGGAATCGACTGGTCGACCATCTGGAAGGTCAGCTTGGCGGTCTGTCCGAGGATATCCTTCAGCCGCTGCGGATCCTGCAGGCCCGGCACCTGGACCATGATGCGTTCCGATCCCTGCCGCTGGATGATCGGCTCGGTCGTGCCGAGCTCATTGACGCGCCGGCCCACCACCTCGATCGATTGAGTGAGCGCCGCGGCGATCCGGTAGTCGATCCCGGCTTCGGTCAGCGTAAAGCGCAGCAGGCCCGGTTCCGGCTCGGCCATCTCCATCTCGGTCACCGAGCCGCTCATGAAAAGGCCGGTCGAGATCGGCTGCGTCAATCTTTCGAGCGCGGTCTTCGCAGCTTCGATCTGGCCTTGGTCGCGAATGCGGACCTGGATGGAATTGGCGGTGCCGGTAAGCCCGGTATAGCCGATCTGGGCATCGCGCAGCGATGTGCGGACCTCGTCGCGGGCCGATTCGAGGCGTTCGTTGGCGAGATCCTGCCGATCGATCTGGAGCAGGATGTGCGAGCCGCCCTGCAGGTCGAGGCCCAGCGTCAGCTGCCGCTTTGGCAGCCAATTCGGCAGCGATGCCAGGGTGGAGGCGGGAACCAGGTTTGGAGCTGCGTACAGGATACCGGCCAGGACCGTCAGCCAGATGAGAATGGTCTTCCAGCGCGAAAAATGCAGCATGTTCTTGTCCGTTCAGCCCATATCGGGCGGAAACCGCCTCCGACAAGAGCTTTGGCGTTCCGATCGGCGAGCAACTCGACGAGAGCCCGGGAACGCGATGTGAAAGTTTTGGGAGTCGGCGGCCGCGGTCGCGCGGCCAGGATCATGCCGGGAGAAACGGAGGCGCGCGCGCATCAAAGGCGCGGATCGGCGACAGTTTCGCCCGGTCCTCAGACCCGATACCAATCGGTGCGGCTGACGCGGTTTCGAACGGCAGGCGCAAATCCGGGATAATGCAAACGGGCTTGCCGTTTCCCGCAATGGCAGGCGTTCCCGTCTTGAAACGGGAAGTCTCAGCTGCAACACGGCGCGCAATGTCGCGGACAAGGATGGTCGCGACCGGTTTGGACGCAGCGAGCCTCATTTGCTCTTTAGCTACATCATGTCCGACCTGGTCGGCTGTTGCCGCAGGAATGGTCCAGACCAAAAAGAGCAACGACGCGAGCAGCCGCAGACCAGCGCTCACGCTGAGCAGAACGCCGGGCCTAGCCCGTCTTCGGCCGCTTCGTCTCATCTCATCGGTATGGCTCTCATACACTGCGATTGATACGCTTTCGCCTTCTTTGCCTCAGTAAGCGGCAGGCCGCACTCTTTGTCTAACTACAGCACTTGCATTGCGAATTGAAGCGCACCTTTCACGAACTCAAAGGTCAAGTGTTGGCCGATGCGCTTCCTTTTCGACGAGGAGCACAAAGAGGCGGCCGCTCCAGAGCACCACCCTTCTCGATGTAGCTTGATGCCTCGAACAGGGCTCATCTGCCTAGCTTCCCTGGCTTTCTCGGGGAACGTTCAGGCTGCGCGCCGGGACGCAGCCTAACGTGCCCACCTCCGACATTCCAGCCAGACCATTTTGGAGACGCTCATGGCCGACACCTGGTGGCGCACGGGCTGGCACGCGCCGGTCGATCGGCTTGATGGCGAAGGCTTATGACACCGAGGATCTCACCAACGGCCCAAAAAAGCCGATGATACGTGTTATTCGCTTCTGGCCAGCGTCGAGGAAGGCTATGTCCAAACCCTCAGGGAAGGACGATCCATCAGGCATCGCAAACTTCCACGCAAAGCGTGCGATCCCATGATGAACATCCACGTCACTTGTCCGTAAGATGCGGGCACCGGGATGCTTGGCCAGAACTCTTGCGATGTGCGCGAGCAGTTCTTCCGCGCCAGTCGCATGGACTGCAGGATCCGTGTATGTCGCGCCATCGCTCCAGATCGGTAACAGCAACGCCCGCCGTCGCTCGGCGCTCTCATCGGACCAAGCAGCACAATACGAATCGATGAGAAGCGTCAAAGGCATTCTATCCCCCTATTGTAGATCACGGGTCTGACTCGGCTCACACTCGCCTTCTTCGTTGCCGCAACCAGCTCATCGTTAAAGGCCCGCTGGCTGACGACAAGGCGCCTAAGGCCGAAAACTGCATAGTGAAAATCCGCTCAGCCAGTCACCCTTCCCGCAATCCAGGTCGGAGAGATCTCATCTGGATTTTCCCAGAAATTGCGATAACGCTGCAAAATCATCATGTAGGTGGCCAGCTGCAATCGCCCGTTGGAAGATCGCGTCGTAACCGTCCACCACAGAGCGGTCGATCTTGCGCGCCTCCATCAGCTCCAGGAGATGCTGGAATGCGCCGTAATGCGGGGAGATCGACGAGAGCGTCTCGTCGTCGCTGGCAAACCGGCCAGCATCCGTTCGCTTGATCACGTCGGCGACAAGCCCGTCAATAACAGGCGCTATTGCGGTCCACTGCCGTCCCAACTCGCCGAGGTCGATCTCTTCGGCCTGACACACGGCGATCGCATGCAGCGTTCCAAACAGCGCGCCCCACATGAGCGCAAGCAGCGCGCTATCAAGTGCGTTCGCACGTCCCGGTTCTTTCCCGACATGCTGGACATTGCCGCCCAACGCACGAAACATCTCCTCGTTCGCGTCGAAAGCCTGCCTTGGCCCCGAGATCAGTATCGTCCCGGCATCTGTGCCAATGAAATCCGGCGTGGCCATGATCGCGCCATCGAGATAGCTGGCCCCGTGCGCAGCAAACCATTCAGCGGCTTCGCGTGCGCCATGCGGCGTTCCCGAAGTGAGTTCCACGATCAACTTGCCGCGAATGGCTGAAGCAACAGCATCGTCGCGCAGAACTGCGCTTGCCTGGTAGTCGCTTACGTTCACGATGATAATCTCAGCCGCATTGAGGGCTTCCAGGACGGACCCTGCGACAGTGGCGCCGAGCGCGGCCAGCGGTTCGGCCTTTTGTTTTGTCCTGTTCCAGACCGTCGTCCGATATCCCGACCGGAGCAGGGCGCGGGCGAGCGCTGATCCCATACGACCCGTCCCCACAACGCTGATTGAAAGCTTCATTACAACACTCCATACCAATAGGCGCCAATTTTCGTCACGGGCAGAGGTATGTTGGAGTGAGTGGCGCGCACAATACGCACCTGGAGGTAAGTGGTTACCCAACGGTAAGGAGAGCATCATGAATAAGCCGACGGGCAATTGCGGCTTCGCAACCGCGATCAAGGCGATCGAAGGGAAGTGGAAAGTGGATATTCTTTGCGAGCTTGGAACGGCGTCTCGCAGGTTCGGCCGATTGAGGCAGTCCATTCCGGCGATCAGTGAAAAGATGCTGACGCAGCAATTACGCGAACTGGAGGCTGACGGGCTTGTGAACCGAGAAGTCTATCCGGGATCGCCGACTAAGGTCGTCTATTCGTTGACAGAAAGCGGAGCGGCGCTCAATGCTGGAGCAGAGGCGCTATGCCGTTGGGGTGAGCAATTCCCTTCCCGCACCGATGCTTAAGCATGCTGTTCGCCACGCGAGTTGGACGTCGGCTTCATGGCGCTTCGCCCTCGGCCGGAAACAACGACAGCCAATAACGGGCGATGTCGTTGCGGCGCATGAAGGCGGCCTCCGGCCTGGACAGAACCGTCTCGATTATGCCTTCCAATGCCGCGGCCCGGTTGGGCTGGCCGGTCCATCGCGCATGGACGGCTATCGTCATCATGCGCCCGCCTTCTTCCCTGGCTTCCCTGATCAGGAAGTCCAGATAGGCTTCGACGTTGTCGACGAAGTCCTTGGGCGTCACATAGCCGGGGCTTACCAGATAGCGGCTGTCGTTCAAGGTCTTGGAATAGGGAATGATCAGAAGGCGCCCGTTCTGTGCCGGCACGAAATAGGGCAGGTCGTCGTTGCACGGATCTGAATCATACAGGAAGCCGCCTTCCTCGATCAGGATGTCGCGCGTGTTGACGCTGGGAAAGGAACGGCTGTTCCAGCCGATCGGCCGCTCGCCGAGCAGCTCGATGAACAGCGCGACGGCACGCTGCAGATGGTCGCGCTCCTCGTCACGGCTCAGGGTCCATTGTTCGGTCCAGCGCAGGCCATGGCCGAGCAGATCGTGACCCGATTGGCGCAGCCATGCCGTCACCTCCGGGTTGCGCCGCAGCGCCTCGGCACAGCTCGAGATCGTGGCGTGGACCCCGTGTCGCTCGAGCAGTCTGGCGATGCGCCAGATGCCGACGCGGCTGCCATACTCGAAATGCGTTTCGGTGCCGAGATCGCGGATGCCGGCCGGCGCCGACAACGGATATTCGCCCCAGCCATCGCTATGGTCGTCGCCCTCGAACAGCGAATATTCCGCCCCTTCCTCGTAGCAGACCACGAGATTGACTGCGACCAGACGTCCGTCCGGCCAGATGATCTGCGGCGGCCGCCGGCCGTAACCGACGAAATCGCGCGGCGGGCCATGGCGATGCTGGAGCTTCATGGCAGTATAACTCCTGGCGGGTTGCCGATCCGGGTCAGCGAGGAAATCGGGCTCGAAGGCCGGCGCGGAACGGCGAACCAGATCAGATTTACCCTTGGATCCAGGATTTCGCCACAACCAGACTGCAGCAAACCGTATGTCAATCCGCAGAACTCGGGATACAAGAATCCCGATCCACCATGCCAGGCGACAATGTCGGGGCCATCGCCCTTTGCGGGGGCGCCTGTCTGGTTTGGAGCGGCATCAGTACGGCGTTTGCATTGAGGGAAGTCTGGAGGTGCTCAGCTGGCTGTCAGTCCGTGTGTGCGCCCAGGCGCCAAAGCACTGACCGATTCCCGCTCGACCAGCGGGCATTCAAGCTTGGTAATTGGGTAGCGGCCGCGGCCGGGCGGTGCAGGGACTTCCAATTGCTCGATCGCCCATTGCCCCATCGCCATATGCGGCAGGATCGACGTCGTCAAAGGCGGGAACAGATGCCGGGCGATTTCCTCGTCGTCATAGCCGATCACCGAGATATCCCCAGGGATGTGCAAGCCGGCTTCCTTCAACGCTTCGTAGCAGCCGATCGCGGTGCGGTCGTTCTGGCAGAAGATTGCGGTCGGCCGATCCTTGAGTGCCAGAAGCTTGACTGTCGCGGCGTAGCCGGCGCTCGCCGACCAGTCGCCCTCGACCACCAGCTCCACATCGAACGGGATGTCGGCCGTCGCCAGTGCCCGGCGGTAGCCCTTCAGCCGATCCTGCGCCGCCTGCATCCATGGCTCGCCGGTGATGGTTCCGATGCGGCGGTGGCCATGGCTGATCAAGTGGCGGGTGGAACTCTGCCCGCCGGCGATTTCGCTCGGCACCACGGCGGGAAAGGCGTAGTCGGCGGTATAGCAATTGAGCAGGATGACCGGGATATCGAGGCCGTAGAGATAGTCGGGCGCGGTGATCTCGCGCGTAAAGATGGTCATGTAGATCAGCGCCGAAATACCCCGCTTGGTCAGTGCCGCAATCGCGCGCGGCTCCATGACGGTATCACCCAAAGTCTGCGCGACCAGCACGACATTGCCGGCATTCCACGAGGCCTGGCGCGCTCCTTCGATGGCGACGACCGCTTCGGGACTGGTCGCCAGTTGATCGACCGCGAAGCCGATCACCCCGTCCAGCCCCTCGAACGAGGCGATAGGGCTGCGAAGAGCAGAGAAGGCTGGTGGCGCATAGCCGAGGCCCCGCGCGGCCCCGATCACCCGTTCGCGGGTCTGTTGCGAGAGCCTTATGCCCGGCGTGTTGTTGAGGACGAACGAAACCGTTGCCTGCGAGCAGCCGGCGGCCCTGGCGATATCGGTCATCGTAACGCGACCCTTGGGGTTCTTGGCCGATGGCTTTCGGCGCCGGGCGGCTTCAAGGGGAGGATCGCGCAGATCCGTCGGTTCGCTCATGGCATTGTGTTCCAAATTCCCGGCTTGTCTAACCAGAGGTCGTCCTGGACGTCATAAAGACGGCAGGACGTCCGACGACGTTTCGCGTTTATAAACGAGCACTCGATTAATCATTATTATCATTCTGATAGCCGAATGGCTAGCAGTGCGGGAGAGCAATACGCGGTCCTGAAAGATCGATTTCTCGGAATTGGGCCCAACTCAAGGCCTTTGGACGGCTTAACGGAAGCCTCCCTTCTCACACGGCAGGCAGCCATTCGCCGGCGGCACCAGAGGTTTCCAACCAGAGACTAATACTATTTACTAATAGGCGTGAGCATTCTAATGTCAATTTGTCATGCCCGGCTCGGGACCGAACGGGCCATGGCGGCAAGCAAGCGTGCTGCGCGGTATCGGTGGCACTCAGGCGCAGAGCAACGCCGCGCAATTACTGAAATGTCAGACAAATCCGACTATTTACGAACTGCTAATGAGTCTCTAGAGTTCAAATCGCGGCTGGAATGGTGCCGTTCTTTCGCTGCCATCACCCCTTGAGGAGGGGGCGTCCAAGCCGCATTCGACAAGTTCAGATCAGCGAAATGACTGAATCAATGGGAGGTTGAACATGAAATCTGCGATACGAAATGCGTCCATCGCCGCCGCGGCCTTGGCCCTCGGTCTGTCCATCACTGCAATTGCCCGTGCCCAGGATAAACCGACGCTGGCCTTCGTCGTCAACGGCGCCTCTGATTTCTGGAAGGCGGCCGAAGCCGGTGTCAAGAAGGCGCAGGCCGAACTGCCCGGCTACAATCTGGAGCTCAAATATCCGGAGCAGTCGTCGGTTGCCATTCAGCAGCGGCTGATGGACGATCTGGTGACGGCCGGCGTCAAGGCCATCATGGTATCGGCCGTCGATCCCAAGACCTCGACCGACGGGCTCAACAAGATCGCCTCGGAGACGGCGCTGTTCACCACCGACAGCGACGCGCCGCAGACCAAGCGTATCGCCTATATCGGCTCATCCAACATCGATGCCGGCAAACAGGCGGCCGAGATCGCCAAAAAGGCGATGCCCGACGGCGGCAAATGCCTCGGCTTCGTCGGCTTGCTCGGCGCCGATAATGCCAAGGAGCGCATCGAGGGCATGAAGGAAGGGCTCGCCGGCACCAAGATCGAGCTGATCGACGTGCGTGGCGACGACATCGACCAGGCCCGCGCCAAGAAGAACGTCGAGGACGCGCTGGTCGCCAGCCCCGACGTCACCTGCATGGTCGGCTTCTATTCCTACAACACGCCGCGCATCTATGAAGCGCTGCGCGACGCCGGCAAGCTCGGCCAGATCACGGTTGTCGGCTTCGACGACGATCCGATCACGCTGGGCGGCGTCAAGGAAGGCACCGTTGCCGCCACCGTGGTGCAGCAGCCCTTCGAATGGGCCTACCAGGGCATGAAGCTGATGGCCGCCTATCTCGAGGGCGACAAATCGGGCATTCCGGAGAACGGCCTGATCATCATCCCGACCAAGATCATCGGCAAGGACGACGTCGACGCCTATGCCGCCAATCTGAAAGCAATGTCCGGCAATTAGGACGAAAGCAGTTGCGCCGGCTCGAGGTTCGCTTCGGGTCGGCGGCTTGCATTGACGAACCCTGCGAGGGTCGTCAGTCTGCAGATGTGGCTAGAGCGGCCCACCAGCTGCTGTCAGGCGTGATGAATTATTCCGACGCATCCATCGGTGTATCCACGACTGCCCCGTTCCTCAGTCTCGAGGGCGTGCGCAAGACCTATCCCGGCGTGGTCGCGCTGGATGGATTTTCGATGGAGGTCAGGCCTGGCGAGGTCATCGGCCTCGTCGGCGAAAACGGCGCCGGCAAGTCGACGCTGATGAAGATCCTCGGCGGCGTGACCACCCCCGACACCGGCACGATCACCGTCGACGGCGTCGCCCATGATAGGCTGACCGTCGAAGCCAGCATCGGTTCCGGCATTGCCTTCGTTCATCAGGAACTCAACCTGTTCGAAAACCTCGACGTTGCCGCCAACATCTTTTTCGGCCGCGAGCCGTTGCGCGCCGGTCCGCTCAGGCTGGTCGACCGCGCCAGGCTGCGCACGCTGGCGGCGCCGCTGCTCAAACGCGTGGGCGCCAATTTCTCGGCCGATACGCCGGTATCGACGCTGTCGCTTGCCCAGCAGCAGATGGTCGAAATCGCCAAGGCGCTGTCGATCGAGGCAAGGCTGGTGATCCTCGACGAACCGACATCGAGCCTGCCCCTTGCCGAAACCGACAAACTGCTCGACGTCATCAGAGCGCTGAAGGCTGAGGGGATCAGCGTCATCTTCATCTCGCACCGTCTTCACGAGGTCGAGCGGGTCGCCGATCGCGTCGTCGTGCTGAGGGACGGCAAGCTTGCCGGCACGCTGCCGAAGAGCGCCGTCAACCACGACCAGATGGTCAAGCTGATGATCGGCCGCATGCTGAAGCAGCGGGAGAAGGCCGCAGAATCGGCGCGCCCGCCCGGCACTGTCGCCCTGTCGGCCAAGGCCATTCGCACCAGCGCCTATCCAGACCGGCCGGTCGATCTCGGCGTCAGGCAAGGCGAAATCCTAGGGCTGGCGGGCTTAGTCGGCTCTGGCCGCACCGAGCTGGCGCGCGTGCTTTTCGGCATTGAGACGAGCCTTGGCGGCGCGCTCCAGCTTGATGGAAAAGACCTGGTTCTCGGTTCGGCCGCCGACGCTGTGGCCAACGGGATCTTCCTCGTCCCGGAAGACCGCAAGCTGACCGGCATCCTGCTCGATCTGTCGATTGCCCAGAATATTTCGCTTCCCAATCTGCCGGCGCATGCCCGGCGGTTCTTGGTTTCTGCCGGCGCCGAAGCCGTCACCGCCGAGAAGCAGAAACGCAATCTCGGGATTAAGGCACCGTCGGTGGCGACGCGCACCGGCACGCTGTCAGGCGGCAACCAGCAAAAGGTCGTGCTGGCCAAGTGGCTTGCCATGAACCCCAAGGTGATGATCCTCGACGAGCCGACGCGCGGCATCGACATCGGCGCCAAGGCCGAAATCTACGGGCTGATGCGCGCACTGGCCGATGCCGGTGTCGCCGTGCTGATGATCTCCAGCGACATGGAGGAGGTGATTGGCGTCTCTGACCGCATCGCTGTCATGCATGAGGGCCAGATCTCAGGCATTCTCGACAAGGAACAGTTCAGCCAGGAAAACGTGCTGCTGCTGGCCGTGGGCAAGCAGCCGAGATAGTTTTTTGATGTGGTGCAAGTTCTGGTCGCAAAACCGTAGAACACTTTTGCGGACCCTGCCTAGGCAGGGATTGGGGAGAAGACGATGAGCAAGAAAGATCTCGGCCTGCTGATCCTGATCCTTGTGGTGGGAGCGGTTGTGGCGATCATCAATCCGCGCTTTCTGCTGCCGATCAACCTCGCCAACACGTCGAACCTGATCGGCCTGTTCGGCATCCTGGCTATCGGCCAGGCCTTCGTCATCATCACCGGCGGCATCGAATTGTCGGTCGGCTCCGTGGTTGCGCTGCTCGGCGTCCTGTTCGTCGATTTCATCGCCACGCGCGGCATGGCATGGCCGGTCGCGCTGCCGCTGATCCTCGTGCTCGGCGGCATGATCGGGCTGGCACATGGCTGGCTGATCACGCGGCTCAAATTGCAGCCTTTCGTGGTGACGCTATGCGGCCTCTTGATCTACCGCGGCGTCGCGCGGTTCTACACTGCCGACGGCACCGCGGGTTTTGCTTTCGGACAGAACTTTCCGGAGCTCGAATTCCTGACCGCGGGGCGATCCTATGGCGTGCCGAACAGCTTCATAGCGCTGATCGTCATCGCCATCGTGATGTGGGTGGTGCTGCATCGTTCGGTGTTCGGCCGCTATCTCTACGCCATCGGCAAGAATGAGGAGGCGGCGAAATATTCCGGGATACGCACCGGCCGCGTTGTCATGGCGGCCTATGTCATCTGCGGTGTGCTGACGGCGCTGTCGGCGATCTACTTCGCCATGTACACGCGCTCGATCTCGCCGGCGAGCCACGGCCAGTTCTACGAACTCTATGCCATTGCCGCGGCAGTGCTCGGCGGCTTCTCGCTGCGCGGCGGCGAGGGCTCGCTGATCGGCGTCATCCTCGGCACGGTTCTGCTGCAGGAACTCCAAAACCTCGTCAACCTGCTCGGCATCCCCTCCTCGCTCAACTTCGCGGTGATGGGCGGGGTGATCCTCATCGGCGTGCTGGTCGATCAGCAATGGGGCGTGTATCGGGAGCGGCGGCTGATGCTCGAGGCGACCCGCAAGGGCATGGCTGGTGCGTCCGCGGAATAGCGGCTCCGCCTCTCCCTTCTCCCCACAAGGGGAGAAGGGAAGACGCAGCCTTAAATTAAGCCCGACATGTCGGAGAATGCCATGGCCTTGCGCAACACATCGGCAAAGCGCTCGCCGGCCGCCTCACGCGGGCCGCTATTGTCGATCGAGGTGACGCCTGGCCCGGACAACGCCACATTGGCGCTGCGCGCCAGGCGCGCCAGCACCTCGCCGCGCGACTCGCGGCCGCGCATCGCCAGTCGCTCGGCCAGGATTTCCGGCGATGCGGTGATCTCGACGACAGCCAGATTGGCATAGCGATCGCGCAGCGCCGGGATGATGGCGCGGGAGACATTGGCAATTGCGATGCGGCCATTGGCCACCGACCAGTCGACTTCAGCCGGGATGCCGTAACGCAGACCATGCGCCTCCCAGGAGATGGCGAAGGCGCCGTCCGCTTCCGCCTCGACAAAGGCCGCGTCGGCGAGCGTGTCGTGATCCTCGCTCGTCGTGTCGCTCGGCCGGGTGATGACCCGGCGCACGAACTCCAGCCGGTTCTCGTCGGCAAACAGTGCCCGGGCATAGCCGATCACCGTATCCTTGCCGGCGCCGCTCGGCCCCACGACGGCGACGAAGACGCCGTCGCGGATCGGAAACGCAGCGGCGGACAATTCACGCTCGATCGACGCCGACACCATCACGCGACCCGCCGTCCCTGCCGCCAGACCGTGCGGACCACCGGGACGTGATCGTCGAGACGGACGCGAACCAGGTCGGCGCGCCGGCCCTGCTCGATGACGCCACGGTCGGCGAGGCCGACCGCCTCGGCCGGGTTCTTCGAAACCATGGCCACCGCCTGAGGCAGGGAAATGCCGCCGACTACGTCGCCGAGGAAAAAGGCCGACTGGATCAGGCTGAAGGGAATGTAGTCGGACGACAATATGTCGAGCAAGCCTTCGCCGGCGAGCGTGCGGGCCGAAACATTACCCGAATGCGAAGCACCGCGCATGACGTTCGGCGCGCCCATCAGCACCCCGAGCCCTGCCCCCTTCGAAGCTTTTGCGGCCTCCTTCGTGGTCGGGAACTCGGCGACGCGGACACCCTGTTCGATCGCCTCGTCGACATGGCCTGTCGTGGCGTCGTCATGGCTGGCCAGCACGATGCCGCGCTGATGGCAGGCGGCAGCGATGAAGGCGCGGTTCGGCCCCGAATTCGTCGCCGACTCCGCCATCCGCTTCTCGCAAAATTGCTGGAATTCGCGATCCGTCAGCTTCAGCTTGCGCTGGTAGTAGTAGGCATAGGTTTCCAAGTCGACGAACTGGCGCTGTCCCGGCGCATGGTCCATCAGTGACGCCAGCTTGATCCTGTCATCGCCATCGAAGTGGGCGAAGGCGGCGAGGCAATCCGGCGCCGAAACCTCGCAGCGCAGATGGATGAAATGGTCGGCCCGCAGCCGGTCCTGCTGGACGCTGTCCTCGATCGCATCGGCCAGCTTGCGCATGTCGGCCGAATTCATGTCGGCGTCGTCGTCCATGCCGACGCGCAAGGCGTCGAGCACGGTGGTGATGCCGGCGGTCGCCACCTGCGCGTCATGGGCGAGAACGGCGGCGATCGGGTTCCAGCGCACCTTCGGCCGCGGCGCGTAGTGGCCTTCGAGGTGGTCGGTATGAAGCTCGACCAGCCCGGGAATGATGAAATCGCCGCCCATGTCTTCGCCGGTCCGGCCGGCGCCGGCATCGATCCCGGCGATCAAGCCGTCGCGCAGCACGATCGAGCCCTCGACGATCTCGTCGGCAAGCACGATGCGGGCATTGTTGAGAACGGTCTCGGCGGTCATTTCAGGCAATCCTTGGAGCATTTTTGCAGCCAATTGATACCAATTGGCGTCGCAAAAAGGCGGTTAAAACAAATAGTCATCTCAGGCAGTTCTTCTGGCCGGGCGGCGCCCGAGCGCGTGATGGGAAAGCACCATGAACGGGGCGCCAGGTTCAGTTTCGACAAACAGGGTCAGTGCGTCCACCGGCACCGGCCGTTGCAGGACCTGCGCAAACAGGCTGTCGATTGCTGCGCGAAGACGAGGGCTTTCCTGTGACGAGGCACGGCCGGATAGCGTCATATGGAACCGGAAGGTCTCGAAGACATAGGGGTAGCCCCACTGGCAGAGATTGCGGAATTCATCCGGCTTCAGCGAATCAGGGCTGCGACGTTCGATCTCAGCCTCGGTCAGCGGCGCGCGAAAACGGTCGAAGTCGCGCACAACGTCGTCGGCGAAGCGGTTGAGCGCCGGCAGCGGTCCTTCCGGCACCAGCGCGAAGAAGCCGTCGATTTGGCTGACGACCAGCCGTGGGATGGTTACCACCGGCGTCGCCAAGGCAAAATCGTCGAGCGCCGCGCGAAGCGCGGCTTCCGTTTCGTTCGAAGCCAGCCGGAAGGGCGCCTTCAGCGTCGCATGAAAACCGTAGCGGCGCGCCGAAGCGGTGTGGAAGGCGACTTCCGCCGCCGACAGCTCGCCCACCGCCTCGACCGGCCTCGTGGCGGCGCCGAACGGGTCGCGGCCGAGCCAATTGGCGGCGATCCGCGCCAGCGGTTCGTCCTGCCGGGGAGTGAAATAGATGGCGTAGCGCATCGAAAGTCCTCGTCAACTCCCGCTGCCATAGGCGATTTGCATGACGAAATGACGAAGCTGATGATCGCCCTGATAACAAAGTTGTTCAGGCGGGTCATTAGAGCGGGATGAGATTTGTAAGAGTCGTGGGATTCCCAAATCATCGCAGTTCTGATTCAACA